>JAFSRS010000124.1 GCA_017445985.1 Oscillospiraceae bacterium | reverse complement strand
GGGGTGACGAACAGGTGGGCGTCGTTCTGGCAGAAGTGGCGGCCGCGCTCGATGCCCTTCAGGGTGCCGCTGGCCTCATAGCGGAAGTCGTGGGCGATCTCGCCGATGCGCAGCGGCAGGTCGCGGTAGGAGTGGGGGCGGCTGGCGTAGATGCGCATGTGGTGCGGGCAGTTCATCGGGCGCAGGACGTACATCTCGTCCTCGACCTCCATGGCCGGGAACATGTTCGCCTTGTAGTGATCCCAGTGGCCGGAGGTCTTGTACAGCTCCACCGTGCCGACGCAGGGCGTCATCACGTGCTGATAGCCCAGGCGCAGCTCCTTGTCGCGGATGCAGTTTTCCAGCTCGCGCCAGATCGTGTAGCCGCGGGGCAGGAACATCGGCAGGCCGCGGCCCACCAGTTCGTCGGTCATGAAGAGCTGCATATCGCGGCCGATCTTGCGGTGGTCGCGCTTCTTCGCCTCCTCCAGCCGCTGCACGTAGGCGTCCAGCTCGTCCTTCTTCGGGAAGGCGATGCCGTAGATGCGCTGCAGGCTCTCCCGCTTCGCGTCGCCGCGCCAGTAGCTGGCGTTGCAGGCCAGCAGCTTGATCGCGTTGCCCTTGACGCGCCCGGTGGAATCCAGATGCGGCCCGGCGCAGAGGTCGGTGAACTCGCCCTGCTTGTAGAAGCTGATGGTCTCCCCCTCCGGCAGATCGGTGATGAGCTCGACCTTAAAGGGCTCGTCCTTCATGAATTCCAGGGCCTCGTCCCGGGGCAGCTCGAAGCGCTCGATCTTCAGCTTCTCCTTGCAGATCTTCCGCATCTCGCCCTCGATCTTCTCCAGGTCCTCCGGGGTGAAGGCAAAGGGCGCGTAGAGGTCGTAATACCAGCCCTCGGCGATGGCGGGGCCGATGGCCAGCTTGACCTCCGGCCACAGGCGCTTGACCGCCTGGGCCATGATGTGGGAGCAGGAATGCCAATAAGTGTGGCGGTATTCCGGGTTCTCAAACGTGAATTTGTTCTCGTCCATAGCACATTTGTCCTCCATACAAAATAAGACACCCCTGACCCATACGGGTCAGGGGTGCAATAATTGACACGGTTCCACCCTGAGTTTCACTCAGTCCAAGCTGTAACGGGCTTGACCCGTCCCGGTTTCCCGGGCGGCTCGGGAGGCGGTACACTCCGTCGACGCCGATTTGACGGGAAATACTCTATCACCGGGAGCGGGATTTGTCAAGCGGTGGAATTTACATTTTAAACGGAAACATGCCACCGTAGGGACGGCTTTCAGCCGTCCGCGGCGTAACGGTCCTTGTCCGCCCGTAGGGAGCGATCCCCAGATCGCTCCGCTCCTCGCCGACAAAACGATCCTGCCGACCCTTCCGCCCCCCTGAATGGGGTGCTGTGGGCCATACGGCCGACTGTGGGTTTCCGCCCCGCGCTTCGCGCGGGGCGGCGGCGCGATGTGGGCATCGCGTCCTACGGGGCGCACCGGGAAGACGGACGGCTGAGAGCCGTCCCTACAAGCGCGGTTCGCCTGCTTGCCGGATCACGCCTTCCACAGCCCGTGGAGGTTGCAGTACTCGTACACGGCCTCGACCTCGTCGCCCTCGGCCAGCGCGAAGGTGGCCTTCGGGGCCTGGCCCGGCTGCAGCTTGCAGAGCTGGCAGCCCTGCCTGGTCTGCAGGGCGATCCACTCGATGTAGTGCGCGTCGAGCATCGGATGCTCCACGGAGCCCACCTGGACGGTGACGACGCCGTTCTCCACGGACCAGACGGGGAC
The DNA here is from genome assembly GCA_017445985.1 of Oscillospiraceae bacterium. GTDB lineage: Bacteria > Bacillota > Clostridia > Oscillospirales > Oscillospiraceae > RGIG7114. The sequence continues at coordinate 4,285 of JAFSRS010000124.1, read as the reverse complement.
GTGCTTCTCATGGGCGCCGTCGCTGGTGCCGGGGATCAGCTCCTTCATATCCTGCCCGCAGCAGACCAGGTTCCCGCGCTTGTCCCGCAGCAGGGTCACCAGATTGCCGCAGCGCTCGCAGACGTAAAACTTCATTTCCATAGTGAAAGCCTCCTGTAATTATAATATATGGTATACCGGACGCGGCCTTTTGCCTTGGCTTCATACTATAGGATGAATGGTATTTTGTCAATAAGGGGCTCGCGTTTGTTATAATATCCGTCCAATTTACAAATTCAGGAGGACGAAATCATGACGAACAACAGCCAGGCCCGTCCCGCCGCGCCCGCGAAGCCGGTGGAGCGCATCCCGCCGAACGCCCCCGCGCCGGACCGGCTCCGGGTGGCGGCCTACTGCCGCACCTCCACGGAGCTGGAATGCCAGGAGAGCTCCATCAACGGCCAGCGCAGCCACTACCGCGACCGCATCCTCTCCCGCCCGGACTGGACCTTCGCGGGGATCTATTGGGAGACCGGCAGCGGCCTCCGGGCGGAGTCCCGGCCGGAGCTGCAAAGGCTGCTGGCCGACTGCGCGGCGGGCCGGGTGGACCTGATCCTCACCAAAAGCCTCTCCCGCTTCTCCCGCAGCGCCGCGGACTGCCTGTCCATGATCCGCACGCTCACCGCTCTGGGCGTTGCGGTCCGCTTTGAGAAGGAAAACCTCCGCACGGACCGCATGGGATCCGAGCTGCTGCTCAGCATTCTCGCCGCGCTGGCCGAGGAGGAGTCCCGAGCCATCTCCGACAACTTGAAATGGGGCATCCGCAAGCGCTTCGCCGCGGGCACCTATCGCGGCGGCCGGGAGCCCTACGGGTACCGCCGGAGCGCGGCGGGCTTCGTCCCGGTGCCGGAGGAGGCCGAAGCGGTCCGGCGCGTCTTTGCCGGTCTGCTGGCCGGACGCGGAGCGACCTGCGTGGCGGCGGAGCTGACGCGGGCGGGGCTGCCCACCTGGTCCCGGAGCCGGAACCTTCCGGGCCCCGCGGACTGGACCGCCGCCGCCGTGCTGCGCGTCGCCCGAAACCCCTTTTACACCGGGGACTGTCTCTACCAGCGCACCTATACCGACGAGCGCTACCGCCAGCGCCCCAACCGCGGGGAGCTGGACCGTTACCGGAAGCCGGACGACCACCCGGCGCTGGTGGACCGCGGCGCCTTCGCGGACGCCAACGCGATGATCGACCGCCGGGCCGCCGCGCTGGGCGTTCCCCGGACCGCCGCCGGGCGCCGCACCCGTTACCCCTTCTCCGGCCTGCTGCGCTGCGGACTCTGCGGCGGGCCGCTGTACCGGGGCGGCGGCGCGCGCCCCTTCTGGTTCTGCGCCGGGCACCGGCGGGGGCTTTGCGAGATGGGCCGGACCGACGAGGAGAGCCTGCAAAGCTGCTTTACGACGCTGCTGAACCGGCTGGCCTTCGCGGAAGCGCGGCTGGGCCTGCTCAGTGAGTTGGCCGGACGCCTGCCGGCGGCGAAGCCGCTCCGGGCCGCGGTGCTGCGGCGGGGCCTTCGCGCCGTCTGGGGGCCGGAGGACGGCGCCCTGTTCCGGGAGCTGGCCGCGGGCGCGACGGTTTGGAGCCGGGAACGGATGGAATTTCAGCTCCGCTGCGGGCTGCGCCTGACGGAAGCCCTGTGCCCGCCCGCCCAGGAAGGGAGGCCCACCGCATGACGCCCTACGGATACCGCATCGAGCTGGGCCGGGCCTGCCCGGAGCCGCAGGCCCAGGCGAGGCTTCTGAGCCTCTTCCGCCTCTGCGCGGCGGGGCTGCCGTTGAAGGCCTGCGCCGCCGCCTCCGGCGTGCCCCGCTGCCCCATGAGCTGCAAACGCCTGCTGCTGGACCCGGTCTATCTGGGGACGGACTTCTATCCCCCGCTGGTGCCGCCGGAGCTCTTCGCGGCGGCGGGGAACGAGCTGCGGCGGCGGGCGGCGAAGCGAAAGCCCATCCGGGGCCGCCGCCGGATCCCCGCCCTGCCGGTTCTGACCGCGTTCACGCTCCTGCCGCCGGGGCCCTTGCCGGAGGACCCTGTTGAGCGCTTCACCGCGGAGCTGGCCCGCGTCGTCCCGGAGAAGGGCCCGGCCAATATTCTCCACCGCCCTCCCAATTTCGCATGTAGGGGCGGCTCCCCTGAGCCGCCCGCAAGACGGGCCGCCGAGGGCGGCGGCCCCTACGCTCCCCTCCCTCCCCCAGCGGGGGAGGGTGCCGCCGCAGCGGCAGGAGAGGGAGAAGCCTCCGCTTTCCGCCAAGCAACCCCTTCTCACTCCATCCCGCAAAACAAAGGAGGCCAACCATGGGAACTGTGACCGTGATCGCGGCGACCCGCCGCCCCGACGCCCGCCTCCCGGAGCAGCCCGCGCGCCCGCTGCGGGTCTGCGCCTACTGCCGCGTGTCCACCGACAGTGAGGAGCAGGAGACCAGCTACGCCGCCCAGTGCGCCCACTACGGCAGCTATATCCGCTCCAACCCCTGCTGGACCCTGGCGGGCATCTTTGCCGACGAGGGCATCTCCGGCACCAGCACCCGGGGCCGGGACGAGTTCAACCGGATGATCCGCGCCTGTGAGGGTGGCGAGATCGACATGATTATCACGAAAAGCATCTCCCGCTTCGCCCGGAACACCCTGGACTGTCTGACCTATATCCGCCGCCTCAAGGAGCTGCGCATCCCGGTGGTGTTTGAAAAGGAAAATATCAACACCCTGGACGCCTCCGGGGAAGTGCTGCTGACGATCCTCGCCTCCATCGCCCAGCAGGAGAGCGCTTCCATCAGCCGCAACGTGCGCATGGGCATCGAGTACGGCTTCCAGCAGGGGCGCGGGCGGCTGAATTACAACGCTTTTCTCGGCTACACGGGCGGGGACGGCCCCGGCAGCCTCGTGATCGTGCCGGAGGAGGCGGAGACCGTCCGCCGTATCTTCCGGGAATATCTGGAGGGCCGCAGCCCCCATACGATCGCGGCGCGGCTGGCGCGGGAGGGCGTCCCCACCGCGACGGGCGCCGGACAGTGGTACGCCTCCACCGTCGCGCGGATGCTGGGAAACGAGAAATACTGCGGGGACCTGCTGATGCAGAAATATTACGTGGAGGACTATCTCACCCACCGCGTCGTGCGCAACGACGGGGCGCGGCCCAAATATTTTGTGGAGGACGACCACGAGCCCATCGTACCGAAGGCGATCTTCCGGCTGGCTCAGGCGGAGCGGGCGCGGCGGGCGGCCCTGGACCCGGACCCGTCCACGCTGCGCTTCGCCGAGCGTCTGACCCTGAACGGGCGCCTGTTCTGCGGGAGCTGCGGGCGGCCTCTGCGGCGCTGTCACCGCCCCGGCACCGCGCAGGTCGTCTGGCTCTGCCGCGGGCGGACCGGCGAAAGCGCCGGGGCCAGCCGGGACTGTGCGAGCCGCGCCGTCCGGGAAACCGAGGCGCAGGCCGCGGTCGTCCGGGCCCTGAACGCCCTGCCGGAGCACGCCTGTTCTCTGCGCCGGGAGCTGGCGGAGCTGACGCGGAAACAGCCTCCCGCCATCGAAAACGCCTCTCCCGTCGCTCCGCTTGATACCCTCGCCGCAGGGAGCGATCCCCTGATCGCTCCGCTCGATACTCCCGCCGTAGGGGCGACCCTATGTGGTCGCCCGCAGCCCTGCGCCGACGCGCAAACGGAACGGGAAATGCGGCTCTTCCAGCTGCGCCTGCTTCTGGAGCTGGCGGACGATCTCACCGAAGCGCGAAACCGGCCTCATCACGCGGCGCCGGACGATCCAAACCCCACCGTGCCGCCCGCCGCCTGCCGGGACGCGGAGGACTTTCTCCGCCGCACCCGCCGCCCCCTCCCGCCGGGCCTGCTGAACGCGCAGGGTGATCTGGCCGTATACGATAACGATCTGGTGATCCGCTCCATCGACCGCGTCACAGTCCGGGAGACCGGCTTCGAGGTACGTTTCAAAACCGGTCTGCGTGTGAATACGGGCGGAGCGTAATCAGTGGAATGAAGCGCCGGATCGGTTGGTCGCGGTCTCCCGTGATCCTGTCAAATTTCATCGCTTTGTTTTTGTAAGGTCTGACGAATTTCAAACGACACCGCGTTTTTCGCGTTGATGCCTTTTTCACTGGAGAGAGCTGTGACCAGAATGAAAGCTCTCCTGGGCGTGGTCCTGTGCATTGCGCTGGTCCTCAGCCTGAGCATCACCGCCTTCGCGGCGAATGAGAAGATTCGCCTCCTGAACCCGCTGGATGATACCGTAGAATACGAAGTCTACAAGATTTTT
>JAFSRS010000123.1 GCA_017445985.1 Oscillospiraceae bacterium | reverse complement strand
GCCGGGCTCGCCGATCAGGCAGGGGTTGTTCTTCTGGCGGCGGTTCAGAATTTGAATGACCCGTTCCAGCTCCTCCTGCCGCCCGATCATGGAATCCAGCTTGCCCTGGCGGGCGCGGTCGGTCAGGTTGATGCAGTAGTTGTCGAGGAATTTCTTCTTCGCGCTGCGGCCCTCCTTGCCGTTGGCGGCGTGGGGCGGCTCGTTGCGCTGCTGGGATGCGTTGTCCGCGGGCGCGAGGCTTTCGTTGCCGTCCCGCCCGGACTGGCCCATCAGCCGGTTCAGAAAGGGGAAGGTCGCGGTCTTGCCCTCGTCCTCCCCGTCGTCCTCGTCCGGGCCCTCCTGGGCGAGGCCCTGCAGGGCGGCCAGGCCCTCGTTCATGAAGCTGCTGACGTCGCCCTGGAGGGATTCCAGGTCCTCGTCGCTCAGGCCCATGCGGGAGATGATGTCGTCCACGGGCTTGATGTGCAGCTCGCGGGCGCACTTGAGGCAGAGGCCCTCGTTCTTCGTCTGGCCCGCCTCGATTTTCGTAATAAAGATCACCGCCACGTTCTTTTTGCAGCGTGCGCAAATCACAGGTTCCATAGCGTTCTCCTATATCAAATGCCAAGATAGGGCAGTAAGTAGTCCTTTTCCAACAGCCAGCCGCCGATCCGGGAGTCCGCCAGCGCGTCGCCCAGGATCAGGCCGAAGAATTTCAGCCCCCAGACCAGCAGGACACAGAACAGCGCGCCGGTCGCGAGTCCCAGCAGCGCCCCCGCGATATCGTTCACAATATCCAGACCGGGGATCTTGTAGCTCAGGTTCGGGAGGTTCCCGATCACTGTCAAAATGATGATGATGATCAAAAAGGCCACGATGAAGATGCCGACGTAGCTGACCGACTGGCTCAGGATGTGCTTCATGGCCCCGGTGACGGTGCCGCCGCTCTCCCGGGCGTAGGTGACGGCCCGCTGCGCCATCGCGTCGGCGGTGGTCTCGTCAAAGCCGACGGTCGTATAGCAGGTCTTGCAGAACTCCTCCTGCCGCTCCGGGTGCTGGTTGAGCAGGTCGTCCATCGAATAGTCGTAGCGGGTCCAGCCCATGTCCGCCCGGACCACCGAGTCGCGCCCGTTGATCACGCCCTCGGCGTAGCCGTAGACGAAGGGCCGCAGCGTCGGTTCCAAGTCGTAGGAAAAGACGTTCGCCAGCAGATTCGCGCCGTAGATCGCGACGACGATGCAGAGGATGCCGCCGATGCCCATCAGCAGCCCCTTCTTATAGCCGGACCAGACGCAGATCACAAGGATGGCGAGCAGGACCAGATCGATTGCGGTACTCATAGTGATTCCCTCCGTAAATACGAATGGAGTGGGTAGGGATAAGGGATAAGGGATGAGGGATAAGGGCAGTTCCTTTCCCTTTTCCCTTTTCCCTTTTCCCTTCTACCTGACCCTCTCCGCCTGATAGCTGCCCAACAGCAGAACGTTTCCGTCCTCGCGCAGCAGGGCGCTTTTCGCGGTCAGCAGGCCCTCGCGGCTGCGCTGGCTGTGGAGCTCTGCGTTGCAGACGGTCCAGCCGCCGCCGGTCATGACCAGGAGCTGCCGCCCCGCGGCGGAGAGGCTGAGCACGTCGCGCTCCTGCTCCGCCACGCCCAGCAGCTCCCCGGAGACGTTGAAGCTCTCCAGATAGCCGCCTCCGCCGCTGCGGTAGGGGCTGACGTAGACCGCGGCGAAGCTCTCGCCGTATTCGTAATCCATCAGATAATAGTCCCCAAAGACGAAGCGCTCGCGGATCTCGCCGGAGGCGCTCAGGAAGGTCATGGCGTCCTCGCTGATCGCGCAGATGCTGTCGTTGCCGAGGAAGCCGAGGTCGAAGGGAAGCTCGTCGGGGAAGTAGCTCTCAAAGACCTCCTCCTCACTGTCCAGGCGAAAGGCGTGGACCTGTCCGCCGCCGATCTCCGCGCAGGCCACGGCCAGCAGCTTGTTGTCCGGGCTGACGCGGGCCGAGAGCACGTAGCCCGTGCCGGACCACCACTCGTACACGCGCTTGCCCTGATCGTCGTAGACCGTGACCAGACTTTTGTAGCCCGCGGCGCCGGTGGTCAGCGCCAGCCAGCCGTGCTGGTTCAGAGACGCGGTCTGGATCTCCGCGGAGGGCTCGAGCATCTTGCGGTTCCCGTCCGCGTCCAGCCAGACCAGCTTTTCCGTGCCCAGGTCGCAGAACAGCACGCCGTTCTCCGAGCCGATCGCCGTCGGGCGGGAGTAGCTCACGAGCTGCTTGAACAGCTTGCGTCCGTCCCGGTCCAGATATTCCAGCGCGGAGGAGGAGGCCACCGCGAAGCCGTTGCCCGCGGAGGAAAAGACCTGCCCCGTGCCGACCTCGTAGGTGAAGGGCTCGTTCGCGCTCGTCTGCTCGCTGCCGCGGCCGAAGGTCTCCCGCAGGTTCTCGCTGCTGAGCCGGTCACGCGAGAGCACGGCCCACACGCCCAACGCGATCAGCGCCAGACTGACGAGCCCGGCCAGGACCGCCCGCAGCGTGAAGCTCAGCGGACGCCGCTTCTTTTTTTTCTTTTTGACCGGCTTGCGATCGTCGGTCCAGGCTTCTCTGTCGTCCATGCTCTCACCATTGTATCAATGAATTGTGAACAAATATACCTGTTGAATGTAGCTCAGTCTTGCATCATTTTCCCCGCCTCGCCCTCGTACCAGACGCGGTTCATATAGAGGCCCTGGGGAGGCATGGTGGGCCCGGTCAGGCGGCGGTCCCGGGTCTCCAGCAGGCGGGGGATCTCCTCCGGTTCCAGCTTGCCGTAGCCCGCGTAGACCATCGTGCCGACGATGGCCCGGACCATGTTGTAGAGGAAGCCGTCCGCGCAGACCGCGATGGTCCAGAGGTTCCCCTCGCGCGCGGTCCGGCACCAGTGGACGGTGCGGACCGTGGTCTTCGTCTCGGTGCCGACGGAACGGACCGCCGCGAAGTCGTGGGTGCCCTCAAAGGCTCGCCCCGCCCGCTCCACGCGGTCGAAGTCCAGCTTCGCCGGGTAGAAGCAGACGCGGTTGTGCAGGAAGGGATCGCGGATGCGAGAATTCAGGATTTTGTATATATATTCCTTTTGGATGCAGGAGCCGATGGCGTTGAAGCCCTCCTCCACCTCGCAGGCGTCCAGCACGGAGATGTCGTCCGGCAGCCGGGTGTTGACGGCCAGCGGGACCCGGTCGATGGGGATGGCGCAGTCGGTGCGGAAGTTCGCGCAGTAGCGCAGCGCGTGCACCCCCGCGTCCGTCCGTCCGCAGCCGACGACCCGCACCGGATGCCCGCAGACCTTTGACAGGGCCTTTTCCACGGTCTCCGCCACGGACACGTCGGTCTTCTGCACCTGCCAGCCATGGTAGGCGCTGCCGTCGTAGGTGAGTTTTAAGGCGATGTTACGCATTGTTCCAGCCCCAAATGCTTCATAATATCCTCGCAGACGGAGGAAAACTGCCGGTTGATCTCATAGTTGGAATACCGCAGAACCGCGATCCCTTTTTCGCGCAGAAACGCGTCCCGCTCCGCGTCCGAGCCGCGGACTGCGTCCTCGTAATGCTGAGAGCCGTCCAGCTCGATGACCGTTTTTTGTTCCGCGATATAAAAATCCACGATATACGGTCCGATGGGATGCTGCCGCCGGACGCGGATCGGCAGGCGGCGGAGGAACTGCGTCCAAAGCCGGATCTCCTGCGGCGTCATGGTTTTTCGGAGCTTTTGCGCGTAGGTCGTCAGATAAGTTCGCTCCGTGGACATGCGTCGTCCTCCCTGTTGAAGCTGCTGCAAGCCGCTGCCTTCTCCCTCTCCTGCCGCTGCGGCGGCACCCTCCCCCGCTGGGGGAGGGAGGGGAGGCGCAGGCTTTCCGCTTTCAGCGTTTTTTCGTTACCTATCCCGCTTCGTTTCCCGGTTCGTTTCCCGGTTCGTTTCCTGTTTTCTCGTTGATTGTATCTGTTGACTCTGCAAGCGTTTCGATTCCTGAGCGCTTACGTAGAACGGTATCAGGAAACGACGCGCGCCCTCCTTTCCCTCCCCCAGCGGGGGAGGGTCCGCCCGCAGGCGGAGGAGAGGGAGAAGCCCGCGATATTTCCAGCTTTCAGCAATTCCATCAAGCCAGGAAATCCAGTAAAAATCGTCTATCAAACCGTCCGCAAAACGATCGCGGAAGCGAGGATCAGTACCATCACGATCCCCGTCACAAGGTCCCGCCGCCGGTAGACGAGCTGCTTCATCCGCGTCCGGCCCTCGCCGCCGGAGTAGCAGCGGCATTCCATGGCCGTCGCCAGCTCGTCCGCCCGCCGGAAGGCGCTGACGAACAGGGGCACCAGCAGCGGCAGCAGGGCCTTCGCCCGTTCGCTGAGCTTGCCGGTGTCGAAGGAGGCGCCCCGGGCCTTCTGCGCGGACATGATCTTGTCCGTCTCTTCGATCAGCGTGGGGATGAAGCGCAGCGCGATACTCATCATCATCGCCAGCTCCTGCACCGGGACGCGCAGCTTTTTCAGCGGTCCCAGCAGCCGTTCCAGCCCGTCGGTGAGCTGCAGGGGCGAGGTCGTGTAGGTCAACAGGAAGGTCCCGCAGACCAGCAGCATGATCCGCAGCGCCATGAACACGGCCTTGCGGATGCCCTCGGCGGTAATCTTCAATATCCACCACTGCCAGAGGGGCTCCCCCGTGCCGTAGAACAGGTTGACCACCGCGGTGAAGATCACGATGAAAATCAGGGGCTTCAGGCCGCTCAAAAGCGTTTTCGGCTTGATTTTCGCCAGCGCGGATTCGGTGATCAGAACGCCCAGCATCAGCGCGTAGCCCCAGATATTTTTCGCCAGGAACAGGGCCACGATATAGCCCAGCAGCCAGAGCAGCTTGGTCCGCGGGTCCAGCCGGTGGACCACGGTGTTTCCGGGAAAATACTGGCCGAGGGTGATATCCTTCAGCATGGGCCGCCCCCCTCCCGCAGCGCGGTCAGGAGCTTGCGGAGATACTTGGTCGTGTAGACGCTCTCCGGCAGCTCGACGCCCCGCGCCCGCAGCGCGAGGGCGATCTCCGTCGCCATCGGCACGGTCAGGCCCATGTCCTTCAACTCGTTTGCCCGGTCAAAGACCTGGGCCGGGGTGCCGTCCATCACCAGCCGCCCCTCGTGGAGCACGATCAGGCGCTGGGCGAAGCGGGCGATATCGTCCATGCTGTGACTGATCAGCACCACCGCCGCGCCGGTCTCCCGCTGGAACTGGCTGATATTCTCCAAAATGCTCTCCCGCCCCGCCGGGTCCAGGCCCGCCGTCGGCTCGTCCAGGATCAGCACCCGCGGGCGCATCGCGATCACGCCCGCGATGGCGACGCGGCGCTTCTGGCCGCCGGAGAGCTCCAGCGGGCTGACCTCCATCAGCTCCCGGCCCACGCCCACGAAGGCCGCGGCCTCGTAGACCCGCTCCCGGATCTCGTCCTCCCCCAGCCCCATGTTCTTCGGGCCGAAGGAAACGTCCTGAAAGACCGTCTCCTCAAAAAGCTGGTACTCCGGGTACTGGAACACCAGCCCGACCCCGAAGCGCACGGCCCGCAGCGCGTCCTTGGAGGCGTGGATGTCCCGCCCCTGGAACAGGACCTTGCCCGCCGTGGGTTTTAAGAGGCCGTTCAGGTGCTGGATGAAGGTGCTCTTCCCGCTGCCGGTGTGGCCGATGATCCCCAGCAGCTCGCCCTCGTCGACGGACAGGGACACGTTGTCCACGGCGACCTTCTCAAAGGGCGTGCCGCGGGAGTAGACGTGCGTTAAGTTTTGGGTTTCGAGAATTGACATAGGATTCTCCGTAAATCAGTGAATAAGTAATAGTGAATAGTGAATAGTTGTGGTGTCGCTGCGCGACAATTTTAAAATGATCGCCGAAGGCGATACCTCCACTATTCACTATTAACTCACTATTAACTCGGCAATTTTGCTTGCACAGTCTTCGACTGTCAATGCGTCCAGCGGCAGGTCCCAGCCCGCTTCGCGGAGCTGGTGGAGCAGGTTCACCGTCTCCGGCACCGTGAGGCCCAGGGCGCGAAGCTCCTCCACGCGGGGGAATACCTCGCGGGGGGCGCCGTCCATGGCGACGCGGCCCTTCTCCATCACGATCAGGCGGTCGGCGTAGACGCACTCCTCCATGTGGTGCGTGATCAGCACCACGGTCATGCCGCTGTGCCGCCGCAGATCGCGGACGGCGGAGAGGACCTCGCGGCGTCCGACCGGGTCCAGCATGGCCGTCGGCTCGTCGAGGACGATGCACTGCGGCTGCATGGCCAGCACGCCCGCGATGGCGACGCGCTGCTTCTGGCCGCCGGAGAGCAGATGGGGGGCGTGGAGGCGGTAGCCGTACATCCCGACCCGCCGCAGGGCCTCGTCCACCCTGGCGCGAATTTCGGTAGGCGGTACGCCCAGGTTCTCCGGCGCGAAGGCCACGTCGTCCTCGACGACGCTGGCGACGATCTGGTTGTCCGGGTTTTGGAACACCATGCCGACGGTGCGCCGGACGTCCAGCAGCTTGTCCTCGTCGGCGGTGTCCAGCCCGTTCACCAGCACGCGCCCGCTCTGGGGCACGACGATCGCGTTCAGGCACTTCGCCAGCGTGCTCTTGCCGCTGCCGTTGTGCCCCAAAACCGCGACGAAGCTCCGCCGCGCGATCTCCAGAGACACGCCGGAGAGCGCGGGAGCCTCCGCGTCGGGATAGGCGTAGCTTACGTTTTCCAGTTGGATGATAGGATTATCCATATTATTTATTTCTCCCACCGGCAGCTCGCCCCGCAGGGCAGGCAGAGGCCGCTTTCCGTGACGGGCAGGCCCAGCTCCCGGCTCTCGCTGTGACCGCCGAACTTTCTGCCGAAAATGCTGTCGGCGACGTAGCCGATCGTGCTGGCGCTCAGGCCGGTGGTGTAGGAGTTGATGAGGACGAACAGCGGCTCGTCGCTGAGCACGCCCGCGCAGAGGCTCACGAAATCCCAGAGGTTGTCCTCCAGCTTCCAGACCTCCCCGCCGGGGCCGCGCCCGTAGCTGGGCGGGTCCATGATGATCGCGTCGTAGCGCCGCCCGCGGCGGATCTCCCGCTCCACGAACTTGGCGCAGTCGTCCACGATCCAGCGGATGGGGCAATCCCGGACGCCGCTGGCCTCCGCGTTCTCCTTGCCCCAGGCCACCATGCCCTTCGCCGCGTCCACGTGACAGACCGACGCGCCCGCCTTCGCCGCCGCGACCGTCGCCGCGCCGGTGTAGCCGAAGAGGTTCAAGAGGCTGATGGGCCGTCCCGCGCCGCGGATCGTCTCCATCACGTAGTCCCAGTTGACCGCCTGCTCCGGGAAGAGCCCGGTGTGCTTGAAGTTCATCGGCTTGACCCGGAAGCGCAGCTCGCCGTACTCCACGGTCCAGGACTCCGGCAGGCCGCGCTTGTCCCACTGGCCCCCGCCGCTGGCGGAGCGGTGATAGCGGGCGTCCGCCCGGTCCCAGAGGGCGCTGCGCCGGGGCGTCTTCCAGATCGCCTGCGGGTCCGGCCGGATCAAAATCCGGTCCCCCCAGCGCTCCAGCTTCTCTCCGTCGGAGCAGTCGATCAGCTCAAAATCCCGCCATTTGTCAGAAATCCACATACCGCGTCTCCAGTCGTCAAGATGAAACAAATCAAAATATTATACCACAGCCCGCCCAGCTTGGCAAGCGCGGAAAATTACGGAAAATCAGCAGCGCCGGGCAGGCCCCGGCGCTCGGTTCGGAAACAAATTGGGATTGGGCGAGCCAGTTAGGAGTTAGGAGTTAGGAGTTTGCTTATTATGGGCCGTATCAGTTGAATCAAAAACAGCAAAATGCGTTACGTTCTCCCTCTCCTGCCGCTGCGGCGGCACCCTCCCCCGCTGGGGGAGGGAGGGGAGGCGGTGACGTTACCACCAGCCTCTAAATCGACGCACCAGGGTAACGACACGGTTCCCTCCCCCAGCGGG
>JAFSRS010000122.1 GCA_017445985.1 Oscillospiraceae bacterium | reverse complement strand
GATTCCTGACAGTTTCCCGCGTCATCATCCCGCATCCCTCGCTTCCTGTTCCTATTTTACCACATAATAAAGCACTATGCACCCTTTTTTGGCGCATAGTGCTTTACTTTGTCTACAGTCTGAGACTGTCGACTTTGTCGACAGTCTCAGGCACTTCGTAAGGAAGTGCTTCCTTCCCTTTTGAAAGTTGGTTAATTGACCACGCGGGTCCGCCATGGTACAATGATTAAAACAAATCGGGATTTGTGAAGGTGAACTACTATGGAGATTGAAGTTATATGCTTTAGAGAGTGTGATATAGATACCGTATTTGAAATACAACGGACAGCATATAAGCCATTGTATGAAAAGTACCATGATGACAGTTCAAATCCGTATATGGAGACGAAAGAGACTGTTTTTCGCAAATATACGAGAGAAGGTACAACCGGTTATCTGTTTATCCTTGACGGAACAACTGTCGGTGCGGTCAGGATCAATATTGATGATGTAAATAAAAGCGGACGGGTTTCTGCCCTGTGTGTTCTGCCGCAATACCAAGGCAAGGGAATTGCACAAAAGGCATTACTGGAAATTGAACGATTGCATCCTAATGTTGAAAGATGGTTTCTGGACACTATACTGGAAGAGGAGGGTAATTGTCATTTGTATGAGAAACTCGGTTATAAAAAAACCGGAAAAATAGAAATAATCAATGAAAAAATGACTCTGGTCTTTTATGAAAAGAAATAGACAACTTCCGGTTTGCCGAATAGATCTTCTATTGTCCACAGTTATAACGAGCATCGGATTTTGCCCCACATAATCGAAGAGACAAAGCCGGCGTGACCGCAGCGGTCACGCCGGTTTCATATCCTTTTGAGCCGGTGATTGCCGCCTCAAAACAGCTTCTTTACGGAGTCCGCCCCGAGGCCCGCCGGCTTTTTCTTATTTTTTCTCAGCTTGTTGCGGCGAGCGGGTCGTCAACCAGCTCCGCGCTTTCAAAGGTGCCGATCGGATCGAGGTCCACGCAGGTCCGCGGGTCGCGTTCCCCGGAAAGGTCCCAGGCGACCGCGCCGTCCATCACCGTCAAAGTCTGGCGAAATACAGCGTCGTCCGCCAGCGGCGCGAACACGGTCCCGGGCCGGATCAGGCCGGACACGTCCTTTCGCCGCACGCTTCCATCACTGAAATAGACGAATACGGTCTTGCCGTCGCCGGGGACCGCCTGAACCACGTAGGGAATATATTCCATACCGTTTCTCCTCAAAACAGCGGAGCGATGTCACGCAGCGCTTTCCCGCTTCTGGCCAGCTCCCAATCCTGCATCAGCTCGTCCTGGTGGAATTCCGTCCACGCCAGAACGTATTTCAATTGCCGGTTCGGCAGCGCCCCGCGGATCACGTAGCCCTTCTGGATGTCGACCAGAGCGGTTTGCCCGTTATAGGATGCATGGAAATGCGGGGGATTGTGGTCGTCGTAGTACATCGAAATGCGGATGCCCGCGAACAGAGAGATTTCAGGCACGCTATCACCTCCGATAGAAATACTATAGCGATTTCCGCTTTCCGTGTCAAGCGGGCCGTCAAGCTGACCGTTCCCCTGCATCCCGGATGCGGCCTCCCGCATTCGTCATCTGGCTCCCAACCCCTCCACGAAGGCGCGGCTGCGCTCGGTTTTGGGGTTCTCGAAAAACTCCCGGCTCGGGCCGGATTCCAGCACCGCGCCGTTTTCCATGAAGAGGACGCGGCTGCTCACGCCCCGGGCGAAGGCCATCTCGTGGGTGACGACCAGCATGGTCCGCCCCTCCTCGGCCAGGGTACGCATGACGGCCAGGACCTCCCCGATCAGCTCGGGGTCCAGGGCGCTGGTGGGTTCGTCGAAGAACAGGATCTCCGGCTCCGCCGCCAGGCCGCGGGCGATGGCGACGCGCTGCTGCTGGCCGCCGGAGAGCTGGGAGGGGTAGCTGTCCAGCCGGTCCGCCATCCCGACCTTCTCCAGCGCCCGGACCGCCCGCTCCCTCGCCTCGTCCCTGGGCAGCCGCCGCGCGGTGGTCAGGCCCAGAGTCACGTTCTGCAAGACTGTCTTATTCAGAAACAGGTTGTAGTTCTGGAACACGAAGGCCGTCCTGCGCCGCACCGCCGCCGCGTCGGCGCGGGTGGCGCGGGACAGGTCGTACAGGTCGCCGTCGAAGCGCAGCGTCCCGCCGTCGGCCCGCTCCAAAAAGTTCAGGCAGCGCAGGAAGGTGGTCTTCCCGCTCCCGCTGGGGCCGAGGATCGCCACCACGTCGCCGCGCGCGACCTCCAGATCGATGCCCCGCAGCACCTCGCGCCCGTCGAAGCTCTTGCGGACGCCCTCCGCCTTCAGAATAATATCATCCATCATTTGACGCCTCCAAACCTGTTCAGCCGCCGTTCGCCCCGCCGCTGCAGGAAGGTCAGCAGCGTGCAGAACAGCAGGTAGATCAGCGCGACCTCGGAATAGAGGCCGAGGGATTCGTAGACGCGCCCGTTGATGACCTGGGCCTGGCGGAACATTTCCATGACCGTGATCGTCGCGGCGAGGCTCGTCCCCTTGACCATGCTGATCAGGCTGTTGCTCAGGGCCGGGAAGGCGATGCGGAAGGCCTGGGGCAGCACGACGTGCCACATGACCTGGAGCCAGCTCAGGCCGACGCATTCGCCCGCCTCAAGCTGTCCCCGCGGGACCGCCTCCAGCGCGCCGCGCATGCTCTCCGCCATGTAGGCGCCCTCGTTGAAGCCGAAGACCAGCACCGCGCAGGGGAAGGCGTTCAGCACGACCCCCAGGCTGGGCAGGCCGTAGAACACCAGATAGAGCTGCACCAGCAGCGGCGTCCCGCGCACGACCCAGATATAGAAGCGGCAGAGCTGCCGCAGCACCGGGACCTGCGCGTACTGCACCAGCGCCACGACTACGGAGATCGCCAGCGCCAGCAGAAAGCTCAAAACCGTCAGCGGGATGCTGACGCGGAGGAAGTAGCCCAGCAGACGGGGGAACGCGTCGATCAGGACCTCGATCACGTGGGCATTCAATAAATTCTCTAACATAAACGATTCACGAAGCGATCACTCTTTCCTCGTCAGGTCCCCGCCGAAGTATTTCTCGCTCAGCGCCGCCAGGCTGCCGTCGTCGCGGAGCTGCTGCAGGATCGCGTTGATCTCGGCCATCAGGCTGTCGGTGTCCGCGCCCTTGCGGACGGGGACGCAGACGGTCTCGCCCTCGCTCTCGTAGACGACCTTGATCCCCGCGTCGGGGTGCTCGCGCAGGTAGTCCTGGATAGAGACCTTCGCGTTCAGCGTCGCGTCGGCGCGGCCCTGCAGCAGGGTCTGGATCGTCTCGTTCAGGGTGTTTACGTAGACCACCTCGGCGCCCGCGGCCAGGGCCTCGTCCGCGTAGATGCTGTTGGGGGAGTTGGCCGTGGTCTTGCCCGCCAGGTCCTCCATGCCGTGGATGTCCTCGTTGTCCGCGCGGACCACCAGGACCTCCTGCACGTAGACGTAGGGATCGGAGAAGGTGTATTTCTCCGCCCGCTTCTCGGTGTAGCCCACGCCGTTGCAGGCGATATCGAAGCGCCCGGACTCGACGCCCGCCAGGATCGCGTCCCAGTCGGTCTCGGCGAACTCGACCTCGACGCCCAGGCCAGAGGCGATCAGCTGCGCCAGTTCGACGTCGAAGCCCGCCAGCTCGTCCGCTTCGTCGTGATAGGTCCAGGGGCTCCAGTCGCCCTCGGTGGCGACGATCAGGGTGCC
Organism: Oscillospiraceae bacterium; assembly: GCA_017445985.1. Classification (GTDB taxonomy): domain Bacteria; phylum Bacillota; class Clostridia; order Oscillospirales; family Oscillospiraceae; genus RGIG7114. The sequence goes on along the minus strand of JAFSRS010000122.1, from coordinate 3,266 downwards.
GCGCTCCCGGATGCGGGCGAGCAGGTCGGACTCGGCGGCGGCGGTCCCGGCGTTGGTCTGCGTGCCCGTGGTCTGCGTCCCGCAGGCGGCGAAGAGCGCCAGGCAGAGGACCATGGCCAGGAGCAGGGAAAGCGTACGTTTCATTCGTTCATTCATCCTTTCATTCGTTTCAATCGATGGACCTACTATATGCCGTTTTACCTCCCATGTCAATAGGCAAAAACGAAGCGGCCCTCCTGTTTTAGGGATCAGGTAGGAGGGAGAAGGTTTTCCGTAGGGACGGCTCTCAGCCGTCCGCCGTAACGAATCCCACCGACGTCGTAGGGAGCGATCCCCTGATCGCTCCGCGTTGCGCCATGCCTGGACGTCGCATCCCGCCCCGCGCTTTGCGCGGGGCGGCGGCGCGATGTGGGCATCGCGCCCTGCGGGGCGATTCGATGACGCGGACGGATAAGAGCCGTCCCTACGGACGAATCTCGACCTTGCCTCATCGTCTCGTCAAATCCCAATTCGTGAAAACGGATGTTCATTTATATGCTATGGGTGCCTTTCGGCCCACCCGAGCAGGTCAGCGGGGACGCGGCCGCCTCGGTGGGGCAAGCTTCGGCGGGGCGGGTCTCGGCGGCGGCGGGGGCGGTGGCGGCGGCAGGCTCGCCTGCAGCAGCGCGTACCGGGCGCGGAGATCGCGGAGGCGCTCCGCGCATGCGTCGGCCTTTTTCCGCAGCGCTTTTGCCCGCGGCCCGCGGCTCCGCGCCGCCATGGCCCGGTAGCGCCGCTCCGCCGCTGCCTCCTGCCGGATCTGCGCGGAGAGCCTTCGCAGCTCCCGCTCCGTCTCCGGTCCCGGCGGCGGTACCGGCGGCGGGCGCAGCGCGGGCCAGAGGCGTTCCAGCCGTTCCAGGCCCGCGCGGATCTCGGTGTCGTCCATCATACGATCCCTCCTTTCCGTCCAGCCTATGCCCCGGCGGGCCCCGCCGTGTATTTGTTAAGGAAAGTTTACAGTTTGTTTCTTGACTTCCCTCCCGCTAACTGCGATACTGTTGAAAAACCGGGGACTATTCTGCGCCGGGTGGCGTTGGGAGGCACGCGTTATGCGGGAAAGATTCTATCGTTTTATGGCCGGGCGCTACGGCACGGACCAGCTCAACCGTTTTCTGTCCATCGCGGCGATGGCCGCGGTGGTGCTGAATCTGTTTTTGCGCAGTCCGCTGCTGTGGATCGTGTCGGTCGCGCTGCTGATCGCGGTGTACTTCCGCACCTTCTCGCGGAATCTGCAGCGCCGGCGCGCGGAGAACGAGAAATATCTCGGCACGAAGAAGCGGGTGACCGACTGGTTCGGCACGCTGCGCGACCGTTGGAAGATGCGCAAGGACTACGTGTTTTTCCGCTGTCCCTCCTGCCACGCGATGCTGCGGGTCCCCCGGGGCAAGGGCCGTCTGCGCGTGACCTGCCGCAAGTGCGGCGCGGCCTTCGAGCGCCGGAGCTGAACGGGAGGCTTGCCAGATATGTTCGGATTTGTGATCGCGGATCAGCAGGCCCTGACGGAGGCCCAGCAGAAGCGATACCGCGGCTGCTACTGCGGACTGTGCCGGACCCTGAAAGCGCGCCACGGCGAGCTGAGCCGCCTGACGCTGAATTATGATATGACCTTCCTGGTGCTCCTGCTCACCGGCATGTACGAGCCGGAGGAGCGGAGCGGGTCCAACCGCTGCGGCGTCCATCCGGTGAAGCCGCGGGACTGGTGGGCGGACGAGTTCACGGACTTCGCCGCGGACATGACCGTGGCCCTGGCCTACTATAACTGCCTGGACGACTACGCCGACGAGGGCAAGCGCCTGGCCCTGGCGGAGTCGAAGCTTTTAAAAGGCCGCCTGGACGAGGCGGCGGCGCGCTGGCCGGAGCAGTGCAGGGTCATCGAGGAGAGCATGGCCCGGCTCTCGGAGCTGGAGAAGGCCGGCTGCGCCCAGCCCGACGCGGCGGCGGACTGCTTCGCGGGCCTGATGGGCGAGCTCTTCGCCGTGCGGCCCGACCCGATCTGGGGACCGCGGCTGCGCGCCTTCGGGGAGCGGCTGGGGCGGCTGATCTATATGATGGACGCCTGCGTGGACCTCGAGCGGGACCGGAAGCGCGGGAACTACAACCCCCTGCTCTGCATCGACCGGCAAATGAACAGCGAGGAGCGTCTGGAGATGCTCAAGCTGCTGGCCGGGGACTGCGCCGCGGAATTTGAGGCGCTCCCCATCGTACAGGATGTTGACATCCTGCGCAACGTGCTGTACAGTGGGGTGTGGAGCCAGTACCACCTGGCGAGACAGAGACAAACGAAGGGAGAAACGCCCGATGAATGACCCCTACAGCGTCCTCGGCGTATCTCCGAACGCCAGCGACGAGGAGATCAAGGCGGCGTACCGGAAGCTGGCGAAGAAATATCACCCGGACCTGAACCCGGGCAACGAGTGGGCCGCCCAGAAGATGAACGAGGTCAACGCGGCCTACGACCAGATCAAGAACCCGCAGCAACAGCAGCAGAGCGCCTGGGGCGGCGGGACCGCCGGAGCCTACGGCTACGGCTACGACACGCAGAGCGATCCGAACGCCTGGGGCAGCGGCTGGGACAGCTACGGCAGCGCCTACCAGAACCGGGAGCAGAGCGAGCGGAACGAGGTCCGCGCGGCCCGCATCTACATCCGCACCCGCCACTTCAACGAGGCGGTGACCGCCCTCTCCGGCGTGCCCATCGACCAGCGGGACGGCGAGTGGTACTATCTCCACGCGGTGGCGAACTACAACCTCGGCAACCGCGTCGCGGCGATGGACTCGGCGCGGCGGGCCTGTGAAAAGAGCCCCGGAAACCCGACGTACCGCGAGCTGCTGGACCTGATCCAGAGCGGCGCGCGAACCTATGACACGATGGGGCAGAACTACGGCTACCGCACGGTCAGCACGCGCAACGGCAACGCCTGGTGCCTCGGCTTCTTCGCGGTGAACCTGCTGATGCGCCTCTTCTGCGGCAGAGGGATCTTCTGCTGCTGAGCTCAAAAGGGACGGCTCCCGCCCGGAGCCGTCAGACTGTAGACAAATATCGTTCCAATGTAAATTGGGATTTGGTGAGATCATGTTCGTAGGGGCGACCCTGTGTGGTCGCCCGCAGGTTACGACGATTGCCACGTCGTAGGGAGCGATCCCCTGATCGCTCCGCGTTCCGCCATGCCCGGACGTCGCATTCCGCCCCGCGCATCGCGCGGGGCGGCGGCGCGATCAGGGGATCG
>JAFSRS010000121.1 GCA_017445985.1 Oscillospiraceae bacterium | reverse complement strand
CCCCGCGCGATGCGCGGGGCGGAATGCGACCTCCGGGCATGGCGGAACGCGGAGCGATCAGGGGATCGCTCCCTACGACGTGGCAATCGTCGTGACCTGCGGGCGACCACACAGGGTCGCCCCTACGAACATGATCTCGCCAAATCCCAATTTATCTAGCTGCTGAACGGGGCTGCCGGACGGCAGCCCCGCAGCGTTTTTAGATCGGAGCTTGATGATTATGTCCGTTGAAACGGTAAAAGCATACCTCGCCCGGTACGGCGCGTCCGACCGGGTTATGGTTTTCGACGTGTCCAGCGCGACCGTCGCCCTGGCGGCGGAGGCCATCGGCACCCAGCCGGAGCGCATCGCCAAGACCCTGTCGTTTCTCGGCGAGGACGGCGCGATCCTGGTGGTCGCGGCGGGGGACGCCCGCATCGACAACCCGAAGTTCAAGGCGACCTTTCACTGCAAGGCGAAGATGCTCAACGCGGAGCAGGTCCCGGCCCTCACTGGACACCCGGTGGGCGGCGTCTGCCCCTTCGACGTGCCGGAGAACGCCCGGGTCTGGCTGGACGAGAGCCTGAAACGCTTCGCCACCGTCTACCCCGCGGCAGGCAGCGCCAACAGCGCCGTCGAACTGACGCTTGAGGAGCTGGAGCAATTCTCCAACGCCCGCGGCTGGGTGGACGTGTGTAAATTAATGTGCAATTAGCAATGTGCAATGATAAATGATGAATGATAAATGATAAATGTCGCGAAGCGACTTCAAAATTGCACATTGCACATTGCTAATTGCTAATTGATCTCCGGGGCCGGCACTGGCTGTACCGGCCCCTATCTCCAAGCGGCGGCCCGCGGGGGCAAACGCGCAAAAGCGCGTCCGGCGCCATCCGCCGCTGCATCAATCTATGCGCCGATCGCGTGCGCTGTCACAGGAGGACCCAGCTATGATCCGCATTGCCCCTTCCATCCTTTCCGCCGATTTCGCCCGCCTGGGCGAGGACTGCGCCGACGTGCTGCGCGGCGGCGCGGACTGGCTGCACGTGGACGTGATGGACGGCGTTTTCGTGCCGAACATCTCCATCGGCCTCCCGGTCCTGAAATCCCTCCGCAAGGCCACCGACGCCTTTCTGGACGTGCATCTGATGATCGACCGACCCCAGCGCTACGTCGAGCAGTTCTGCAAGGCCGGGGCGGACCTGGTGGTGTTCCACGTCGAGGCTGCCCAGCCCCAGGACGTTCAGACGGCCATCGACACGGTGAAGGCCCAGGGCAAACAGGTGGGCCTGGCAATCAAGCCCAAGACCCCCTGGGCCGTGCTCATGCCTTATCTGGACCAGCTCGACCTGATCCTGGTGATGACCGTGGAGCCGGGCTTCGGCGGCCAGAGCTTTATGGCCGATCAGATGCCGAAGCTCGCCGCCCTCCGCTACGCGCTATCCGAGCTCAACTCGCCCTGCCTCCTTGAGGTGGACGGCGGGATCGATCCGAGCACCGCGCCCATCGTGGTCCAAAACGGCGCGACGGTCCTCGTCGCGGGCAGCGCGGTGTTCAACAAGCCGGACCGGGCCGCGGCCATCACAGCCATCCGAAACGCGGCCGAATAGGCCTGCAGGGGTGCTGAACACCGCGCCCGCAGTTCGTCCTATTGAGCATTTAATGTAGGGGAGGGGCTTGCCCCTCCCGCCACTGTGATTCAGTTTATAATACGGGAGGGGCAAGCCCCTCCCCTACAGAACGTCGTATCAGCTACTTTGTTTGTGAGGTGCTGTTCTATGCCTTCATTTTTCCCTCCCAGCTTTGAGACCCTGATCGACCGCTTCGCCTCTCTCCCCGGCGTGGGGAAGAAGAGCGCCCAGCGGCTGGCCTTCCACGTGCTGAGCCTCCCGGCGGGGGAGGCGGAGGCCTTCGCCCAGGCGATCCTGGACTGCAGGCAAAAGGTCCACACCTGCCCGGTCTGCCAGAACCTGACGGACGGGACGCTCTGCGCGATCTGCAAGAACGAGCGCCGGGACCACAGCCAGATCTGCGTGGTCTCTGAGCCGCGGGACGTGGCGAGCATCGAGCGCAGCCGGGAGTACAACGGCGTCTACCACGTGCTCCACGGCGTTCTGAGCCCGATGAACCGGGTCGGCCCGGACGACCTGCGCATCCGGGAGCTGCTGGAACGGGTCGGGAAGGAGGAGGTCAGCGAGATCATCATGGCGACGAACCCGGACACCGAGGGCGACGCCACGGCGATGTATCTCTCCCGCCTTTTAAAACCCTTCGGCGTGAAGGTGACGCGCCTCGCCTACGGCATCCCCGTGGGCAGCAATCTGGAATTCGCCGACGACGCGACGATGCTCCGGGCGCTGGAGGGACGCCGGGAAATGTGAACACATTTTGAATATTCCATAAAAACGCAAACACCCATTTGACAAAACTGCCAAATGGGTGTTATAATATGCGCACTGAGTGGAGGCGCATAGCGCCAGAGAGAAAAAACCACCGCGGGGTGCGACATAGTGCGGGCAGAGACAGACTGGCCTGACAGGATCAGCCGAGAGCGTGATGAGGCTTTCGTAACATCCGTCTGACGAGTCTTAGCTTTTATTTTGCCAGTTTTCGCCCGCCGCGCCCCGATCGTATAAAAGGAGTAACAAATCAACATGGCAAAAAACAACAACAAGACGCCCCGTCCCGTCAAGACGGAGCGGGAGAAGCAGTTGGACAAGGCGGTGAAGGCCGCCCTCGAGGGGCCGAAGCTGACCGCGCGCAAGCCCTCGCAGCCCCAGAAGCTGCGCCGCCCGAACCTGGAGACCAAGCAGGCCGCGGAGACCGAGCGCCGCGGGAAGGAGCCCCAGCGCCAGTTCCGTGTCCAGAGCCGTCCGCGGACCCCGAACGCGATCCTCCCGGCTGACGCCTCCCGCTCCGAGCGCAAGCCCGACGCGGGCAGCGGCAACGTCCGCGGCAAGCTGCGGATCATCCCCCTGGGCGGGCTCGGCGAGATCGGCAAGAACATGACCGTGCTGGAATTCGGCGCGGACCTCATCGTCGTGGACTGCGGCATGGGCTTCCCGGACGACGATATGTACGGCATCGACGCGGTGATCCCCGACGTAACCTATCTGGAGGAGAACGCCGGACGCATCCGGGGCATCTTCATCACCCACGGGCACGAGGACCACATCGGCGCGGTGCCCTACGTGCTGAAAAAGGTCAACGCCCCGATCTACACCTGCCGCCTGACTGCGGAGCTCATCAAGCTGAAGCTGGAGGAGCACCGACTGCTGCGCCAGACGGAGATCCACGTGGTCGAGCCGGGCCAGACCGTCAAGGCGGGCTGCTTCTCCGTGGAGTTCATTCACATCAACCACTCCATCGCGGACGCCGTGGCCTTTGCGATCCGCACGCCGCTGGGCGTGGTGATCCACACCGGCGACTACAAGTTTGACGTGACGCCCGTCGCGGGCGGCATGGCGGACCTGGTGCGCCTGGGCCAGCTCGGCAACGAGGGCGTGCTCGCCCTGCTGGCGGAGTCCACGAACATCGAGAAGGCGGGCCACAGCGAATCCGAGCGCAGCGTGGGGGAGAAGTTCGACGAGCTCTTCAAGGACTGCGACAAGCGGATCATCGTGACGACCTTCGCCAGCAACGTGGGCCGTATCCAGCAGATCATCAACTCTGCCGCCAAGGTGAAGCGCAAGGTCGGCATCACGGGCCGCAGCATGGAGAACATCATGCGCGTGTCCCGCGAGCTGGGCTATATGCAGATCCCCGAGGGCACGCTGGTGGACATGGACCGCATCAAGTCCGTCCCGAAGAACAAGACCGTCATCATCACCACGGGCAGCCAGGGCGAGGAGATGAGCGCCCTGCACCGCATGGCCTTCTCCGAGCACAAGCAGGTGGACATCGACGCGAACGACCTGATCATCATGTCGTCCTCCGCCATCCCCGGCAACGAGCTGACGGTCAGTAAGGTCATCGACGAGCTCTTCGCCAAGGGCGCCCAGGTCATTTACGGCCGCGGCGACCATCTCCACGTCTCCGGCCACGCTTGCCGCGAGGAGATGAAGATGATGATCGCGCTCACCAAGCCGAAGTTCTTCATCCCGATCCACGGCGAGACCCGGATGCTCTACCAGCACGCGAAGCTGGCCCGGGACATGGGCGTGGACCCGAAGCACATCCTGGTCAGCGGCATCGGCCACGTGATCGAGCTGACGGGCAAGACCGTCAAGGAGAACGGCGAGGTCCAGTCGGGCCAGATTTTGGTGGACGGCACCGGCGTCGGCGACGTGGGCAGCGTGGTGCTCCGGGACCGCAAGCATCTGGCGGACGAGGGCATGATCGTCGTGATCCTGAGCATGTCCGCCGAGAGCGGCGAGATCGTCAGCGAGCCGGAGATCGTGACCCGCGGCTTCGTGTATCTGAAGGAGGCCGACGACCTGATGGGCGAGCTGCGGCGCGTCGTGAAGGAATCCATCCGCTCCTGCGAGGACCAGCGCATCCGCGACTTCGCGGGCATCAAGGGCAAGATCAAGGGGAACCTGAGCGGGTATCTTTACAAGTCCGTGCGGAGAAGCCCGATGATTTTGCCGGTGATTATCGAGGTCTGAGCTGGTAGTTAGGAGTTTTGAGTTAGGAGTTAGGAGTTATTCGGTCGGGGGCGGATGCGTATGAATATCCAGGTTTTCGGGAAGAAAAAGAGTTTCGATACAAAGAAAGCGGAACGGTATTTTAAAGAGAGACGGATCAAGTATCAGTATATCGACCTGGGTAAGTACGGGCTGAGCAAACGGGAGCTGGAGAGCGTGAAGGCCGCCGTGGGGCTGGAAAACCTGATCGACCCGGAGGACCCGGACGAGGCCCTGCTCCGCTACCTGGCCTCCGACGCCGCGAAGCTGGAAAAGCTCTTCGAGGAGCCCTGGCACCTGCGAGCTCCCATCGTCCGCAACGGCAAACAGGCCACGGTGGGCTACTGCCCCGAGGTCTGGAAGGGCTGGGAGTGAATCTCAAGCCTTCCAAATATCTCGCTCCGTTCAATCAATCCCGGTGTAGGGGCGACCCTATGTGGTCGCCCGCGTCGAAATTACCACCGATCCCGTAGGGCGCGAT
>JAFSRS010000120.1 GCA_017445985.1 Oscillospiraceae bacterium | reverse complement strand
GGGCCCCGCCGCGACGCGCGACGCGCGGCGCGGAATGCGACGTGGATGTGAGTCGGGACGCGGAGCGATCAGAGGATCGCTCACTACGGCGTCGGGAGGATGCGTTAGCGCGGACGGCTGAGAGCCGTCCCTACAAACCCAACACCGCAAATCTCAATTTGTCCGACCGCGATATTGCCGACAGCCTGCGGGCCGCCGGGGGCGGCGGCCCCTGCATGCAAAATGATAACGCGGCGGAATACCCCAGCGCCGCGGATCTGCGGAAACGGCTGGCGGCGGGGGCGGACGTCTCCGCGCTTCTTCCCGCCGGTGCCGCTGCCGTGTTCGCGCGGGAGTTTGCCGCGGGCCGCGGCCCGGTGCTGCCGGAAAAACTGGACGCCGCGCTGCTGAGCCGCCTTCGTGCCCTGACGCCGGAAGCGCTCAAAGCCGCGCCGGAGGTGGGGGAGGGCCTGGAAAACCGTCTCATGAAAGCCGCCGACGAGCCGAGCCTCGCCGCCGCCGTCGCCGCAGCCGCGACGAAGCGCTATCCCGACGCCCGGCTGCGCCGCGCCCTGACCGCCTCGGCCCTCGGTCTGCGGGCGGGCGACGCGGCGGGGGAGGTCCCGTATCTCCGGGTCCTGGCCGCGAACGCCGCGGGGCGGGCGCAGCTCGCGCAGCTTCGGGAGAGCTGCCCGTTGCCCATCGTCACGAAGCCCGCCGCCGCCCGCGCTCTGCCCGGCGAAGCGGGGCGCGTTTTCGCCCTCTGCGCCCGGGCGGCCGACCTCTGGCGGCTGGCTTGTCCGGACGCGCAGGCCAGACGCGGCGGGGAGGACTGGAAAACCTCGCCGATCCTGCTGTGACTCCTTTTTCGGCGTCCGAACGGGAGCAATTTCCACGAAATCCTGAGAATCCCGCTTGCGCTTTCGCCGGATTTGGAGTATGATAACGTTAGGTCATAATATTTTCCCGGAGGCGTTGAATATGAAACGTTTGCAATTGATACCGTTCATGCTTTGTCTGGCCCTGCTTATTTCGGCCCTCCCTGCCATGGCGAGGGCGGAGGACGGCGGCGCTCTGATCGTGGACGGCGTAGCGGTCACGGAGGAAAACGCCTCCGACGTCCTCGGCAACGGCGTATTCAGATACAACGCGGAGCAGAACACCCTGTACGTCAAGGGCCGCTATACCGGAACGGACGGCGGAGCCCTGATCGAGAACCGGATCGAGGGCCTGAAGATCTACGCCGATCACCCGGTCAATGAAGAGGGGAACCCCTCCGAGCTGACCGCGCCGGGGATCGGGATCCTCTCCTGGACCGACCTGACGATCACCGGCTATCCCGGCTTGGTGCTTACCGCGGGTGAGGGCGCCAACGGTGTGGAGCTGCGCGACGGCGCGAGCCTGACCCTTTCCAACCTGTTCCTGACGGTCCGGGCGGGAGCCCATGCGCTCGCGGGCGGCGAAGGTCTTGAAACGCTCTCGATCAAATTTTCCCTGCTGGACCTCGAAAGCACACAGGAGGCGGTCTGGGGCTTCACCGGCGCGCTGACGATGCAGGGCGGTCAGATCACTGATCCTCCCTGCACGGCCATCGAAGAGAACGCCGTGATCACGCGCCCGGTCGACGATGAGGGCGAGCCTCTTGGCGAAGCGTTCAGCCCCAATTTCCTGCACGTCTATACCTACGCCGACGCGGATCGGAACGAATACGTGGACGTAAACGATACGGTCCGCCTTATGGGTATCATTTATATGTGCAAACGCTTTGAATTCACTGCCCCGGAATACGACATTGACGGGGATGGTGAAAACAAGCCCGAGGACGCGGCGGCGCTGCTGCAAAATCTGTTTCCTGAGGGCGAGCTGAAACGGATCATCGTGGCCTCCTCTGATCCGAAGACCCACCAATGTCTCGGGACCTTTATCGTAGACGGCCCCGAAGACATCGGCGACGAGGAACTGAACTTCTGCGCAAAGGCGAAATATATCAGCTTTTACTGCTTCGGCGAGGGACTGGTTCCGCTGTGCACGAAAGCGGGGTCAAAAATCCCGGATCTGATCTCCATCTTGTTCGGATAAGTCTGTTTTTCACGCATGGGAGGCAAGCTATGAAACGCGTGAGACTCTTATCCCTTCTGCTCTGCCTGGTCCTGCTGGCCGGGCTGATCCCCGTAACGGCGCGGGCGGAGGATGAGGGGACCCTGTACGTCAACGGCGTGGCGGTCACGCAGGAAAACGCCGGTGATATCCTCGGCAACGGTGTATTCTCCTACGTGGAGCGGGAGGAACGGATCGGCCCCGATTCCGTGATCCGTTCCTATGCTGACGTGACCGTCACGGGCTTCGCCGGCCTGACGCTGCGGTCGGAGGAAGGCAACTGCATCGAGATTCGGAACGAAAAACGCCGTCGTCCGGAATAACGGCATCGTTTATTTCTCCTCCGGCAATTGAGGAAGCGATACGAAAAATAAAAATATTATATTATATATGGTAAGGGAGGCACACCATGAAACACGCCAGAATCATTTCGTTTTTGCTCTGTCTGGTCCTGCTGGCCGGGCTCCTGCCCGTGACCGCCCTGGCGGACGACCCCTACGACGGACTGCTGATCGACGGCGTAGCCGTCTGTGAGGAGAACGCCGCCGACGTCCTGGCTAACGGGGTCTTCTCCTGCTTCACGAGAGAGGAAAAGATCCAGGAAGGGTATCAGGAATTCGTATATCTGCTCATCCGCGGGGACTATACCGGAACGAGCGGACAGCCGCTGATCGAGAACCGGGGGATCTCCAACCTGCGGATCAAGGTGGACCGCGCCAGTACGCTGACCGCGGCGGGGACCGTGCTCAGCGTCGGCGGGGACACGACCGTCATGGGCTTCGCGGGCCTGACGCTGCGCTCGGAGAACGGCAGCTGCATCGAGGTCCGCGACGGGTACACGCTGACGCTCCACGGCGTGGACCTGAAGGCTGAGGCGCACGAGTACGCAATCTCCGGCTCCAACACGGAGGAGCAGTTGGTGATTGCATCCTCGGTGCTGGACCTCCACAGCGAACAGGGGGCCGTCCGGGGCTTCAACGGCGGGATCGACCTGCACGTCACCTGCTACTACAAGGAGCCGGATAGCGCGCAGATCAGGGACGGCGCCATCAAGGAGAAATACAACGTATTGGACCCATTACACATCCCGGAAATACTGAATGAGCTGTTGATCTATACCTACGCCGATCTGGATGCCGACGGCGCCGTCACCATTGACGACCTGCTCGAGTTCATCGTGTTCGTGGCGAACGACAAGGCGATCATGGCGGTGATCTTCCTCACCCTGATGGGCCATCCCGCCGTGCTGGAGAAATACGACTTCGACCTGAACGGACAGAACGGGCGGCAGGATTTCCAGTTCTTCATCAACAGGCTGTTCCCGGACGGCACGGTGTACCGGGTGGTTCTGGGCGCCTACGACGCCGAGAGCGGACAGCTCCTGCAATTCCTGGCGTTCCAGAATATCGCGGAGATCAGCCTGGACGAGCTGTCGAACTTCGTGATGGAGAAAAACGTGTTCCGCATGTTCATCATCGACAAGAACGCTGTGCCGCTCTGCAAGGCGACGAGCGTCGACCGGTCGCAGGCGGAATGAGCGAGCGCGGCGGAACGAAGACGAAGAAATGACATAACGAAGAACTGACATACCTGGGAGGCAAGCTATGAAATACGCAAAAACGATCTCTATTTTGCTCTGCCTGGCCCTGCTGGCCGTGCTCCTGTCGGCGACGGCCCGCGCGGAGGATCCGAGCTGGGCGCTGCTGGTGGACGGACATCCCGTCCGGGAGAGCAACAAGGACGACGTCCTGAAAAACGGGGTGTTCTCATTCTGCGTTCGGGAAGTAAAGGTCGGAGAATCGTATCGGAGTATCGGATATCTGATCATCCACGGAGACTATACGGCGAAGAACGACGGACCGCTGATCGAGAACCGGAAGCTCAACGGGCTGCGGATCATGGCGGACTGTCCCAGCAAGCTGACGGCGTCCGGCACGGTGCTCAGCTGCGGCGCGGACACGACGCTCATGGGCTTCGCCGGTCTGACGCTGAACTCGGAGACTGGCAGCTGCGTCGAGGTCTACAACGGGAAAAAGCTGACGCTCCACGGCGTCGACCTGAAGGCCAACGCGGCGCAGGCCGCGCTCACCGGCTCGGAAACGGGGGAGCGGCTGGCCCTTGCCGGTTCTGTCCTGGAGCTTGACGGCGGACAGGGAGCCATCCTGGGCTTCGACGGCGGGATCGACCTGCACGAGACCTGCACCCTCCGGGAGCCGGACGCCGCGCAGCTCATGAACGGCGCTCTCAGGGAGGGATGTGAGCTTTCCGACAGCGCCCAGGACCCGGAGATCCTGCGCACGGCACGCTTCTCCACCTATGCCGATCTGGATGAGGACGGCGCGGTCACGGTGCAGGACCTGCTGGAATTCGTCGTGCGCGTGGCCAACGACCCGGATATCATAGACTCCATTCTCAATGCATTTTGGTACGGTTCCTTCGACGCGTACACGATCTACGACTTCGACGTGAACGGCCGGAACGGGCGAGGCGATTTCCAGTTCTTCATCGACAGGCTGTTTCCCGACGGCGCGGCGCATAAGATCGTGCTGTGCTCCTATGAAGGCTCGACCGGGCGCTTCCTGTCCTCCTTCGCTTTCGAGCGGATCGGAGACGTCAGTCTTGAGACCCTGGCGGACTTTTTGATGCGGAAAGCCCAGTTCCGCATGTTCATACTGGGCGAGAATAACGTGCCGATCTGTCAGTCGGCCCTGGTCGACAGGACGAAGCCGGAATGAGAGAGCGGCGGAACGAGGACGGAGATCGGGGGACAGCCTTGAAACGACTGACGGCGATCATCCTGCTTCTGGCCCTGGCTCTGACGCTGGCGGGCTGCGGGCGGAAGAAAAAAGACGAGCCCACGATCCATACGGTGCGGATCGGCGTGCTGGAGCCGCTGAGCGGGAGCCTGTCCGCCGGCGGACGGCGGGAGCTGCTGGGCGTGCGCTACGCCCATTCCCTGACAAACAGCATCGTCGTCAACCGGGAGACCTACAGCATCGAGCTGGTGACCGCGGACTGCGGCAGCACCGAGGAATCCGCCCGCACGGCGGCGGAGGAGCTGGCCGCGCAGGATATCTGCGCGGTGATCGGCTGCAACGATTCCATGCTCACGCGCGCCGCGGGGCCGGTCTTTGAGGCCCAGGGCATCGCGATGCTCGGCGCGGGCTGCACGGACGAGGCGATCCCGACTCTCGGCAGCTACTGCTTCTGTCTCTGCTGCAACGACGCGCAGGAGGCGAAGGTCCTGGCCGACGTCGCCTGGGACCGTTGGGGCGGCAAGGTGGCCTACGTCGTCAGCGTGGACGACGAGGAGGGGCGGGCCATGGCGGACCGCTTCCGCCGCTGCTATGAGGAGCGGGGCGGCAGCGTCTTTTACGATACGGTCCGGCCGGGCACCACGGAATTCACCCCCTATTTTGAACGCGCGATCAGCGCGGGGGCCAGCGTGGTTTATCTCGCGCTGAACGCCACCTACGCCGCCCGCGCGGTGAACCAGGCCGCGGCGATCTCCTATGAGCTGCCTTTGCTGGGCAGCCACCTGATCGACGATCCCCGCATCCCCATTGCCGCGGGCGCGGGCAGCGGTCTGCGGATCTACTGCGGGGCCTACTGCCGCATTGCCGAGGACAGCAGCTTCGTCACGGAGCTTCGGGCCTACCTGAGATCGGACGAGGAAGCGTCCCAGCTCAACGCCGGGGCGCAGGAGATCTCCACCGTGACGGCCATGGGCTACGACGCCTACAACGTGCTGCTCGAGGCGATCCGAAGCGCGGCCAGCGCGGACAAGGCCGATCTGCTGGCCCGGCTGCCCGCGGTGATCTGGCGCGGGATCTCCGGGCTGATCCGCTTCGACGACAACGGCGCCGCCCGCTGGGAGCGCATGTGGGTCCGCAAGGCGGACGTGGAAAACGGCGTCTGGGTCATGGACGCGTCTTTCGCGCTGGAATAATATTTTTGTAGAGTGACGGCGGGAACTTTTTCGTTCCCGCTTTCGTCTGAATGGGCAGAAATCAAAATAACAGGGAGGGATACTTATGAGAAAACTGATTTCCATCCTTTTGATCCTGGCGCTGGCGCTTTCCCTTGCGCCGCTTACGCTGGCTGAGGGACGCGAGATCCACGTCAGCACCCACAAGCTGACCCTGAACGGGGAGCCGGTGCGCTGCCAGGCCTATTACGTGGCCGGCTACAACTACTTCCGCCTGCGCGATCTGGCGATGCTGTTCCAGGATACCGACAGCCGCTTTTCCGTGGACTGGGACGGCGCGAAGCGCACGGTCAGCATCACCACCGGCGCGGCGTATACGCCCGTCGGCGACGAGCTGGACGAGATGCCCCGGGACCTGTCGAAGCAGGGCGTGGAGAGCAGCCAGACCATTTTGATCAACGGGAAGCAGGTCGATGATCTCAGCGTCTGGAGCTTCGGCGGAAGCAACTACTTCAAGCTGGCGGAGCTGGGCCCGAAGCTGAACTTCAAGGTCAGCTATGACGCCGACAGCGGGACCGTGATGCTGGAGAGCGCGACGCTTCTGCTGCCGCGTCCGGACGTGAAGCCCGCGAAGAGCTACGGCGAGGTGCTCGACAGCCTTCGCGCGGCCGGCTACGGCTACGGCTACGCCGAGGAGGACGCGGCGGAGGCGGAGATGCCCGCGGCGGAGCCCGCCGCCGTCAACACCACGACCACCGCCGCCGCGGAGACCCGTGCCGAGGGCGCCAAGGGCACCGGCAACGGCGACGACGAGGCCTCCGGCACGAACGTCCAGGTGCAGGGCGTGGACGAGGGCGACATCGTAAAGAGCGACGGGTCCTATTTCTACGTCCTGAACGGCGATATGGAGCTCTCCATCGTCCGGGCGGACGGCCCGGACAGCGAGCTGGTCTCCCGCATCCAGGTGGGGGAGAGCGACTATGAGTCCTCCGAGGACAAGGAGAATTACAGCTACTACAGCCTCTCCAAGTATCCGCAGGAGCTTTACGTCTCCGGCGACCGCCTCGCGGTGGTCAGCAGCTACAGCATGTACATGAACTACCGGGACGACGCCGGCTGGCACTGGGACAGCGAGGACGCCAGCTGCGTGGACGTGTACGACGTGAGCGACAGGAGCGAACCGGTCCTGCTGGCCAGCCTGGGCCAGGACGGCTACATGAACGCCTCCCGCATGACCGACGGCAAGCTCTATCTGGTGACGGACTACTGGGTCTACAGCTATGACGAGGAGGTCCCGGAGAGCTACGTCCCGGTCCTCTACCGCGACGACACGCGCAAGGCGATGGCCGCCGAGGACATTCTGGTTTGCGAAGAAACCAACGGGGAGTTCGTCGTGGTGGGCGTCTACGATCTGGAGGAAGCCGCGCTCAGCGACAGCCTCTCCCTGCTGGGTTCCGGCGACGAGGTCTACATGACCGCGGACAGCCTCTACGTGATGGGCACCACCTGGGAGAGCGAGCAGAGCGAGCCCTATCAGGAGAGCGTCTACGAGGTGACGGAATACCGCAACGGCAGCAACACCGAGATCTTCCGCTTTGACCTGACGGACGGGTTGGTTTTCGCAGCGGCGGGCAAGCTGCCCGGCTATCTCGACGACCAGTTCTCCGCCGACGAGTACGACGGACGCCTCCGCGTCGTCACGACCCGGAGTGAGAGCGTTTACCGCCTCTATTATGATCCGAGCTATGATTTCTATAACTACCAGTGGGAGGACAGCGAGCAGAGCAGCGGGCTTTACGTGCTCGACCTGGAGCTGAACGTCGTCGGCAGCGTCACGGACCTGGCCCCCGGCGAGCGGATCTACTCCGCGCGCTTCGACGGCGAGATCGCATATTTCACCACCTTCCGCAACGTCGATCCGCTGTTCACCGTGGACCTGAGCGACCCGACGCATCCGGAGGTCCTGAGCGCGCTGAAGATCAGCGGCTTTTCCGAGTACCTGCACAACTGGGGCGCGGGACGGCTCTTCGGCTTCGGCCGCGAGGCGGACGAGGAGACCGGCTGGGCGCAGGAGCTCAAGCTGGTCATGTTCGACACTGAGGACAAGACCGACGTCGGCGTGGCCCACACCCTGGCGCTGGATCTCAGCTACAGCGAGGCGCTCTACAACCACAAGGCCTTCCTGATCGACGTATCGAAGAACCTGATCGGCTTCTTCGCGGGCTGCGAGTATTTCATCTTCTCCTATGATGAGCAGACCGGCTTCACCGAGCTCTGCCGCGTCGAGATGGAGGACGAGTGGGAGGTCCGCGGCTTCTATATCGGCCACTGGCTCTACGTCGTCGGCAGCGAGAGCATCGCGGTCGTGGACATGGAAAATTGGGAAGTCGCAGGATACGTGGAGATCAGTTGATAGTTATTAGTTGTTAGTTGTTAGAGGCGCTGGAAAAAACGGAAGCGGCAGGCTCCCAATTTGGGATGCCTGTCGCTTCCGTACTTTTTGCCCACGCGGCAAAAAAACCAACTATATACTATCAACTATCAACTATGAACGACTCTCGCTCCGTCTCCCGGCCGGGCCAGGTAGAAGTCCGGGGTCTTGCCGGTCTCCTTTTGATAGCCCTCGCGAAGAACCTCGCGGAAGCGGGGGAGGGCTTCCTCCCGCAGCAGACTGACCGTGCAGCCGCCGAAGCCGCCGCCGGTCATGCGGCTGCCGAGCACGCCGTCCACGCTCCAGGCCAGCTCCGTCAGGAGGTCCAGCTCCGGGCAGCTCACGGCGTAATCGTCCCGCAGCGACATGTGGCTCTCGTTCATCAGCCGTCCGAACTCGTCCAGACGGTCCGCGCGCAGCGCGTCGAGGGCCTGCTTCGTCCGCGCGTTCTCATAGACCGCGTGCTTCGCCCGTTTCCGGCAGACGGGGTCGGCGATGGCGTCCTGCAAAGCGTCGAATCCCTCGATCGACAGCGCGCCGAGGGAGGGGAGCTCCGGCCGGACGCGGCGGAGCTCGGAGAGCGCGGCCTCGCACTCCTGACGGCGGCGGTTGTACTCACTGGACGCGAGGGAGTGCTTGACCTTGCTGTTGCAGACGACGAGCCGGTAGCCCCGCAAGCGCAGCGGCGCGTACTGATAACGCAGCGTCGCAGTGTCCAGATAGATCGCGCTGCCCCGCCGCCCCATGGCCGAGGCGAACTGGTCCATGATCCCGCACTGGACGCCGACGTAGACGTTCTCCGCGCTCTGTCCCAGCAGCGCCAGCTTCGGCAGCGTGAGGTCCAGGCCGAACAGCTCCCGCAGCGCCAGCCCGGTCACGACCTCGATGCTGGCCGAGGATGAGAGGCCGGAGCCGGAGGGGATGTTGCCGTAGTACAGCAGGTCCAGCCCGCCGGAAAGCGGCTGCCCGTCCCGCAGAAAGGCGTCGATCACGCCTTCCGGGTACCGCGTCCAGAGACGGCTGCCCGGCTCGGCGGGCGCGCCCAGCGGACGTTCGGTGACGCCCGCGCGGGGGATGTTGCGCGAGGCGAAGCGTACCGTATCTCCCGCTCTCCGCCGCGCCGCGCACCAGGTCCCCAGCGACAGCGCGCAGGGGAACACGTGTCCGCCGTTGTAGTCCGTGTGCTCGCCGATCAGGTTCACCCGTCCGGGGGCGAAGCAGACGATCTCCGGCCTTTCGCCGAAAAGCGTCTGGAACCGTTCCGTCAACGCTGTGCTATGGTCCATGGAAACACCCGCCTTTTTTCTTGCTGTTGATACTCTACCACAAAATATCTTTGCAGACAACTTAAAAAAATCGTCGAAAGCCGATAATTTTCTTTACAATCATGCTTGGCATCATGTATAATAGCAGACAGAATTACTGTGGTATATTCCTGACAATTGCACAAACCAAGCTGAATAAGGGAGGGATAAGAGCATGGACTCGCCATACGCGATCGAAATGCTGGGGATCACCAAACGCTTCCCCGGCATCATCGCCAATGACAACATCACCCTGCAGCTCCGGCGCGGAGAAATTCATGCGCTGCTGGGCGAGAACGGCGCCGGAAAAAGTACCCTGATGAGCGTGCTCTTCGGCCTGTATCAGGCGGAGGAGGGCGTCATCAAGAAGGACGGCCAGGTGGTCCAGATCAAGGACCCGAATGACGCGAACGCGCTGGGCATCGGCATGGTGCACCAGCACTTCAAGCTGGTCGAGTGCTTCAGCGTTCTGGACAACATCATCCTGGGCGTGGAGCCGGTCAAGGGCGGCCTGCTGCAAAAGGACGCGGCGCGCAAGAAGGTCATGGAGCTCTCCGAGCGCTACGGCCTGGCGGTCAACCCCGACGCGCTGATCGAGGACATCACCGTCGGCATGCAGCAGCGC
>JAFSRS010000119.1 GCA_017445985.1 Oscillospiraceae bacterium | reverse complement strand
GGTAGGAGGTCGGAGGTAGGAGGCCGGAGGTAAATATCTTGTTCGTCGGGGCGACCCGGTGTGGGCGCCCGGCGGTAAGTCCCGCGCCGGGGTATGGGTTTGCACGCAGGGACGGCTCTCAGCCGTCCGCCGGAATGGTTCCGCCAACCCCGTAGGGCGCGATGCCCTCATCGCTCCGCGCCGCCGACGCGGTGATCCACGCAGCGCCCCGGCTCCCCTGAAAGGGCCCTGTCATTAACTTACGGAACAGTCAAAGAGTTGGTGTAGGGGCCGCCGCCCTCGGCGGCCCGCATCCCCGTCCGCCGAGGGCGGACGGGCGGGCGGCTCAGGGGAGCCGCCCCTACATGTAAACCATTAACTGGCTTAAGTTAATGACAGTACCTGAAAGGGGGGCCATTAAGGGCGGCGCCCCGCGGGGAGGGCTTCGTCCAGCGCCTCCGCCAGCGCCCGCAGCAGTTTGCGGTCCTCCAGGTCCTCCACCAGCAGCATTTCCCGCCCGCCGGGGTAGGGCAGCTCCCGCGGCGCGTCCGGCAGCAGGGCCGCGGCGGCGGGGAGGCCCTTCACCGGCAGGCGGTCGTCGTAGACCCCGCCGAAGACCTTCCCGCGGACGTACAGAATATATTCCCCCATCATCGCCCGCGCGCTCACGCCCTCCGCTTCAGAAAACTGCTCGAGGACGAAATCCAGACAGCTTTTGCTTGACGCCATGGACTCACCGCCGTCTCCGGTCGAAGCCGCGGCTGGCGTAGTGCTCCCGCTTGGCCTCATACATGCGCTGGTCGGCGATCTTCGCGATCTCCTCGATATTCTCCGCGTCGGCGTCGGAGGCCAGGCCGCAGGCGAGGGAGACGCCCTGGACCAGCTCGCCCTTCCAGTCCCGGGCGATGCGCTCGAGCACCGTCACGCCCACCTGGGCGCTGGATGCGTTTTCCGTCAGCAGAACGCAGAACTCGTCGCCGCCCAGCCGGTAGGCGTCCTCCGCCTCGGGGAAGGCGGCGCGGATGCACTCCGCCGTGCCGAGGATCAGCTCGTCCCCGGCGGCGTGGCCGCGGCTGTCGTTCATCTGCTTGAGCCCGTTCACGTCGATCATCACGACGCAGCAGGGCCGGGTCAGCGCCTTGGACAATCGCTCCAGCCGCTCGGAGTAGGCGCGGCGGTTTTTCAGCCCCGTCATCTGGTCGTAGTAGGCGAACTTGTGACGCATGTCCGCCAGCTTGGTGGCGGAGTCGGCGAACACGTAGCGCTCGAAGCGCTCCTTGTTGATCGCGTTGCCGATCAGTATCCCGAACACGGAGAACAGGACCAGGTTGCCCAGGCCCCAGGCGTACACGTCCGGCTCGATCACGCTCCGGCCCAGCATCATGTAGAGCAGGACCGCGACGAAGTGCACGACGACGGACATGGCCGTGGAGTCCACGAAGATGGAGGGCGACACGATGGCCACCGCGAACATGGTCAGGGACCTGACGTTCCACTGGCACATCGCGATCCCGATGCCCCCGCCCAGCAGGCTGAGCCGGAAGAAGAACATGCAGGGGCCCAGCGCCTGGGGCACGCGGGGGATCAGGAAGCGCGTGGAGAGCCAGGTCAGGACGCAGCAGCCCAGAGCCACGGCGTAGGCCGGGCGGCAGAGGGCGTAGTCCGCCGCCTTCAGGCTCATCAGCAGGCAGTAGAGCCAGAACAGGCTGACCAGCACGGACCAGTGCTTCAGCGCCCGGAGGTTGCTCTCCCGCACCGCCGTCTGGACGTGCTCGAAGCTGTCCTTTTCGATCCCGCCGTAGAACAGCCAGCTTTCCAGCTTTCGTTTCAATTCCATAGGATATCAGCTCCGTGTATGAAATGCGCGCTGCGCCCGCATCGCCCCCCCCTGCAAGGGGGGCTGTCGCGCGAGCGCAGCGAGTGTGACTGGGGGGTGCCGCATTCGCCGCTCGGAACCCCCTCAGTCACCGCCGCGGGGCGGCGCCGTCAGGGGATGGCGCCCCGGACTTTAGACAAATATCGTTCCAATGTAAATTGGGATTTATTAAGCCGACGTAATCTGTTTGCAGGGACGGCTCTCAGCCGTCCGCCCCGGCCCCCCTGCAAGGGGGGCTTAAGGAACGTTCAACGATTTGATGTAGGGGCCGCCGCCCTCGGCGGCCCGCAGCCCCGTCCGCCGAGAGCGGACGGGCGGGCGGCTCAAGGGAGCCGCCCCTACATGGAAATCGTTAGCCGGCTTAAGTTCATGACAGTGCTGCAAAGGGGGGCTGTCCCGTGAGCGAAGCGAACGGGACTGGGGGGTATCGGGGCCGCCGCGTGCGGGACCCCTCAGTCACGGCGCTTGCGGGGGACGCGCCGCGACAGCTCCCCTTGCAGGGGAGCCAAACCCCTCAGTCACGGCGCTTGCGGGGGACGCGCCGCGACAGCTCCCCTTGCAGGGGAGCCGGACGCCGCCCGCCGCGTCAGCAGGCACACAGTCTCGACGTGGGCGGTCCGGGGGAACATGTCCACCGCGACGGCTTTTTTTGCCTCGTAGCCCAGCGCGGCGAAGCGCTTCAGGTCCCGCGCCTGGGTCGCGACGTCACAGGACACGTAGACCACCCGCTCCGGGCCCATCGCGGCGATGATATCGACGACCTCCGGGGCCAGGCCCTTGCGGGGCGGGTCCACGACCACGGCTTCTGGCTTTTCGCCCCGGCGCAGCAGCTCCGCGGCGGCCTCGCCCGCGTCGGCGCAGAGGAATTCCACGTTTTCCACGCCGTTCCGCGCGGCGTTCTCTCCGGCGTTCTCCACCGCCGCCGGGACGAGCTCCGCCCCGATCACCCGCCCGGCCCGCCGGGCCAGTGCCAGCGTGATGGTACCGGCCCCGCAGTAGAGGTCCAGTACCAGGCCGGAAGGCTTCGCTCCGTTGGAAATCTCACTGTAGGGGCCGCCGCCCTCGGCGGCCCGTCCGGCGGGCGGCTCAGGGGAGCCGCCCCTACATGCGGATTCTCCCGCCGCGAACGCCACCGCCAGCGCGTAGAGCCGTTCGGCCTGCTCCGGGTTGACCTGGTAGAAGCTCCGGGGCGAGAGGGCGAAGCGGCTGCCGCAGAGCGTGTCGGACAGGGTATCCGCGCCCCAGAGCGTATGGAAGTCGCCCGCCAGCACCGTGTTCCCCCGGGTCCGGTTCACGTTCAAAATCACGCCGACGGTCTCCGGGCAGGCGGCGCGGACCGCCTCCACCAGCGCCCCCGTCGCGGCCCCGAAGCCGCCCGCGGCGACCACCGTGACCTGCAGGGCCCCGTCCCGGGCCGAGCGGGTGAAGATATGCCGCAGCAACCCGCGCCCGCCGGCCTCGTCGTAGGCGGCGAAGCCCTTCGCCCGGGCGAAGGCGCAGACCGCCTCCGCCGCGCGGCAGCTCGCGTCCGTCTGCAGGCGGCAGCGCGTGACGGGGATCACGTCGTGGCTCCGCGCCCGGTAGAAGCCGGGGCGCAGCTCCGGCGTGACCGCGAAGATCGCCTTGTTGCGGTAGCCCTCCGTCCGCGCCGCGCCGAGAATTTCATCCGCCCGCAGCGCCAGCCCGCCGATGCGGCGGTAAGCCTCGTTGACCCGGTCCAGCTTCATGTCCAGCTCGGCGGCGTAATCCACGTGCCGCAGGGCGCAGCCGCCGCACCTGGGATATGCCGGGCAGTCCGGCTCGATCCGCGCCGGGGAAGGCTCCAACAGCGCCTCGCCCCGGGCGTAGACCGCGCCCGCCGTGACCTTGACGAGCCGCAGCCGCCAGCGTTCCCCGGGGATCGCCCCCGGCACGAACACCGCCCGGCCCTCCACGCGGGCCACGCCGGAGCCGTCGTGCCCCCAGCCGTCGATCCCGGCCTCGCATATCATATTTTTGGTAAGCATAGTCATACGAGGTTATTATAGCACAGCCGGCGGGGGTGTACAACAGGAAATTTGTTATTTACAAACCGCCTCACACCATATATAATACAAGCTGTTATCTTATCTGACGAGGGGGGGCGGCGCGGGTGCGTTCCTTTTCCGAGACCATGTGCGCGCTGCGACGCGAACGCGGGCTGACCCAGCGGGCGGCGGCGGCGGAGCTGCAGATCAGCCAGGCGCTGCTGAGCCACTACGAGAACGGCGCGCGGGAGCCGGGGCTGGACTTTCTCCGGCGGGCCTGCCGCTTTTACGGCGTGAGCGCCGACTATCTGCTGGGGCTGCGGGAGCGCTCCGAGCGGGCCGTACTGGAGGAGACCCTGACCGGGCTGGACGCGCTGCGCCGCCGCATCGGCGCGGCATTGGAGGAGACGACATGAGCGCACAGGACCACATCCGAAACTTTTCCGTGATCGCCCACATCGACCACGGCAAATCCACCCTCTCCGACCGCCTGATCGAGCTGTGCAAGGCCGTTCCGGCGCGGGAGATGGAGGACCAGATCCTCGACAACATGGAGCTGGAGCGGGAGCGCGGCATCACGATCAAGGCCCGCGCCATCCGCCTGGACTACACCGCCGACGACGGCGAGGTCTACACCCTGAACCTGATCGACACGCCGGGGCACGTGGACTTCAACTACGAGGTCAGCCGCTCCCTGGCGGCCTGCGAGGGCGCGATCCTCGTCGTGGACGCGGCCCAGGGCGTGGAGGCCCAGACCCTCGCCAACACCTATCTGGCGATGGACAACGATCTGGAAATTTTACCCGTCATCAACAAGATCGACCTGCCCGCCGCGGACCCGGCCAAGGTCAAGCAGGAGGTCGAGGACATCATCGGCCTGCCCTGCGAGGGGGCGCCGGAGATCAGCGCGAAGATGGGCGTCAACATCCCCGCCGTTTTGGAGGATATCGTCGCCAACATCCCCGCCCCGAAGGGGGACCCGGACGCGCCCCTGAAGGCGCTGGTCTTCGACAGCCAGTACGACCCCTATCTGGGCGTCGTGGTCTACGTCCGCGTGATGGAGGGGACCCTCTCCGTCGGGCAGGACGTGAAGCTGATGGCGACGGGCGGCGCGTATAAGGTATTGGAGTGCGGCTACCTCCGGCCCAAGGGCGTGGAGAACGTGCGCTGCCTCCGGGCGGGCGAGGTCGGCTGCTTCACCGCCAGCATCAAGAACGTGAAGGACACCCGCGTGGGCGACACGGTCACCGAGGCCGCCCGCCCCGCCGCCGAGGCCCTGCCCGGCTACCGGCCCGTCCGGCCCATGGTCTACTGCGGCATCTACACCGAGGACGGCAGCCGCTTCGGGGACCTGCGGGACGCGCTGGAAAAGCTCCAGCTCAACGACGCGAGTCTGGTCTTTGAGCCGGAGACCAGCGTCGCCCTCGGCTTCGGCTTCCGCTGCGGCTTCCTGGGGATGCTGCACATGGAGATCATCCAGGAGCGGCTGGAGCGGGAGTTCAACCTCGACCTGATCACGACGCTGCCCAGCGTCATTTACGAGATCACCAGGACCGACGGCACCCTGGCCCGGATCGACAACCCCCACGACTACCCCGACCCGGCGATCATCCGCGAGGCCCAGGAGCCCTACGTGAAGGCCAGCATCATCACGCCGCCGGACTACATCGGCAACATCATGCCGATCTGCCAGGACCGCCGCGGCGAGTTCAAGGACATGCAGTACCTCGACAAGAACCTCGTGGAGATGCACTACAACATGCCCCTGGGCGAGATCGTCTACGACTTCTTCGACACCCTCAAGGCCCGGACCAAGGGCTACGCCTCGCTGGACTATGAGTTTCTGGAGATGCGCCCCAGCGAGCTGGTCAAGGTGGACCTGCTGCTCAACGGCGAGCAGGTGGACGCCCTGAGCTTCATCGCCCACAAGGACAAGGCCTACGGGCGGGCGCGGAAGATCTGCGAGAAGCTGAAGGACAACATCCCCCGCCAGCTCTTCGAGGTCCCGGTGCAGGCCGCCATCGGCGGCAAGATCATCGCCCGCGAGACGGTGAAGGCGCTCCGGAAGGACGTGCTGGCGAAGTGCTACGGCGGCGACATCACCCGGAAGAAGAAGCTGCTGGAAAAGCAGAAGGAGGGCAAGAAGCGCATGCGCAGCCTCGGCAGCGTCCAGATGCCCACGGAGGCCTTCCTCGCGGTGCTGAAGATCGACGACGAAGACTGAAATTTATAACAGATATATTGCAAAGGAGCAATTTCTTATGACCCAAAATCGTACCCATACCTGCGGGGCGCTGCGTTTGAGCGACGCGGGCGCTTCGGTCCGGCTCTGCGGCTGGATGGAAAATCTGCGCGAGGTCGGCGGCAGCCTGGTGTTCGTCGTGCTGCGCGACTTCTACGGCACGACCCAGCTCGTGACCGAGGACCCCGCCCTGATCGCCCAATTGAAAGCCCTGAACAAGGAATCCACCGTCGCCGCGAACGGCACGGTCCGCGAGCGCAGCAGCAAGAACCCGAAGCAGGCCACCGGTGACGTTGAGGTGGTACTGGAATCCGTCGAGGTCCTGGGCCGCTGCCGCTACAACGAGCTGCCCTTTGAGATCAACCGCAGCTGCGACGCCGACGAGAGCGCCCGGCTCCGCTACCGCTTCCTCGACCTCCGCAACCCGGCGGTGAAGGACAAAATTTTGCTGCGCTGCAACGTGGTCGCCGCCCTGCGCCAGGCCATGACCGAGCACGGCTTTCTGGAGATCACCACCCCGATCCTGACCGCCAGCTCCCCGGAGGGCGCCCGCGACTACCTCGTGCCCGCCCGCAAGCACCCCGGCAAGTTCTACGCCCTGCCCCAGGCCCCGCAGCAGTTCAAGCAGCTCCTGATGACCGCGGGCTTCGACCGCTACTTCCAGATCGCCCCCTGCTTCCGCGACGAGGACGCCCGCGGCGACCGCAGCCCCGGCGAGTTCTATCAGCTCGACATGGAGATGGCCTTCGCGACGCAGGAGGACGTGTTCGCGGTGATCGAGGACGTGCTCCCGCCCATCTTCGCCAGGTTCGGCACCTACGATATCGCCAGCAAGCCCCCCTTCCGCCGCATCAAATACCTTGACGCGCTGGAGACCTACGGCACCGACAAGCCCGACCTCCGCATCGACCTGACGGCGAAGGACGTGACCGCGCTCTTCGCGGGCACCGAGTTCGCGCCGTTCCAGGGTCAGACCGTCAAGGCCGTCCCCGTTTCCGACTGCGCCCTGACGCGCAAGCAGATCGACAAGCTGCTGGCCGACTGCGAGGTCATCGCGGGCAGCAAGCTCTACTGGTGCAAGACCGACGACAAGGGCGCCGTCGCCGGCGGCGTCGCCAAGTTCGTCGACGCCCCCGCGTTCATTGAGGCGCTGGATCTGAAGCCCAACACGCTGGTGGTCCTCTGCCCCGGTAAATTGGGCCAGGCCCAGAAGGCCGCGGGCGTCGCGATCAAGCAGCTCGGCGCGGCCTGCCCCGGCCACATGGACAAGGAACGCTACGAGTTCTGCTGGATCGTGGACTTCCCGATGTACGAGATCGGCGAGGAGAGCGGCGAGCTGGAATTTTGCCACAACCCCTTCTCGATGCCCAACGGCGGCATGGAGACCCTGCTGCGCGCCGAGCGCGGCGAGCTCGACCCGCTGAGCATCACCGCCGACCAGTACGACATCGTCTGCAACGGCATCGAGCTCAGCTCCGGCGCGGTGCGGAACCACGACCCGGAGATCATGGTCAAGGCCTTCGAGTTCGTGCGCCTGGGCGAGGAGGACGTGAAGGCGAAGTTCCCCGCCATGTACAACGCCTTCTGCTACGGCGCGCCCCCTCACGCGGGCATCGCCCCCGGCGTGGACCGCATGGTCATGCTGCTGGCCGGCGTGGACACGATCCGCGAGGTCATCCCCTTCCCGATGAACAAGAACGCCCAGGACGTGATGATGGACGCCCCGAGCCAGGTGACGCGGAAGCAATTGGACGAGCTGCATATTGCCATCGTGACGGAGTAAAGCCTGCCCCGTAGGGCGCCATCCCCTGATGGCGCCGCACGAAACCAGCTCCGCCCCGTAGGGCGCCATCCCCTGATGGCGCCGCGCCC
>JAFSRS010000118.1 GCA_017445985.1 Oscillospiraceae bacterium | reverse complement strand
CCGCCGAGCTGATTGACGACGACGGCCTCGTTGCTCTGATGGTTCCGAGCCGGGTGGACGCCGTTTTCCGTGGCGCTGTAGGTGATCCCCTGCAGGGTATAGCCCTCCGGCACGACCGGCTCCTCCACGCTGTACAGCGTGTGCTCCGGCACATCCGGGAAGACGACGCGCTCCCCGGCACCGAGGGTGAAGGTCCCCGCCGCGGCGCCGTTGGCGTCAAAGACCAGATACCGCGCCGTCTCGTCGGGATACCGCGCCGCGGTCACGTCGGCCCCCTCCGCGTCGTGGATGAGGAAGTCCGCGACATAGACGCCCTCCGTCAGCTCCCGGAAGCCGCTGGCGTCGCCGCCCGGCGCGGTCAGGGCGACGCTGAGGGAATAGCTGCCGCCGTCGTCCCGGGCGACCTGCCCCTCGGCGTCCAGCACCCGCTTGGTCACGCTGACGCTGATGGCGCCTTCGCGCAGATTCTTCACCCGGAAGGTCGCTTGCGCCGCTCCGGCGTCCGTGTAAGCGTTCCCTTCGCGCGTGGCGAAGCGTTCTTTGCCGTCCACCAGCACGGGCCACAGGACGGGCGCGTCCAGCGCAAAGGCATAGGCGCCCCCCGTCGACGCCTCGGTGAAGGTATAGCTGTGGCCCGGATTCAGCAGGACGTAGGGCTGGCCGTTCCAGGTGACGTGCTGGCCCCAGAGCGCGTTGTCCCCGTCCAGCTTGACCATCAAGCCCGCGGAGACGGGCACCTCCGCGCTGAGCCACTCGCCGCTCCGGTTCAGGAGGACGTCGACGTCCTCCCCAGTCTCGTTGTTCGTCATCGTGAGGGTGACCGTGTCAATGTCGGCGTACTCCGTCGGGCGGGCGATCCATTCCTTTTTGATCCCGACCTTCCAGCTTGCCAGCAGCACGGGGGGCGGATTGTCGATCGGGTCCGTCCTATCGGGGAAATCGCGGAACTCCGGGGGATTGTCGTCCTCCTGGGTCACCAGCGTGGGCTTGTAGCCCACCGCGGTCCCGGCCCTGTTGGTCGCCAGCCCCCAGGCTGTCGGCAGCGTTTCGAGAGTCTTCCCCGCGTCCGGGTCGTCGGAGGGCGTCGCGAACACCACGAGCAAGCTGCCGTCGTTCATCACGACGGTCAGCGGCACGGCGCGGTCCAGCGCCGGGTCCACGGTCAGCGTCCAGTCTCCGGCGTTCTCCGCCACGGCGATCCCGGCCGGGTCGCCGGACACGACGGAGGCGACGTCAGCCAGGCGAAGGGCGGCGAGATTCGGCAGGGCGAACAGCTGGCTCATCGCGGCAGGAGGCTGGGAGCGGGGGTAGGTGTAATCGTATTTCTGCAGCGGGAAGTCGCCGCTCTCCAGCTTGTCGACGCAGTACGGAACCTCCACCGCGATCACGGTCCCGTCCTTCCGGGTGATCGCGAGCACGGCCCCGTGGCGCAGGTCCGGCGAGACCTCCAGCCTCCAGTCGCCCGGCGCGGCGTGAGTCACGGTAAACTGCTGCGGGTTGCCGGATTCGATCCGGGCGACGTCCGTCCGGACGCCCGCCGGGTCGGGATGGCCAAGCAGGTTTTCCGCCTCCAGCAGGTCGAGCAGGCCGGAAAGGGAGGAGGGAGGCTGGCGGAACGAGAAGGAGCAGACATACTCCTCCGCCGCCGCGGGGAGTCCGGTGACAAGGCTTTCTTCCGTGGCCGTGGCGTCGCCGGAGGCGTAGACCGCGAGCATCTGACCGCTCCGCAGCGTCAGCATCCACAGCGCGTGGTCGCAGCCCTCCGAGAGCTTTAGCGTCCAGGTCGGCGCCGCCCTCGTCAGGAGCATCCCCTCCGGGTCGCTGGATACGGCCTCCGCCACGTCGGCATCGGCGAGACCCAGCAGGGAGAAGAGGCTGGAGAGCGTAGGGGGCGGCGCGTCCAGCGGGAAGGTGTAGCTGTATTTCTGCAAGGGGTACCGGTCCGGTCCGGCTACCCCCTCCGCCCGTACCACGATCACGCTGCCGTCGCGCAGCAGCAGCGTGAGGACCGTCGGGCGGTTCGGGTCCAGGCCGCTCAGCGTCCAGTCTCCCGCGGTTTGCGTCACGGTGACGTTCGGGTCGTCGGCCGTGACGGCCGCGACGTCGCCCGGATCCAGCGCGGCGAGCGCCGGGAGCGTGAACAGGCGGGAGAGCGAGGTCGGCGGGTCGGAGCGCAGGTAGGTGTAAACGTAGCCCTCCTGCCGGGACAGGCAGTCCGTCAGCGCGGCGCTGACCGTCCCGCCGGTCACGTCGTCATAGCTCTCCTGGTTCGGCCAGACCGGGAAGCTGACGGTATAGGCGGCGTCCTCGATCAGGGTGTAGGACTGCCCGTCCGCGGTTTTGACGTCCCAGTTGACCTTGCGCGTCGCGGGGTCATAGTCGGCGCTCTGGAGCAGAAGCGCGTCATCCGGGTCCTCGGTCTCCGCCGCCGCCCCCGTCTCCGGGTTGACGCCGGCCAGATAGCGGCGTTCGCCGTCCGCGTCCCGATAGAAGCGCAGCGCGGTCTCTCCCGCCGGGATTTCCCCGACGTACTCTGGCCCGTCCTTCAAGGTGATCTTGTAGGAAAAGTCCGGCTGACCGCCCGCCGGGGCCAGGCCGTCCACGCCCGCCAGCGCCGTGCCCTCGGTCAGGCCGTCGGTCAGGCTCACGTCCTGATAGAGGTACTTCCGCAGCATGAAGCGGGTGGCGGCGATCAGCTCCCCTGCGATCTCGCCGTCGTTGGCCGCGTCGGCCCAGTAGTAGGTGCCTGCGGGCGGCTCCTGCGTATAGATCCCGCCGGCGTAGGCGATGTTCGACATCCGCTTCATCCACTTTGGGCCGTCGCCGCTTGTCTCGTTGCTCTGGATGAAGACGTTGATGACGTTGGCCCCGGCCGCCACCAGCTTCTGCTCGAGCAGAATTGGATTCATGTGACTCTCTATGCCTCCGCTGCCGTTGCTCGACTGATTTGTCGGGTAACCCCAGCCGGGATGAATCTGGCCGTCGATCGGGTAGGAAAGCTCTTTGATTTGGTATGTGTTTGTACCCCAGAAATGTCGGTTTGGCTGGCCGTCGGAGATGAACATGACGTATTTGTCCTTGTAGTTCACACCGTCCGCTTCGCTCTCGGCTTCCGCAGCGTCGATCTGCTTCAGAACCTTGCCCGCCAGATGCAGAGCGGCCTCCCAGCAGGTAGATGCGCCTAATCCTCCTGCTTGGAGTCCGTTGACCATGCGCACAAATTCGCCGTAGTTCGCCTCGGTATAGGTTATGCCGTCAGTCCAGGCCCCCGTAGCGAACAGGATCACGTGGAACGGCACCTGCTTCTCCAGCAGCATCGCGCCGATCTCAAGCAGCGCCGCCCGTTCCTGGTTGATTGCTGGGCTTTCCTCAGGAGAGTTCATGCTGTTGGACACGTCCACCACCAGCACCACCTCCGCGCTGGCGTCCGGCATGGCGTCCTCCCCGGCGCTGGCGGTCACGCTGAGGGAGAGCTCGTAGCTCCCGTCCTCCCGGGAGGTCAGGGTCTTTTCCGCCTCGGGGGGATCGGGGATGATCGACGGGGAAAGCGCGTCGTTGTCCGGGTTGTCGGCGTAGGTGTGGAAGGAATAGGGGTTTGTGTCTCCGTAGGGGTCTTCGGCGTCGGGATTCGTGTCAAACACGGCGTTGGGATCGTACTCGAACTGCTTCGGCCTCAGGATCTCCTGCCCGTTGATCTTGATTTCCGTGGCGAAATAGAACTCCAGCACGCCGTCGGGAGGTAAACGATTTTCAGCATTCAATGAACTAGTAGCGCTGTATTCTTTCTTGTTTGTCACCCCTTTCAGGTAATCTTCGTCTTTCATAAAGTACCAGACGTACTTGTTCCCGGGGTTCCGCAGACTGTTCTGGCTGTACAGGCGCCGGGTATAGCGAACATCACTTCCAAAACCGGGAAATTCGAGGTAAAACGCATCGTTTGGATACTGCCCTTCCTCGACGGACACGGTTCCCGCGCAGTATTCGGTCGTCGAGGGCGTATTGGTTACCATGGCAGTTCCCAGCAGGCAACCGGTGGCCGCGTTTACCAGATTATTTCCCTTACGAGTATTATTATATCCGGTACCGCCGTACTGATGATGATACCAGATCCATTGGTCGATGTCTTCAAAGGAGCTGTAGTACAGGCCTTCCTCCGGCTTGTCGACAAAGCTGAGGCTGAGCGTTCCGTCCTCTTTCTCCTGTACGTCCGCCTCCACAAGCCTGACCCTGTATCGGGTATAGGTGCGGGTGGGGGATGCTTCATCCACATGCTCAGTGCTTGTGTCCACCTCCAGCATATAATAAGGTCGGTCCGGATCCGGATTTTCCGATTCCGGCTCCCGTACCAGCACCACATAGGGAAGCCAATTCTCGGTAACAACATATTGGTGTTGAGTGCTCCATACATCGGGCCACCATCTGAGGCTGCCGTTGCTGCCGTTGTCATATGCACCCATCAGCACCGTCCCGGTGGCGGAAAAGCCGCTCTGGGGGAAGCTCAGCGCCGTGCCGTCCTCGCTCAGCTCCGCGCCGCGCAGCTCCGGCGGCGCCTCGGGGCCGTCGGGGAAGTGGACGGCGTAGAGCGCGCCGCCCGCCGCGTTCTCCAGCGGCTCGTCCAGCGTCACCGTCACGCGCACGTCGCCGCCCAGCTCATGATACACCGTCCCGTCCGCCCCGGTCAGGCAAACATCAAAGAACCGCCCCCAGGCCAGGCGGGATGAGGGTTCGTCGGCGTCCAGGGGATCGCCGGCGTCCGTGCCGTCGGTGCTGTCGTTTGGTTCTTCGCCGTAGGGGCCGCCGCCCACGGCGGCCCGTGTTCCTTCGCCGGCGTCCGTGCCGTCGGCGCTGTCGTTTGGTTCTTCGCCGTAGGGGCCGCCGCCCACGGCGGCCCGTGTTCCTTCGCCGGCGTCCGGCTGCGGTTCGACGTCGGAATCCGGCGTGCCGCCGGATTCCGCGGGAGGGGCAAGCCCCTCCCCAACGGGCGCGGTGGGATTGTTTGCAGCGGCGGTTTCGTTCGCGTCGGCGTCCAGGGGATCGCCGGCGTCCGGGATCCCGTCGGCTCCCCTGACTTCAGGGGAGCTGTCGGCGAAGCCGACTGAGGGGTTCCTTCGCGCGGCGCCGTCCGATTCCGGTTCCGATTCATGCTCCGGGGTCGATTCCTCCTCCGCCGCGGCCAGGGCGGCCTCGGCGGCGGCGAGGTATTGCGCCAGCTCCTCGCCCTCCAGCTCGCGCACGGAGAGTGCGGCGTCCTCCAGGAACGGAAAGCGCGCCGGGTTATAGCTGATCGTGAAGATGAAATGCTCCCCCGCGGCGCTGAGGTATTCATACACGATGGTCTCCGTCCCCACCAGGGCATAGGTCGCCCCGGAGCCGGACAGCGTGAACGCCACCTCCACAGCGCCGCCGACTCCCGGCTCATCGGGCGCGGGGGAGGGGACAGGAACGTCGGGCGCGGGGGCGGGAATCGGTTCGGGGTCCGGGACAGGCGCGGGCCCCGGTTTGGGATCCGGGTACGGCTCGTCGGTGGGGGAGGGGTCATCGTCGGGGTCATCGTCGGGGCCATCGTCGGGGTCATCGTCAGGGCCATCGTCGGGGCCATCGTCGGGGCCATCGTCAGGGTCATCGTCGGGGTCAGTCAATTCGCTGTCGTTCGGTTGTTCGCCGTAGGGGCCGCCGCCCACGGCGGCCCGTGTTCCTTCATCGGCGTCCGGGGGTGGTTCGGTATCGGAATCCGGCGTGCCGCCGGATTCCGCGGGAGGGGCAAGCCCCTCCCCTACGGGGGCGTCTGTATCGTTCGCGGCTGCGTCCGGGTTTTCGGGGGCGGCCGCGTCCTCGGATGCATCCGGGTACTCGGCGGGGGGCGCGTTCTCCACGCGCCGGACCTCCGCGTCCTCCACGCACACGAGCGTCACGCCCTTCGCGGACCGCCTGCCGCCCTCCGGCGCGCCGCCGGCGCGCAGCTCGATCAGGTCCACCCGCTCCGCGTCCGCGGCGGCCTCGGAGCGCAGAAGGACCCGGACGGGGAACAGCGGCTCGACCTCCGCGCCGTCCGCGTCGGTAAACCGGATCGTCAGCGCCTGGACCAGGCTGACCCGGCGCTCCTCCATCTCATATTCCGCCGTCAGCGCGTCCAGCGCTTTCTCGTCCGCCTCCGCCGTGACGCGCATCGTCGCCCCGGCCGGGAGGCTGCCAAGGCGCGTTTCCGCCGTCACATGAAGGTTGTCCGCGCGCCCCGGACGGGTGTCTCCCACAAAGCGCAGCAGCTCGCCCGGCTCCTCCGGCCCGCGAGGCGCGGCGGCCGCCGCCCCCTCCGGCTCCGGCTCCTCCGCCGCTCCGGGCTCCGTCGCGGCGAGCTCCGGGGCGTCCGCCTCGGGCAAGCCCTCCGTCGCGGGCGCGGCAGTCTCCAAGCCGTCCTCCTGCGGGGCATCGGCGTTCGTGGTCGAGAGCGGCCATACGGTTTCCAGCAGCAACAGCGCCAGCATCAGGCTCAGCAGCCGCCTCCCGAGTAAGCCGGTTCGATTCCCTTTATGCTTCATATTACGCCCTCCGATACATGCGGTAAAGATACTTTTTACACAAAGGCATTATACATCATGAATTATACAT
>JAFSRS010000117.1 GCA_017445985.1 Oscillospiraceae bacterium | reverse complement strand
ATTCTTCCCGCATTTGTTCCACACTCCTGTTTTCCCAAGGCATCCAGGTCACCCCGTTTTTGCCTTGTTTCTATCATGAATGTGTAAACTATGTGCTTGCACAATCTGTAAACTATGTTACTACTCTAAACATAAGAGCCGACCCTACAAAGAAATTGACCTTCCTCAAGTTCACAACACTGCCTTCCAGAGAGAGCGTAAAGACGCCGCCCGTTTTTTGACCGGGCGGCGAAATTATTTATCTCAGCGCTGCTTCAATGAATCCCATGAACAGCGGGTGCGGTCTGTTCGGCCTGCTCTTGAACTCCGGGTGGAACTGGACGCCGACGAAGAAGGGGTGCTCGGCCAGCTCCACGGTCTCCACGATGCCGCCGTCCGGGCTGGTTCCGCTGAGGACCAGCCCCGCGTCGGACAGGGCCGCGCGGAAGTCGTTGTTGAATTCGTAGCGGTGCCGGTGGCGCTCGGAGATCGTTTCCGCGCCGTAGCAGCGCGCCATCTGCGTCCCCGGCGCGACCCTGCAGGGCCAGGCCCCCAGCCGCAGCGTGCCGCCCTTGGCGACGGATTCGCTCTGATCGGGAAGGAAATCTATGACCTTGTGGCTGCTGTCCTTGTCGAACTCGCCGCTGTTCGCGTCCGCGAAGCCGCAGACCGAGCGGGCGAACTCGATCACCGCCACCTGCATCCCCAGGCAGAGGCCCAGATAGGGGACCTTGCGCTCCCGCGCGCAGCGGGCGGCCAGGATCATGCCCTCGATTCCGCGGGAACCGAAGCCGCCGGGGACCAGAATGCCGTCGCAGGGCGCCAGCACGTCCGCCACGGTCTCCGGCGTGAGGGTCTCGCTGTCGATCCAGTGGATCTCCACCTCCGCGCCCTGGGCGTAGGCCGCGTGGCGCAGGGCCTCGGCAACGGAGAGATAGGCGTCGTGGAGCTGGACGTATTTTCCCACCAGCCCGACGGTGACGTGACGCCGCGCGGTGCGGATGCTGTCCACCATCGCCTCCCATTCGCCCAGCTCCGGCTCCGGGGCGTCGATCCCCAGCTCCCGGCAGACGATGCCGGAGAAGTCCTGCCGTTCCAGCATCAGCGGCGCTTCGTACAAGATCGGCAGCGTCCGGTTCTCGATCACGCAGTCGGGCCGCACGTTGCAGAACATCGCGATCTTGTGGAGGATGGAGTCCTCCAGCGGCTCGTTGCAGCGCAGCACGATGATATCGGGATGGATGCCCATGCCCTGCAGCTCCTTGACGGAGTGCTGGGTCGGCTTGCTCTTGTGCTCGCCGCTGCCGTGGAGGTAGGGCACCAGCGTCACGTGGACGTACAGGCTGTTGCCGCGCCCGACCTCCAGACCCACCTGGCGGATGGCCTCCAGAAAGGGCTGGCTCTCAATGTCGCCGGTGGTGCCGCCGATCTCGGTGATGACCACGTCGGCGTTGGTCTTCTTGCCCACGGCGTAGATGAAGTTCTTGATCTCGTTCGTGATATGGGGGATGACCTGCACCGTCTCGCCCAGATACTCGCCCCGGCGCTCCTTGTTCAGCACGTTCCAGTAGACCTTGCCGGTGGTGAGGTTGGAGTATTTGTTCAGGTCCTCGTCGATGAAGCGCTCGTAGTGGCCCAGGTCCAGGTCGGTCTCCGCGCCGTCCTCGGTGACGTAGACCTCCCCGTGCTGATAGGGGCTCATGGTGCCGGGGTCCACGTTGATGTAGGGGTCCAGCTTCTGCGCGGCGACCTTCAACCCACGGGCCTTCAATAAGCGGCCCAGGGACGCGGCGGTGATGCCCTTGCCCAGCCCGGAGACCACGCCGCCGGTGACAAAAATGTATTTGCTCATGGTCAAGCCCTCCTCTGTTTCATCAAAAGAAGAGACAATGGCCCCTCACGGGAGACGCCCTTGTCTCTCAACGCTGCTCAGTGTACGCCGAATCAGGGAAAATGTCAATAATATTTGTAAAAACCCTTGCGCTGAAAAGGCTTCGCGGCTATCATAGCAGGGAGATGAAACAGGGGAGGGGAGAGCCGATGAAGCTCCGGTTTCCGGAAGGCCGCAGGGCAAAGCAGCTCCGGCGGATCGCGTATTATGAACGCTTGATGGTCTCGATGCGGGAGGAGCCGACCCGTGCGGCGCGGGAGGCGCTGCGGCGCTATTATGAAAGCCCGGCCTGGAAGCGGGATTTCCTCGCGGACGAGGCGGGCCTGCTGCCCCGCGGCCTTCGCCGGGGCGTCCTGTCCGAGGACGGGCTGTACGAGCTGCTGGAGGAGACGGAGGAACTGAAATGAACGATCCGATCCGGGAAGAGCTGTTCCGCTTACAGGACCTTTCCTACCGCGACTTCCAGATCAAATTGATCCCGACGGTCCGGCCGGAGGCGGTGATCGGCGTGCGGACGCCGGAGCTGCGGCGGTTGGCGAAGGACCTTTGCAAGCGCGGGGAGGCGGCGGCCTTCCTCGCTGAGCTGCCGCATAGCTGCTTCGACGAGAACCAGCTCCACGCCTTCATCCTCTCCGAAATGAAGGACTTCCCAAGCTGCCTCGCGGAAGTGGACCGCTTTCTGCCCTACGTCGACAACTGGGCCACCTGCGACCAGCTCAGCCCGAAGGTATTCAAAAAGCACCGGGCGGAGCTGCTTCCCGCGATCATCCGCTGGCTGGACGACGGCAGGACCTACGTGGTCCGCTTCGGGATCGGGATGCTGATGGAGCACTTCCTCGACGCGGATTTCGATCCGGCTTACCCCGCGCTGGTTTCCAAAATCCAATCTGAAGAATATTACGTCCGCATGATGATCGCCTGGTATTTCGCGACGGCGCTGGCGAAGCAGGCCGACGCGGTCCTCCCATATCTGGAACAGCGCCGTCTGGACCCCTGGACCCACAACAAGACGATCCGGAAGGCCGTCGAGAGCTACCGGATCACGCCGGAGCAGAAGGCGTATCTGCGCACGCTTACAATCAAAACCTTACAAAACTGTCACCGGATTGTCACGCGTTTCGATGGCAAAGCGCCCCCGGTTCCGGTATGATAGAGCCATCAACGGACACGGGAGGGACCAACTATGACGATTCTGGAAGTCAGGGATCTGAAAAAGACCTACACCGGGCGCTTCGGGGCGCAGCGGGTGGAGGCGCTGAAGGGCGTCAGCTTTACGGTGGAGGCCGGGGAGTACGTCGCGATCATGGGCGAATCCGGCTCCGGCAAGACCACGCTGCTGAACGTCCTGGCGGCGCTGGACAAGCCCACCGGCGGCACGGTGCTGCTGGACGGCAGGGACCTGTCCACGGTGCGTGACGGCGAGATCGCGGCCTTCCGCCGGGAGAACCTGGGCTTCGTGTTCCAGGAGTTCAACCTGCTGGACACCTTCTCCATCCGGGACAACATCCTGCTCCCGCTGGTACTCGGCGGCGTCCGGGCGAATGAATTGGAGGAGCGCCTGATCCCTGTCGCGGCCTCCCTGGGTATCACGGAGATCCTGGACAAGTACCCCTACGAAGTCTCCGGCGGGCAGAAGCAGCGGGCCGCCGCGGCGCGGGCGCTGATCACCAGACCGAAGCTGCTCCTCGCGGACGAGCCGACGGGGGCGCTGGACTCCCAATCCTCCTCCGAGCTGCTGCGCGTCTTTGAGCAGATCAACCGCGCCGGACATACCATCTTAATGGTAACCCATTCCACCGACGCGGCCTCCCACGCGAAGCGGGTGCTGTTCATCCGGGACGGCGTGGTGTTCCACCAGCTCTACCGGGGCGAGAGCACGAACGAGCAGCTCTATCAGAAGATCTCCGACACCCTGACGATGCTGCGGAGAGGGGGCGCGGCGGAATGAGCCTCTATTTCCGCATCGCGGCCCAGAACGTCCGCAAGAACTACCGCTTTTTCATCCCGCGCATTCTGACTGAGGCGGGTTTGCTGGCCTGCCTCTACATCGTCTACACGCTGGTCCGCGACGAGCGAATGAGCTCGGTCAAGGGCGGGGCCTATCTGCCCACCTTCATGGTCATCGGCGTGGCGGTGATCTCGCTGCTCTCCGTGATCCTGATGCTCTACACCAACAGCTTCCTGATGAAGCAGCGCAAACGGGAGTTCGGGCTTTACAACGTGCTCGGCATGGAGAAACGCCACGTCGGCAAGGTGCTCTTCTGGGAGGGCGCGATCGGCAGCGTCCTCGGCGTGTTCCTGGGTCTGCTGCTGGGGGTGCTGTTCTACAAGCTTTCCGCCCTGCTGATCTGCCGCCTGCTGGCCGTGGACTCCGTCCTGGGCTTCTATTACGTCCGGGCGGAGACCCTGATCCCCCCGGCCCTGTTCTTTCTGGCTATCGACCTGTTCACCACCCTCGTCAACTGGATCGGCCTGGCCCGGATGAAGCCGGTGGAGCTGCTTTCCAGCGCCCAGACCGGCGAGCGGGAGCCCCGGGTCCGCTGGCTGATGCTGCTCGTCGGCGCGGCGAGCCTGGGCGCGGGCTACTGGCTATCGGTGAGCACCGAGAACCCGCTGCGGGCCATCGTGCTGTTCTTCGTCGCGGTGTTCCTGGTGATCCTCGGCACCTATTTCCTCTTCGTCACCGGGACGACCTTCGTGCTGAAGCGGCTGAAGGCGAACAGGAGCTACTATTACCAGAAGCGCCACATGACCGCGGTCTCCGGCCTGCTCTACCGGATGAAGCAGAACGCGGTGGGTCTGGCCTCCATCTGCATCCTGGCGACGGGCGTACTGGTGATGATCTCCACCACCGTCAGCCTCTACGCGGGCACGGAGCAGACCCTGGACCGCAACTATCCCCGGCACGAGCTGTACCTCAGCGCGGACTACGACACGGCGGACGGAGAACTGCTCCCGATCCCCTTCGAGGCAATGCGGGAGATCATCACGGACGCCGGGGCGCGCTGCGGCGTCCCGGTGCGCCAGATCGAACAGCAGCGCTATCTGACCGTGGGCTACGCCTTCGAGAACGGCGTCTGCGTCACGGACCGGAACGAGGGGAGCTGGACGAACGCCGCCGATTTCATCTATCTGACCGCCGGGGCCTATGAGACGCTGACGGGTGAGGCTGTCACCCTCGCGCCGGACGAGCTGGCCTTCTGCGTGATCGCCGCCAACGCCCCGAAGGAGCATTACGAGCTGGAAACGCTCACCATCGGCGGCCAGGTCTACCGAATCAAAGCGTATCTGCCGTCATTCCCGATCGAAACGGCGATGATAAGCACCAACCGCTACGGCGTCGTGGTCGCCGACGACGCGGTGCTGGAAGCGATCTACCTGGATCAGCGCGAAGCCTACGGCGAGACCTACTGCTCGTCGTTCACCGACCGCGTCTGCGTCAGCTTTCAGGACCGGAGCCGGGTGCGGGCACTGGGGACCGAGGTGGATAAGGCGATCAGTATGGGGCTCTACACCTGGGTCGAGGCCCAGCCGGACCACACCGCGGACGTGACCTGGCACAGCGCCTGGGACGCCTATTGGGAAAGCGCGGAGGCGGTCTACGGGATGTACGGGACCTTCCTCTTCCTCGGCATCCTGCTGGGGCTGGTCTGCCTCTTCGCCACGGCGCTCATCATCTACTACAAGCAGATCTCCGAGGGCTACGAGGACCGGGGCCGCTATCAGATCATGGAGAAGATCGGCATGAGCCAGACCGAGGTCCGCGCCAGCATCCGCAGCCAGGTGCTGCTGGTGTTCTTCCTGCCCCTGGCCGCCGCCGCGGTCCACGTCTGCTTCGCCTTCCCGATGCTGCTGCGCCTGCTGCGGCTGCTGCTCCTGTCCAGCACGGGCCTCTTCGTGGCCTGCACCGCCGTCACCTTCGCGGTGTTCGCGCTGGTCTACGTGGCGATCTACTCGGTAACGGCGCGGACGTATTACAAGATCGTGCACTGATCGTATTCTATCCGCCCCATACATGGAAAAGCGACCGCCCACGTCTAAAAACGACGTGGGCGGTCGACTGATCGGCGGGAGGGGCAAGCCCCTCCCCTACGGAGAGACTTGCCCCTGTGCCAATCACTTGTTACTTGTTAATTGTTACTTATAACTTATTACTTGTTCCTTCCCCGGCTCCCAGCAGATACGGCGTGGTCTGGTACACGTAATAGTTCAGCCAGTTCTGATAGATCAGGTTCGCGTGGCTGCGCCAGGTGACGCGGGGGGGCTGGCTGTCGTCGTCTCCGGGGAAATAGTTCTCCGGGACGTGGATCGGGAGCCCGGCGGTCTTGTCGCGGAGGTACTCCTTTTTCAGCGTGTCGGGGTCGTACTCGCTGTGCCCGGTGATGAAGATCTGCCGCCCGCCCTCGGTCATGACCGCGTAAACGCCAGCGGTGGGGGAGAGGGCCAGTATTTTCAGCTCCGGGTGGGCCTGGATATCCTCCAAATGGACTCCTGTGTGCCTCGAGTGGGGAACCATGAACACCTCGTCGAAGCCGCGCATCAGCATGCTGCTTCGCCGCTCGACCGTATGCGGAAAGACGCCGAAGAGCTTCTCCGGGAGGTCGTACTTCGGAATGCCGTAGTGATGATACAGCCCCGCCTGGGCGCCCCAGCAGATGTGGAAGGTGCTGGTGACGTGGCTCAGGCTCCAATCCATGATCTCGCAGAGCTCCGGCCAGTATTCCACCTGCTCGAAGGGCATCTGCTCCACCGGGGCCCCGGTGATCACCAGCCCGTCGAAATACCGCGCCCGCACCTGATCGAAGGTCTTGTAGAACTGGAACAGATGGTCCGCCGAGACGTTCTTCGCCTCATGGCTGCGGGTGTGGATGAATTCCAGACGCACCTGCAAGGGCGTATTGCCCAAAAGCCGCGCGAGCTGGGTCTCCGTCTCGATCTTCGTCGGCATCAGGTTCAAAACAAGAATTTCCAGAGGGCGGATGTCCTGCGTCGTCGCCCGGTGCTCCGGCATGACGAAGATGTTCTCGTCGTTCAGCGTCTTTGCCGCGGGCAGATCGTTAGGGATGCAGATGGGCATGGGGATCAGTCCTTTCTCACAGTCAGGAGTTATCAGTCAGGAGTTAGAAGTTAGGAGTTAGGAGTTGGACTTTTCGGAGTCGGAAAACTCCTAACTCCTAACTCCAAACTCCTAACTTATTCCAGCGCCTGCGCGACGTCCGCAATCAGGTCCGCGCTGTCCTCGAGGCCGCAGCTCATGCGCACCAGGTCCGCGCCGACGCCGGCGGCGGCGAGCTCCGCGTCGCTCATCTGGCGGTGGGTCGCGCTGGCGGGGTGGAGGCAGCAGCTCCGGGCGTCGGCGACGTGGGTCTCGATGGCGAAAACCTTCAGCTTCGCCATGAAGCGCTCCGCCGCGGCCCGTCCGCCCTTCACGCCGAAGGACACGACGCCGCAGGAGCCCTTCGGCAGATACTTCTGCGCCAGCTCGTAATACCTGTCGCCGGGCAGGCCGGGGTAGGTGACCCAGCTCACGTTGGGATGGGACTGCAAAAACTCCGCCAGCGCCTGGCCGTTGGCGCAGTGGCGCGGCATACGGACGTGGAGGCTCTCCAGACCAAGGTTCAGATAAAAGGCGTTCTGCGGGCTCTGGATCGCGCCGAAGTCCCGCATGAGCTGGGCCGTGGCCTTCGTGATGAAGGCGCCCTCCAGCCCGAAGCGCTCCGTGTACGTGACGCCGTGATAGCTCTCGTCCGGGGTGCAGAGACCGGGAAACTTCTCCGCGTGCTCTGTCCAGTCGAATTTGCCGCTGTCGACGATGGCCCCGCCGACGCTGACGCCGTGACCGTCGACGTACTTGGTGGTGGAGTGGGTCACGATGTCGCAGCCCCACTCGATGGGACGGCAGTTCACCGGCGTGGCGAAGGTGTTGTCCACGATCAGCGGAACGCCGTGGGCGTGGGCGGCGCGGGCGAACCTTTCGATGTCCAGCACCGTCAGCGCCGGGTTCGCGATCGTCTCGCCGAAGACGGCCTTGGTGTTGGGCCGGAACGCCGCGTTCAATTCTTCCTCCGTGCAGTCGGGGGAGACGAAGGTGAAGTCGATCCCCATCCGCTTCATCGTGACGGCGAAGAGGTTGTAGGTCCCGCCGTAGATGCTCGACGCACTGACGACGTGGTCCCCGCAGGACGCCAGGTTGAACACCGCGAAGAAGTTGGCCGCCTGGCCGCTGCTGGTCAGCATGCCCGCGGTGCCGCCCTCCAGGGCCGCCAGCTTCGCGGCGACGTGGTCGTTGGTGGGGTTTTGCAGACGGGTATAGAAATAGCCGTTCGCTTCCAGATCGAACAGCTTGCCCATATCCTCGCTGGTGGCGTATTTGAAGGTGGTGCTCTGAATGATGGGGACTTGGCGCGGCTCCCCGTTGCCGGGGCGATAGCCCGCCTGAACGCATTTGGTCCCGAGACCCTGCTCTGCCATGCTGCGCGCTCCTCTCTATGTCAAAAAATGAATATGGGACAGTTTAAAAGATGAAAGCGGACTTGTCAAGTGTGCGGCCGGCTTTTGTGCAGAATGCCGAATCTCGCGTTCCGACGGTTTTCGCGCACATGAAAAATGATGAAATCAAAAGCGCATAAACATTCCAGAATTGACATCCCTGCTTTTTCGTGCTAAAGTCCAAACTATCTTCCTATATTTTAGAAAAAGGAGCGACAAACATGAAAAAGATGAGCAAAACTCTCGCGGTCGTTCTGGCTCTGGTCCTGTGCGTCGGCCTGTTCGCGGGCTGCGGCGGCACTACCGCCAGCACGAGCACCACGACCACGACCCAGACCGGTACCCAGACCGCTGAGTCCGGCGAGATCACCATTGCCTTCATCGGCAACACCACCGGCGACTACGCCCAGTACGGCATCCCCGTTCGCAACGCGGTCGTGATGTACGTCGAGCAGCTCAACGCCAACGGCGGCATCAACGGCAAGACCGTGAAGCTGCTGGAGTACGACGACAAGGGCGACGGCATTGAGTCCGTGAACGCTTACAACCTCGCCAAGGATCAGGGCATCACCGCCATCGTCGGTTCCGTCCTGACCGGCGCCACCATCGCGCTGGCCGACGCCACCGTGGAGGACAACATGCCCCAGATCACCGCCTCCGCCACCGCCGCGGGCGTCACCCAGATCGACCCGGAGAACCCTGATTCCGGCATCCGCGCCAACGTGTTCCGCGCCTGCTTCATCGACCCCTTCCAGGGCGAGAAGATGGCCGACTACGCCGCCAACAAGCTGGGC
Organism: Oscillospiraceae bacterium; assembly: GCA_017445985.1. GTDB lineage: Bacteria > Bacillota > Clostridia > Oscillospirales > Oscillospiraceae > RGIG7114. The sequence goes on along the minus strand of JAFSRS010000117.1, from coordinate 4,611 downwards.
GCCAAGACCGCCGCGATCCTCTTTGAGAGCGGCAGCGACTATTCCGAGGGCCTGAAGGATTCCTTCGTCGCCAAGGCCGCCGAGCTGGATCTCGAGGTCGTGGCCACCGAGGCCTTCGCCACCGGCGATAAGGACTTCAACGCGCAGATGACCAAGATCGCGGGCCTGAATCCCGACGTCGTGTTCCTGCCCATCTACTACGGTGAGGCGGGCCTGGCCATCACCCAGGGCCGTCAGGCAGGTCTGACCAGCACCTTCCTGGGCGGCGACGGCTTCGGCGGCATCAAGGACTATGCCACTGCCGAGGATCTGGAAGGCACCGTCTACTGCTCCGGCTACGCCCCCGGCACCGACAGCGTCGCGCAGTTCGAGGCCGATTACGAGGCCAAGTACGGCGAGCCCGTCCCCAACATGTTCGCGCCTCTGGCCTATGACGCCGCCATGCTGCTCTGCAAGGCGCTGAAGGCCGCCGACGACGCGGGCCTGGCCGCCGGCAGCGACGAGTTCAAGGCCGCCGTGATCGCCGACCTCAAGGGCAACGACGGCACCGTCGGCATCACCGGCAGCTACAGCTTCGACGAGTTCAACAACCCGATCAAGTCCGCCGCCATGATCGTGGTCAAGGACGGCGCCGAGGTCTTCTCCGAGCTGTACTAATACAGGATCACCCATAACCCATGCGGGGGAAGCTGCGCTTTCCCCCGCATGGTTTCTTTGCTTCCCAAAGGATGTGACACAGAATATGGCAGATTTCTTCTCCCAGGTCGTCAACGCGCTGCAGCTCGGCAGCATCTACGCGCTGGTCGCTTTGGGCTACAGCATGGTCTACGGCATCATCATGCTGCTGAACTTCGCCCACGGCGACATCATCATGGTGGGCGCCTACGCCACCTACTTCGCCGTCTGCCAGTACGGGCTGCACCCGCTGGTGGCGGTGCTGCTGGCCGTGCTGATCTCCACCCTTCTGGGCGTGCTGATCGAGAAGGCGGCCTATACGCCCCTGCGCTCGGCCCCGCGCCTGAGCCTGCTGATCACGGCCATCGGCGTCTCCTTCCTGCTGGAGAACGGAGCGCAGCTCCTCTTCGGCGCGGACACCAAGAGCATGGTCAAGACGCCCCTGATCTCCGGCACCCTGAACCTCGGCGGCGTGACGGTCTCCCTGGCCGCGGTCATCACCATCGTCGTCAGCGTGATCGCCATGATCGCCCTGACCTTCCTCGTCCAAAAGACCAAGCTCGGCAAAGCCATGCGCGCCGTCAGCGAGGATATGGGCGCGGCGCAGCTCATGGGCATCAGCCTGAACCGCACGATCTCCTTCACCTTCGCCATCGGCTCCTTCCTGGCGGGCATCGGCGCGGTGCTCCACGTGGGCTCCTATTTCCAGGCCAGCCCGATGATGGGCTCCATGCTGGGCCTCAAGGCCTTCGTCGCGGCGGTGCTGGGCGGGATCGGCTCCATCCCCGGCGCGATGATCGGCGGCTTCGCCATCGGCATCGTTGAGACGCTTGTCACCGTGGCGGGTCTGTCCACCTGGAAGGACGGCGTGGTTTTCGCGATCCTGATCGTCGTGCTGCTGGTGAAGCCCACGGGCATCTTAGGCCGGCCCATGGTCGAGAAAGTGTAAGGGGGCGGCGGCATGAAACAGACGAAACGCATTCCCATGCCCGTCCGCTACGGGATCAATCTGGTGCTGACCCTGGCCCTCTGGGGCGTCCTGGCGGCCATGATCGCCTCCGGCGTCATCACGAACTACTGGAACGGCGTGCTGATTACCATCGGCATCAACGTGATTCTCGCCGTCAGCCTGAACATCGCCACCGGCTACCTGGGCCAGCTCCCGCTGGGCCACGCGGGCTTCATGGCGGTGGGCGCCTACGCGGGCGGCATCTTCATGAAGGCCACGCCCCTCGGCGCGCTGCTGAAGGCGGGCGAGACCGGGGCCGCCGTGCCCTGGATCATCCTGGCCCTGCTGATCGCGGGCCTGACCGCGGGCGTCTTTGGCCTGATTATCGGCATTCCCGCCCTGCGCCTGAAGGGCGACTATCTGGCGATCATCACCCTGGGCTTCGGCGAGATCATCCGCGTCGTGCTGACGAACGTCGACTCCGTGCTGGGCTTCAAGTTCACCTACGGCGCGGCGGGCCTGAAGCAGATCCCCAAGATCACCAGCTTCAACCTCGTATTCCTCTGCGTCGCGCTGACGATCCTCATCATCCACATGGTGATGAAGAGCAAGCACGGCCGCGCGATCCTCTCCATCCGCGAGAACCAGATCGCGGCGGAGAGCGTCGGCATCAACACGACCTATTACAAGGTCGCGGCCTTCGTGCTCAGCGCGGTGTTCGCGGGCGTCGCGGGCTGCCTCTACGCGGGCTACCTCGGCAGCCTGGTCCCCAGCAGCTTCAAGTTCATGAAGAGCATCGAGATTCTCGTCATGGTGGTGCTGGGCGGCATGGGCAGTATGCTGGGTAGCGTGATCGCGGCCAGCGTCCTGACCGTCATCAGCGAGCTGCTCCGCTCCGTCGGCGACTACCGCATGGTGTTCTACGCCCTGCTGCTGGTCCTGATGATGATCTTCCGCCCGAAGGGACTCATGGGCACCTACGACTTCTCCATGTCCCGCCTGCTGGAGAAGCTTATCAACCGCGGGAAGGCGAAACCCGTTCCCTCCGCGGCGGAGGGAGAGGAGGCGCAGCGCGATGAATGAGAAAAAGACCTTCCAGCGCGGCCGCCTGGTCCCGCTGCCGACCAACGCCTTCATCCCGGAGCGCGATCTGGAGAAAACGCCCATTCTGGAGGCCAGCCATCTGGGTATCGACTTTGGCGGCCTGACCGCCGTGGACGACTTCAACCTGACCATCGGCCGCACCGAGATCGCGGGCCTGATCGGGCCCAACGGCGCGGGCAAGACCACGGTGTTCAACCTGCTCACCAAGGTCTACCAGCCCACCCGCGGCATGGTCATGATCGACGGCTACGACACCGCGGGCATGAACACCGTGCAGGTGAACAAGCTGGGCGTGGCCCGCACCTTCCAGAACATCCGTCTGTTCAACGCGCTGAGCGTGGAGGACAACGTGAAGCTGGGGATGCACAACGCCATCAAGTACAACATGGCCGCGGGCGTGCTGCGCCTCCCGGTCTACTGGAAGCAGGAGCGCATCGCCCACGAACGGGCGCTGGAGCTGCTGAGCATCTTCGACATGCAGGACCTGGCCGACGTGCCCGCGGGCTCTCTGCCCTACGGCGCGCAGCGGCGTCTGGAGATCGTCCGCGCCCTGGCGACGAACCCGAGCCTCCTGCTGCTGGACGAGCCCGCCGCGGGCATGAACCCCTCCGAGACCTACGAGCTGATGGAGAACATCGTCAAGATCCGCGACACCTTCCATATCGCGGTCATGCTGATCGAGCACGACATGAGCCTGGTCATGGGCATCTGCGAGGGTATCTGCGTGCTGAACTTCGGCAAGGTCATCGCCAAGGGCACCGCCGAGGACATCCAGTCCAACCCGGTCGTGATCGAAGCCTATCTGGGCAAGAAGAAGGAGGGCTGAGCGCATGGCGGAATTCTTAAAGGTCGACGATATCAACGTCTATTACGGCGCGATCCACGCGATCAAGGGCATCTCCTTCTACGTGAACGAGGGGGAGATCGTCACCCTGATCGGCGCGAACGGCGCGGGCAAGACCACGAGCCTGCAGACTGTCTCCGGCCTGCTGCGCAGCAAGACCGGCTCCATCGAGTTCTGCGGCGAGCGCATCGACCACGTCCCGGCCCACAAGATCGTCGAGCGCGGCCTGGCCCAGGTCCCCGAGGGGCGGCGCATCTTCCTGCGCATGACGGTCCAGGAGAACCTGGAAATGGGCGCGTACACCAGCAGCGGCAGCGTCAGCGAGGCGATGGACTACGTGTTCGAGCAGTTCCCGCGTTTGAAGGAGCGCCGGAAGCAGATCGGCGGGACCCTCTCCGGCGGCGAACAGCAGATGCTGGCCATGGGCCGGGCCCTCATGAGCCGCCCGAAGCTGATGATGCTGGACGAGCCCTCCATGGGCCTCGCCCCGATCCTGGTGGAACAGATTTTTGAAATCATCGCCAATCTGCACAAGAACGGCACGACCATCCTGCTGGTCGAGCAGAACGCGCAGATGGCCCTCTCCGTCGCCGACCGCGCCTACGTGCTGGAAACCGGAAAGATCACCCTCTCCGGCACCGGCAAGGAGTTGGCCGCCAGCGAGGAGGTCAAGAAGGCGTATTTGGGCGGATAATATCAAAAAACAAGACAAAAGCCGTAATCAGGCCAGGGACTCGTCCCTGGCCTGATTACGGCTTTTGTCTTGTAGTGCCCTTGCACACCGGGCAACCGCTTGGCTTTTTGCGCGTGCGGGAGAAGACCGCCGCCTGCCAGACGTGGCCCAGGGGGCATCGCCACCAGACCTTTTTGTTGCTGCCGAAGCTGAGCATCCGCGGCGACAGGTCCCCGTTGCGCTCTGCGTCCCACTCTTTACACAAGGCTGGGTGGGTGGACGCCAGGTCGTTGAAGCCGGGGAGGATGCGGCGGTTCGTGCAGTAGGGACAGCCCGCGCCGGTGATCCGGGAGTAGGGCGCGGCCT
>JAFSRS010000116.1 GCA_017445985.1 Oscillospiraceae bacterium | reverse complement strand
TTGTTCCACACTCCTGTTTTCCCAAGGCATCCAGGTCACCCCGTTTTTGCCTTGTTTCTATCATGAATGTGTAAACTATGTGCTTGCACAATCTGTAAACTATGTTACTACTCTAAACAGCTTGCCCCTCCCGGCAGGAACCGCCGGGTCCTGCAGATCGTTTGGGCGAATCCGTACCTGCCGCGATTTCGCCGCGGGCCTTTATGAAGCAAAAGCTCGGATCGCGCGGGAGGGGCAAGCCCCTCCCCTACAAATAATCACGAACGGATCGCGATTAGCGGCGGCGGGCGGCTCTCAGCCGTCCCTGCACGCCAGAGGGAGAGAAATATGACAATCAGAGAAAACGTCCTCCGCGTGCGCGAGGCCGTCGCCGCCGTTACGGACCGGCCCGTGCTGCTCGTCGCGGCGACGAAGATGAACGCCGCCGACCGGGTGCGGGAGGCCGTGGCCGCGGGGGTGGACGCCTGCGGGGAGAACCGGGTGCAGGAGCTTCTGGAGAAGGACGCCCTGGGCGCTTACGCCGGGGCGCCGCTGCATTTCATCGGCCATTTGCAGACCAACAAGGTGAACAAGCTGGTGGGCCGCGTGGACCTGATCCAGTCCGTGGACTCCGCGGAGCTGGTGCGCCTGATCGGCCGCCGGGCCGCCGCCCTGGGGCTGACGCAGGACGTGCTGCTCGAGATCTCCATCGCCGGGGAGGCCCAAAAGTCCGGCGCCGCGCCCGAAATGCTGGGCGAGCTGCTGGCCCTGGCGGGGGAAACGGCGGGCATTCGGGTGCGCGGATTGATGTGCGTGCCGCCCATCTCCGAAAAAATCGGAGGAAATCAAAGGTATTTTGTCAAAATGCGTCAGCTTTTTATTGACAATTCCGAAAAAAAATACGATAATGTTTCTATGGATTTTCTATCCATGGGTATGAGCGACGATTACACCGAGGCCGTCGCGGAGGGCGCGAACGTGATCCGCGTCGGCTCCGCCATTTTCGGCGCGCGGGATTACGGACGTGGATAAACGGAGGAGGAACCAGGCATGGGCTTTCTGGATGAGCTGAAGAAGCTGACCCGCCCTTACGACGACGGCGACGACAGCCTCATTGACGAGGAGGAAGAGGAGATCGAGGAGGAGCGTCCGCGCTCCAATCCCTTCAGCGGCTACGGCGGCGGCAGCTCGCAGGCCGGCGACACCGCCACGACCATGCGCGGCTTCCGCGCGAAGGAGGGCAGGGTCGTGAACCTCTCGACCGGCGGCCAGATGCAGGTCATCCTGGCCAAGCCCGAGCGCTTTGAATCCGCGGCGGAGATCGCCGACCACCTGCGCGCCAAGCGAGCCGTGCTGGTCAATCTGGAGACGACGCCCAAGGACGTGGTCCGCCGCCTGGTGGACTTCCTCTCCGGCGTGACCTACGCCATCGACGGCAGCATCAAGAAGGTCGCGACGGGCACCTACATCCTCACGCCGCCCAACGTGAACATCGTCGGCGACCAGCTCGACGAGCTGAGCGGCAACAGCGGCGGAACGTACTTTTAATTGAAAGAGACAGAGGTAGACAGATATGATTACACCGCAGGATATTCGGGAAAAGACCTTTGAGAAGGCCGTCTTTGGCGGCTACGATATGGCCTCCGTGGACAGCTTCCTGGAGGAGCTGGCCAGCGACCTCGCCCTGCTCCAGAAGGAGAACGGCGTCCTGAAGGCGAAGATGAAGGTCCTGGTGGACAAGGTGGACGAGTACCGCGGCAACGAGGACGCGCTGCGTTCCGCCGTGCTGAGCGCGCAGAAGATGGGCATCCAGATCGAGCGGGAGGCCCGCGAGAAGGCCGACGGCATCCTGGCCAACGCCAGGGCCGAGGCCGAACAGCTCACCGCCGGCGCCGCCGCCGAGGTGGAGGCCGAGCGCGCCCGCCTCGCCAAAACCAAGAGCGAGTCCGTCCGCTTCCTGGACAGCATGGATCTGCTCTGCCGCCGCCAGCTCGAGTTCCTGCAGAAGGTGGAGAGCATGGACTTCGTGAAGGCCATCCGCGCCGACGCCGCCGAGCCCGAGACCGCGGAGGTCCACGAGACCGTCAAGGGCATCGAGGAGGCCGTGGACGCCCAGAGCGCCGAGGAGCCTGAGACCGCGGGCGACGAGCGCCCCACCCGTCCCTTCAACGTCGTGACCGACCCGGACGACGCCCTGCAGAGCACCGCGCAGTTCACGCCGAAGGCCTGAAATAGTTAATAGTTAATAGTTAATAGGGGGCGGGAGAGTTCCCGCCCCGTTGCGTTTTCCCGTGACCGGCGTTCTCCCTCTCCTGCCGCTGCGGCGGCACCCTCCCCCGCTGGGGGAGGGAGGGGAACTGTAGACGCTACCGCCAGCCCCAAAACCGACGCTCCGGCGTAACGACTCGGTTCCCTCCCCCAGCGGGGGAGGGTGCCCGAAGGGCAG
>JAFSRS010000011.1 GCA_017445985.1 Oscillospiraceae bacterium | reverse complement strand
GCCCCTACGAACATGATCTCACCAAATCCCAAATTGTTCGTTCACTTCCCCGTTTTCTCCGCCTCCGGGAAGGCCTTCGCGAACAGGCGGAGGGCCTCGGCGCGGGCGGTCTGGGCGCGGAGGGCGGCGCGGAGGATCGCGGCGTAGGGGCTGTCCGCATCGCTCGCGCCGCGCTCCGCCGCCGTCTCCGCCGCCGCCGCGGCGTAGCGGGCGCGGAAGATCTCGTAAAGCTCCTCCGGGCCGTGGCGCGTCCGCGCGTCGTCCAGCAGGCGTTTGATCGCCGGGATCGGGAAGCCGGACTTCATCAGGCTGACGATCAGCAGCCGGGAGAGCTGCTCCCGCCCGTAGCGTTTCTTCACCGGCGGCGGCACGAGCCCCAGCTTCACGTAGTTGTTCACCATCGCCGCGGTCAGGGCCGTTTCCTCCCCGCCGGGCAGCGCGCCGAGATAGCGCGAGGCCAGCGAGAGCACCTGATCCATATACAATTCCAGGTCCGGCAGCTCGTTCCAGCGCGGCAGGCTGACGGTTCTTTCCATATCGTCCATTCCGGCGCCCCCCTTTCTGTTCCCCTATACCTTATCATGGAATGATGCTCCTGACAAGACAAAAATATAATTACCGCTTGACAATCATACTGATGTGATGTATTCTAGTTTCATAAATTAGATTACATCACATCATGATCTTTTTGAGGTGGTATTATGAACGTGACCGTATTTGGCGACTCCATCCTGAAGGGCATCGTCTGGGAGGACGGGCGCTACCGGATCAACCACGACTGGGAGACCCGGCTCAGCGAGGAATGCGGGCTGTCCATCCGCAACTGCTCCCGCTTCGGCTGCACGATCGGCAAGGCCATGGCTGCGATCCGCCGCCGCAGCGCCGAGCCCGGCGAGGGCGAGCGGGCCGTCCTGGAGCTGGGCGGCAACGACTGCGACTACGACTGGGCGGCGATCTCCGCCGACCCGGAGGGGGAACACCTCTGCCACACGCCGCCGGAGGAATTCCGCGCCCGCTACCGCGAGGCGATCCGGCTGCTGCGCGAAAGCGGGCGGCGGATCGTGCTGCTGACCCTGCCGCCCATCCACTCCGAGCGCTATCTCCGCTTCCTCTGCCGCAGCGGGCTGAGCTATGAGAACATCCTCCGCTGGCTCGGCGACGTGGAGGCCATCGCCCGCTGGCAGGCCCACTACGACGCGCTGATCCGCGCCCTCGCAAAGGAAGAAGGCGCGGAGCTCATCGACCTCCGCGCCGCCTTCCCCCGGGACCCGAAGGCCCTGGAGCCCCTGCTCTGCGACGACGGCATCCACCCGTCGAGACAGGGACAGGAGTTGATTTTTAACGCGCTTCGCGCGCGATTTGCTTAGACCTTCCCCTCCGCGCAGTTCTTCTGCCAGCGCCAGCTATCCCGGCACATCTCGTCCAGGCCGCGGTGGGTGCGCCAGTTCAGGACCCTCGCGGCCTTCTCCGCGTCGGCCCAGCAGGCGGGGATGTCCCCGCTGCGGCGCGGCGCGAACACCAGCGGGATCGTCAGCCCATTCGCCCGCTCAAAGGCGTGGACCACGTCCAATACGCTGTACCCGACGCCGGTGCCGAGGTTGAACACCTCGGCGCCGGTGTTTTTCTCCGCGTATTCCAGCGCCCGGACGTGGCCCTCCGCCAGATCGCAGACGTGGATGTAGTCCCGGACGCCGGTGCCGTCGGGGGTCGGGTAGTCGTTGCCAAAGACGCTGAGCCGCTCCCGGATGCCCGCCGCGACCTGAGTGACGTAGGGCATCAGGTTGTTGGGGATGCCGTTGGGCTTCTCGCCGATCAGGCCGCTCTCGTGGGCCCCGATGGGGTTGAAATAGCGCAGCAGCACGACCCGCAGCGCCCCGTCCGCCGCCGCCGCGTCCCGGAGGATCTGCTCGATCATCAGCTTGGTCCAGCCGTAGGGGTTCGTGCAGGGGCCGGTCCGCATGGTCTCGACGAAGGGCACCGGATTGTCCGAGCCGTAGACCGTGGCGGAGGAGCTGAAGATGATCGTCTTGCAGCCGTGGGCCGCCATCGTCTCCACCAGGGTCAGGGTCGAGTCCAGGTTGTTGCGGTAGTAGGCGACGGGCTTCTCCACGCTCTCCCCCACGGCCTTGAAGCCCGCGAAGTGGATCACCGCGGAGATGTCCTGCTCGCTGAACACCCGCTCCAGCGCGGCGCGGTCCGCCACGTCCGCCCGGTAAAAGGCCGGCGTCACGCCGGTGATGCGCCCGATGCGCGCCACGACGCTCTCCTCGCTGTTGCTCAGGTCGTCCACGATGACGACCTCGCGGCCCGCGGCGATCAGCTCCACCGCCGTATGGGAGCCGATGTACCCGGTCCCGCCGGTCAAGAGTATCTTTGACATAATAGGTCCCTCCATCTATCGTTGTTTATTTCCCGCTGTTTCGTTCCCAGAACACCCCGTCCTCGTAGCCCTGGATGCGCTTGTCCGTGTCCGCCAGGGCGAGGCGCCGCTCCGCCCAGACGCAGTATTGGGGGTTCTGCTCGACGCCCACGTAGTGCCGCCCCAGCTTCTTCGCGGCGACGCTGCTGCTGCCGGAGCCGAGGAAAGGGTCCAGGACCAGCCCCTCCGGCGGACAGGAGGCCAGGATCAGCCGCGCCAGCAGCTTTTCCGGCTTCTGGGTCGGGTGGGCGGTGTTCTCCGGCATGGACCAGAAGGGCACGGTCAGGTCGTCCCAGAAATTGCCGGGGCAGGTCAGCCGCCAGGGCGTCCCGTCCCCGTCCCGCGTCCAGTCCTTCGGGACCCCGCCGCTGCGGTAGGGCGCGATCACCCGGCGGCGGAGCTTCACCGCCTCCAGGTCGAAATAATAGTCGTCCCCCAGTGTGGCGAACCACACGTCCTCCATGCTGTTCTTCCAGTTCCGCGCGGCCCCGCGGCCCTTCTCCCGCTGCCAGGTGATGCGGTTGCGGACCGTGAACAGCTCGCCCAGGGCCGCCGCCACCGCGCCGGAGCTGCGCCAGTCGCAGCAGACGTAGAGGCTCGCGCCGGGCTTCATGCAGCGCCGGAGCGGGCGCAGCCAGTCCAGGCACCAGTCCCGGTAATCCGCCTCGCTGCGGACCGGGAAGCGCTGCTCCCCGAAGTCCCGCCGGAGGTTGTAGGGCGGGTCCGCGATCACCAGGTCCGCCAGCCCCTCCGGCAGCAGGGGCAGGACCCGGAAGCAGTCGCCGAGGATCGTCCGGTCCGTCACGGCCGCCGCCGCCGCGGGCGCGTCGAGGCGCAGACAGCGCGACAGCTCCGCCTGTCCCTCGTCGAGGCTCAGATCGATGGTCTTGTTCCGCGGCATATAAAACGCTCCGTTCTGTCATCGAGCCTTCTCCCTCTCCTGCCCTTCGGGCACCCTCCCCCGCTGGGGGAGGGAACCGAATCGTTCCGCTGGCGCGTCGATTCAGAGGCTGGTGGTGCGGATCACGGCTCCTTTCCCTCCCCCAGCGGGGGAGGGTGCCGCCGCAGCGGCAGGAGAGGGAGAAGGTCCGTCACTTGGAAAGCTCTCTCATTTCAGTTTACCACAGTTGCGAAAAAAAGAAAAGTGTGCTATCATCGATTTATCTTAAAAACGGGACGGACGGACCATGGACTTTGACCGGATGCTGGGCTACTGCGCGGCCCTGGAGCTGCATAACGAACGCGGCTGGTTCCACGAGAACCACAAGTGGTACGAGGGCGCGAAGGACGACTTCACCGCGCTGGTGGAAGATATCAAATATACCATCGTTGACCACTGCGACGCGGCCCTGGCGGAGCAGCTCGTCTTTGCGCAGCCGAAGGCCATGCTCTACCGCGTCCCCCGGGACGTGCGGGTCCACCGGGACGCGCCGCCCTACAACCCCAGCTTCCGGGCCTATTTCTCGCCGGACAAGCGGGCCCTGCTGCCCGTGAGCTACTACCTCTCCATCCAGCCCGGCGGACGGAGCCACTTCGGTACCGGCCTCTGGACCGGCGGGGACCGGGAGCGGCTGTTCGAGGCGCGGGAATACCTGCGGGACCATCTCGACGCCTTTGAGGACGCCCTGGACGCCAGCGGCTGCGAGCTGTTCGACGGGCCGGACTCGCGGCTGAAAAACGTCCCCCGGGGCTTCGACCCGGAGGACCCGGCGGCGGAATACCTGAAATACAAGGAATGGTATATCCTCCGCTCCTTCCCCGACGCGGAGCTGCGGGACTTTGGGAGCTTCTGCGGCCTCGTCGCGGAGACCGTGGAGCGGATGGAGCCCTTCCGCCGCTTCAGCGCCGCGGCCCTGAGCGGCGGGCTGATCCCCCGCTGGAGCTGAACGAAACAAGGAGTTTTACCTATGAAGATCGTACTCGGATACGTCCTGACCTTCGGCTGGGTCTTTCTGATGATCGGCGTGGCCCAGGCGCTCTCGAAGCGCATCCGTGGGGATGAGGAGCTCAGCCGCAAGCTGATCCACGTCTCCGTGGCCTTTTCCTGGGTCCCGATGGCCCTCTGCTTCGGGACGAGCTGGCACCTGATCGTCCCGCCCGCGGTGTTCATCGTGCTCAACGCGATCTCCTATCAGAAGAACCTCTTTTCCGCGATGGAACGCACCGACGAGAGCAAGAAGAGCCTCGGCACCGTCTACTACGCGATCAGCATGACCGTGATGGCGGTCTGGACGACCATCATGCCGGAGTGCCTCCCCGCCTACGGCGCGGGGCTGTTCTGCATGGCCCTGGGCGACGGCTTCGCCCCCCTGACCGGGCAGTGGAAGCGCGGGAACCGGAAGCTGTTCGGCGGGCGGACCCTCTACGGGAGCCTGACGGTCTTTGCCGTGTCGCTGCTGGTGGTCGGCGTGTTTGCCGCGGTCTACGCCCTGCCCCTCAGCTTCGGGGAGCTGCTGCTGACCGCCCTCGCCGCCGCCGCGCTGGAGCTGGTGGGCGTCCGGGGCCTGGACAACCTGAGCCTGCCCCTGGGCGTGTTTTTGCTGGTGTTTCTGTTCGCGCTGGGGTGAGAGATCATGTTTTCTGTGACAAATCTGCTGTTTGCCCTCCTGCTGGCCTCCGCCCTCTCCGCGCTGGCGCTCTGGCGCAGGGCGCTGACTCCCGGCGGGCTGGCGCTGGCCTGGACCCTGGGCGTCGTGATCGCCTTCTGCGGCGGACTGACCGGCTTTCTGGCCCTGACCGCCGTGTTCCTCTGCACGATCGCCGCCGGGAAGCTCTCCGGTGCGCGGCGGGAGCGGATCGAAAAGCGCCTCCACGCCAAGACCGGGCGGCGGGACGCGGCCCAGGTGGCCTGCAACGTCGCCACGGGCGCGGCGCTCCTGCTGTTCTATGCGCTGACCGGCTGGCGCGGCTTCCTCTGGGCCGCGGGCGGGGCGCTGGCGGCGTCGCTGGCGGATTCAATGGCCAGCGAGCTGGGCGTCCTCGCCAAAGCGGAGCCCCGGGACATCCTGAGCGGAAAGCCCGTCCCCCGGGGACTCAGCGGCGGCGTGACCGCCTTCGGCTTCGGCATGAGCGCCCTGGGCGCTGCCATCGTGGCAGGGATCTGCGCCCTCGGCTGGCCCGGGGGCTGGGCGCTGTTCGCCTCGCTGACTCTGGCCGGGACCCTGGGCGCGGCCCTGGACAGCGTGCTGGGCTCGGCGGTCCAGGCGAAATACCGCTGCCCGGCCTGCGGCGCGCTGACGGAAAAGCCGCTCCATTGCTCCGTCCCCGGTACGGTGGAGCGCGGCGCGGCCTGGATGACGAACGATCT
>JAFSRS010000115.1 GCA_017445985.1 Oscillospiraceae bacterium | reverse complement strand
CCGGGAGATCCTGGGCGACGCGGTCAATAACGACTATGATCTGCTGTACGCCGCCGACGGCCGGGAGGCGCTGGAGCTTATCCGCGCGAACAGCAGGACGCTTTCGCTGGTACTGCTGGATCTGATCATGCCGAGGATGAACGGGCTGGAGCTGCTGCGCATCAAGCGGACCGATCCCAAAATCCGCGATATTCCGGTCATTGTCGTCACGTCCGACCGGATGGCCGAGGTGGAGAGCTTCACCCTCGGCGCGCTGGACTTCATTCCGAAGCCTTATCCGCGGCTGGAGGTGATCCTGGCCCGCGTGCGGCGCGCGATCGAGCTCTATGAGGGACGGCACATCACCCTCTCCACCGGGCGGGACGCGCTGGCCATTCTCTCCGGCGGCTATGAGCGCATCTATTACGTCGATCTCAGTACCGGCCAGTATACCGTCTTCAACTTTTGCGGCGTGGACACGACGCTGCACACCGACGGCAGCGGAGAAGACTTCTACGCCGACTGCCTGCGCATCATCGAGCAGGAGGTCTACGAGGAGGATCGGGAGCGCCTGCGCCGTGCCATTCCGAAGGACGCGCTGCTCAGCCGGCTTTCGGAGACGGGGCGCTGTACCGCCCTGTACCGCCTGCTGGTCGGCGGCGTACCGACATACTACAGCTTCAAGGCCGTGCTGGTGGGCGGCGACGACCACAGCCGCGCCATCGTCGGCGTGCGCAATGTGGACAGTGAGATCCGCAGCGCCCGCCGCATCGGGGAGACCAGCGGCTTCACCCCCGATTTCACGGGGCTTGCCAAGGCCCTCTCCCGGGATATTGAGAGCGTCTACTACGTGGATATCGAGACCGACAGCTATATGGGCTATTTCTCAGACGGGGCTTACAGCCTTCTGGAGATGGAAAGCGACGGCACGGATTTCTTCGGCGACTGCCAGCGCGACCTGCAGCACGTCGTCTACAGCGAGGACATGGAAAAGGTCTCCAACGCCCTGGACAAGCAGACACTGCTGAAGGCCCTCGCGGACAGGCAGAGCTTTTCGATGGACTACCGCCTGGTGATCGAGGACAGGCCGCAGTACTACCGCATGAAGGTCATCCCCGCCGAAACCGGGGCGTTCCGCCACATCATTGTGGGCGTGAGCAATGTGGACGCCCAGATCACGGAGGAGCAGCGCCTGGCGGCGGAGCAGATGAACCTCATGTCCATCACGCGGGTGGCCCAGGCCCTGGCGCGGGACTTTCTCAACATTTACTATGTGGACGTTGAGACGGACTATTTCATCGAGTTCAGCCCCGAGAGCATTTTCAGCTCCATCGGCATTGAGAGCCGGGGCGAGGATTTCTTCGCGATCAGCCGCCAGAACATGCCCCGGTTTGTCCATCCGGAGGATCTTTCGGGTTTCATGCGCTTCTTCACGAAGGACAATGTCCTGCGGGAGCTGGAGCTCCACGGAAGCCTCTCCTACTCCTACCGCATGGTGCTCGGGGGCGAATCGCGCTATGTCATGATGAAGGCCGCCCGCCTGGACGACCGCCACATCGTCATCGGCACCAGCGACATCAACGAGGAGATGCAGCGCAAGAAAGACGCGCTGGTGAGATCGGGCGTGGCACAGGCGCTGTCCTCCGACTACTTCCTGATCTACTATGTTGACACCGAGACCGACCGCTTTATCGAGTACCGCTCCGCCGAGGAGAAGACGGAGCTGGACATTGAGAGCGGCGGCGAGAATTTCTTCAATGTTGCCCGGGGCTTCCTGCGGAATGTGAGCGTGGGGGATCAGGAGAAGGTCGAGTCGGTGCTGGACAAGGAGCGCCTGCTGGAGCTGCTGGAGGAGACCGGCAGCTACACGCAGGAATACAGCATGATGTATCACGGGGCGCTGACCTATGTGCACATGAAGGCCAGCCGCATGGCCGACCGGGCCGACCCGCACATCGTCATCGGTCTGAGCAACATCAGCGCCCGCGTCCGGCGGGAGAAGGAGCAGGCCCTCGCCCTGCAGAGGGCGACGGAGCTTGCCAGCCGCGACGCGCTGACCGGCGTCAAGTCCAAGCGCGTCTTCGTCGAGGCGGAGGCGGAGTGGGACGAGCGGATCGAAGCCGAGCCCGATATCGCCTTCGCGATCGCGATGTTCGATCTCAACGGCCTCAAGTACACCAACGACACGTTTGGTCACGCGGCGGGCGACGACTATATCCGCAGGGCCTGCACGCTGATCTGCGAGACCTTCGACCACAGCCCCGTGTACCGCGTCGGCGGCGACGAGTTCTCGGCGATCCTGACGGGTACGGACTACGCGCAGCGAAATGAGCTGAAGGCGCGCTTCCGGGCGGCAAACACAGGAAACGTGCGCGACGGGGACGTTGTCGTGGCCTGCGGCATGTCCGACTATATCCCCGGCCAGGACAAGCGCTTCCAGGACGTGTTCGAGCGCGCGGATGCGGACATGTACGAAAACAAGAAGCGGCTCAAGTTTGAGCGGTAAGGAACCCGTATACGAAACCGGCAGCCCGAATGGGCTGCCGGTTTCATATTCGCCCCCTTCATCCGAGCCAGGCCGCCAGGTCTTCTACCTTTTTAAAATACAGCGGGCAGCTCCGGCGCATGAAGCGCTCGATCTCCGGGATATCGTAGGCCCAGCCGACGGCGGCGAAATCCGTTCCGGCGGCGCGGGCCATGTCGTAGCCGGGCTTGAGGTCGTCGATCATCAGCAGCTCCGAGGGCTTTAAGTCGAAGCGGCGCATGATGTCCTCCAGCGGGAAGGGGTTGGGCTTGCGCTCCTGCTCGGGGCGTTCCCAGCCGTAGACCGCGTCCGGCGCGGGCAGGCCGTTCGCCTCATAGTCGCGGCGGATGTTGTAGTCAAAGGAGTGGGACACGACGCACACGAGGCCGCCCGCCGCCTTCTGCCGCTCCATGATCTCCCGGATGCCGGGGTAGGCGGCGGGAAGATGGCTCTTCACATAGTTCTGCCAGTAGCGGGTTTCGGCTTCGAGATCGGCGTCGGTCATGCCGTAGCGCTCCCGGCAGATGGGGACGAAGCCGGGGTCGAAGTTGACGAGAAAATATTCCTCCAGCCCGATGGTCTCGCCGGGGTAGAACTCGCGCAGGAACTCGACGAAGCAGGGGTGGTGGATGGTGGCGGTGGAGTTGACGACGGTATCGTCGTGGTCAAAAACGAGGCATTTGTATTTCATGGATGACTCCTGTGGGG
>JAFSRS010000114.1 GCA_017445985.1 Oscillospiraceae bacterium | reverse complement strand
GGCGCAACGCGGAGCGATCAGGGGATCGCTCCCTACGGCGATGGAGGGACTGAGAGCCGTCCCTACGAAATAATCGGAGCATCAACGAAGCGAGAAGAGGCGCGGATCAAAACGATCCCCCCGCCCGTTCCGATTCGGAACGGGCGGGGGGATGTTCTTGCTTCGCGCAGAGGGCTGACACAGCCCGGAGCGCGATTCCATTATTTCTTTCCAAACACGGCCTTCATCCGCCTGTCGTGCTCCAAAATCCGCTTCCGCAGGCGCAGGGACTTGGGGGTGACCTCCAGCAGCTCGTCGTCGGCCAGAAACTCCAGGCACTGCTCCAGACTCATCTGCCGGGGCGGGATCAGGCGCAGGGCCTCGTCGGAGCCGGAGGCGCGGGTGTTGGTGAGCTGCTTTTTCTTGCAGACGTTCAGCGTGATGTCCTCCAGCTTCGGGCACTCGCCGATGACCATGCCGCCGTAGACCGGGACGCCGGGGCCGATGAACAGGGCGCCGCGCTCCTGGGCGGAGAAGAGGCCGTAGGTGACGCTCTCGCCGGTCTCCCAGGCGATCAGGCTGCCGGTGCCGCGCCGGGCGATATCGCCCTTGTAGGGGCCGTACTTCTCAAAGACGCTGGCCATGATGCCCTCGCCCTTCGTGTCGGTCAGGAACTCGTTCCGATACCCGAACAGCCCGCGGGACGGCACCAGGAAGGTCGCCTTCATGCGGTTCCCCACCGGGGTCATTTCCAGCAGCTCGCCGCGCCGCTGGCCCAGCTTCTCAATGACGGAGCCGATATACTCCTGCGGCACGTCGGCGACGACGCGCTCGATGGGCTCGCAGCGCTTGCCCTCGATCTCCTGATAGAGCACCCGCGGGGGGCCGACCTGGAACTCATAGCCCTCGCGCCGCATGGTCTCGATCAGGATGCTCAGGCTCATTTCGCCGCGGCCCGCGACGTTGAAGCTGTCGGTGCTGCCCTCCACGTCGCTGACCCGGAGAGAGACGTCCTTCAGGGTCTCGCGGCGGAGGCGTTCGCTGATCTGGCGGGAGGTGACGAATTTGCCCTCGCGCCCGGCGAAGGGGCTGTCGTTGACGGAGAAGGTCATCTCCATCGTCGGGGCGCTGATGCGGACGAAGGGCAGCGGCTCGGCGAAGCCTCTGGCGCAGACCGTGTCGCCGATCGTCACGTCGCCGATGCCGCTCATGGCGATGATGCTGCCCGCCGCGGCCTCGGTGACCGGGACGCGGGCCAGCCCGTCGAACTCATAGAGGCTGACGGCCTTCGCCTTCTTCGGCGCGGCGTCGGGGGCGTGGTAGTTGCAGACCTCGATCTCCTGATTCTGCCTGATGACGCCGCGCTCGATGCGGCCGATGGCGATGCGGCCCACGTACTCGTTGTAGTCGATGGAGCTGACGAGCATCTGGAAGGGCTTCGACACGTCCTGCTCCGGCTCGGGGATATACTCCAAAATCGTCTCGAACAGGGGCTTCAGATCGGTGCCGACGACCTCGGGGCTGTAGCTGGCGGTGCCCTGCCGCCCGGAGCAGAACAGCATCGGGGAATCGAGCTGGTCGTCCGTGGCGTCCAGGTCCATCAGCAGCTCCAGGACCTCGTCGATGACCTCGTGGATGCGCTGGTCCGGGCGGTCGATCTTGTTGACGACCACGATGACCCGGTGGCCCAGCTCCAGGGCGCGGGAGAGCACGAAGCGGGTCTGGGGCATGGGGCCCTCGGCGGCGTCCACCAGCAGAATGACGCCGTTCACCATCTTCAGGATGCGCTCCACCTCGCCGCCGAAGTCGGCGTGGCCCGGCGTGTCCACGATGTTGATCTTCACGTCCTTATAGGTCACGGCGGTGTTCTTCGCCATGATCGTGATGCCGCGCTCGCGCTCAAGGTCGCCGGAGTCCATGACCCGCTCGACGACCTCCTGATTTTCGCGGTAGACGCCGCTCTGCTTGAGCATCTCGTCCACCAGCGTGGTCTTGCCGTGGTCGACGTGCGCGATGGTCGCCAAGTTGCGTAATTTCTCCAAGGGGATTAACTTCTCTCAGTGTGAATGTGTGTGTTCGTCGGCGCGCCGACGGGCCGATGACATCGTAGGGGAGGGGCTTGCCCCTCCCGCTTTTCGTGGTCAGAAAACGTTACGACGGGAGGGGCAAGCCCCTCCCCTACGGGCGGTTGTCGTTTGGCTGGCACGAAACGGCGGGCGGGTCCGCCTGTAGGGACGGCTCTCAGCCGTCCGGTCATCCGAAGGATGACTTCTGCCGCAGGCAGAACAGAATCATCGTCGGCGGGAATCGAAACGGGCGGACGGCTGAGAGCCGTCCCTACGGAATCAAATTTCCGGTTCCGCACGTCGATTTCCGGTTCCTTGCGTCAGTCCAGCGTCGGTTCTCTTAAAAGCACCTCCAGCGCGGCGATCTTCTGGCAGATGCAGAAGACGTTCATGCTCATGTAGAGCTCCTGGGTGCTGGGGTAGCTGGGGGCGATGCGGATCTGTTTGTCCTCCGGGTCGATGCCGTAGGGGAAACAGGCGCCCGCGTCGGTGAACTTGACGCCCGCCTCGGCGCAGAGCTGGACGCAGCGCCGCGCGGTGCCGGGCAGGCCCTCGTAGCTGATGAAGTAGCCGCCGTTGGGCTCGGTCCAGCGTCCGATGTCCGCGTCGTCCAGGCCGGTGTGCAGGGCGGCGAGAGCGCACTCGAACTTGGGCAGCAGGTAGTCGGCCTGCTTCTTCATGTGGTTGCGCAGTCCGTCGATATCCTTGAAGTAGCGGACGTGGCGGAGCTGGTTGATCTTGTCGTAGCCCAGGGTCTGCACGCTCATCTGACGGGTCAGGAACTCGATGTTGCGGCGGCTGGCGGCCAGCACCGCGACGCCCGCGCCGGAGAAGGTGACCTTGCTGGTGGACATGAACTCATAGACCATGTCCTCGCTGCCGTGGCGCTTGCAGGCCTCGAAGATATTCACCAGCTCGTCGTCCGTGTCCCGGAAGCCGTGGACAAAGTAGGCGTTGTCCCAGAAGATGCGAAAGTCGTCCGCGGCGGGCTTCAAGGCGGCGAAAGCCTCCACGGTCTCGGGGGAGAAGGTGCAGCCGGTGGGGTTGGAGTACTTCGGCACGCACCAGACGCCCTTGACCTGGGGATCACTCTCGGCGTACTGGCGCAGCAGCTCCATGTCCGGGCCGGTAGAGAGCATCGGAATGGAGATCATCTCGATGCCGAACTCCTCGCAGATGCGGAAGTGGCGGTCGTAGCCGGGGGTGGGGCAGAGGAACTTGATCTGGCCCTGCTGGCCCCAGGGCTTCTCGCCGCCGCAGACGCCCAGCACGATGGCCTTGATGACCGTGTCGTACATCAGCGCCAGGGAGCTCTGGCCGCCCATGATGATGTTTTCCATTTCCAGACCCAGCACCTTGCCGAAGAGCTCCTTCGCCTCGTCCACTCCGGCCAGCTCGCCGTAGTTGCGGACGTCGGTCCCTTTCCGGGTGTAGATCAGGTCATAGGGGTTCTGCTGGAGCATATCCATGCTCAGGTTGAGCTGGGTCGCGTCGGGCTTGCCCCGCGACATGTCCAGCTTGTAGCCGACGGCCTTCTCCTTCGCGTAGCGCTTCTGCTGGGCCTCCAGCTCCGCCCGCCGCTCGGAATCGGTCATGCTGCGATAAGATTTCATATTTTCACATCCATTCGATAGAATCACCGCAAATATGCCGTATATTATATAGTATGCGTGGGAAAAAGGCAAGTGCAGATTGAAAAAAATGAAGCAAGGGGGCGTCCCCTTGCTTCATTTTTTTCGCGGCGGATCAGTCCACGATATAGGGCATCAGGGCGACCTGGCGGGCGCGCTTGATGGCCTCGGTGACCTGGCGCTGGTGCATGGCGCAGGTGCCGGTGGCGCGGCGGGGCAGGATCTTGCCGCGCTCGCTGGTGTAGCGGCCCAGCTTGG
>JAFSRS010000113.1 GCA_017445985.1 Oscillospiraceae bacterium | reverse complement strand
CTGCCTGTCAAGGCAGATCGAAAGCAAACATCAAATCCCTGAAATGCTTCTCCCAGGCCCGTTTGCTCATCAACACCCGCTCCTTTTCCCAATCCTCCAAGCAACTCTCGCAGATCCCATAGCGCTTGGCAAAGGCTTTTCGGGTCAGGCCTGTCCGCTCGCGGCAGGCGCGGATCTGTTGGCCTTGCCCGCGATAGAGGAACAGGTTATAACCGTCCAGCAGCTCCTCCACCGAGGTGTGATACAGCTCCGCCAGTGCCCTGGCGGTTTCCGCCGAACAGATTTCCCGTCCTCCTGCTTCCAGCAGCGCGTAGACTGTCCGGCCCAATCCGACCCTGGCAGCGACCTCCTTTTGCATTAGGCCCAGGCGGAGGCGGTGCCAGAGGAGGCGGTCTCCCATCGTTTGGAGTTCCCCTTCGGAATGCTCCTGTCGCTGGAACCACAGCGCATCCGTCAGGCGTTTTGCCGTCGTAACGCGGAAGCTGTGGACGTAGAGCGGCGCGCAGCGGACGACTCCGTGATGATACAGGGCCAATACGAACATCCGCTCATAAGTCGTGGAAAAGACCGTCCAGCGGGGCTTTTTGGGGGCGAAAGCTTCGTTATCAGTCCACAGCCCAACATTCAGCGCGTTGGCGATAGGATAGCATTTTCGATACACCTTGAAGCGTAGGTCGCCAGACGGACCTTTTTATCCGGGCGGTAGGTGCTGACGCCCTTGATCAGGCCGATAGTGCCGATGCTGATCAGGTCCTCCTGGTCGGCGGCCACGGCGTAGTATTTCTTCATGATGTGCGCGACCAGGCGCAGGTTGTGTTCGATCAGCTTGTTCCTGGCCGCCAGGTCCTGCCGCTCGGTCCAGGCCTCGACGGCCTCGCGCTCCTCCTCCGCGCTGAGCGGCCGCGGGAAGGAACCGCTCCCCGGCCCCAGCCGCAGCGTGAAGAGCAGGCCGGAGCACAAAAACCACAAAAGCTGTGTCCACATCGTTTCGCATCGCCTCCGAAACAGTCTATTCGACGATCCCCGCCGGTATCCCGCACAGAACGGCAAATTGGGAGTTGGCGAGGCACCGATTTGGCCCCCCTGCAAGGGGGGCTGTCGCGTGAGCGAAGCGAACGTGACTGGGGGGTGTCGTGTGGGCCGCGATAGAACCCCTCAGTCACCGCCGCAGGCGGCGGCGACAGCTCCCCTTGCAGGGGAGCCAATGGCGTCGGCGCATCATCCCCACAAATCCCAATTTGTTCATCCTCTTATCAGAATCTCTTCCCCTTGCGCTTGACATGCGGGGCGGGGCGGGATTATAATATAGTCTGTCTGAAAAGGGACAGCAGGTCGGCGTGTTGGAATCGGTAGACAATGCGGACTTAAAATCCGCTGGGGAGACCCGTGCGGGTTCGAGCCCCGCCGCCGACACCAAAGCCCACGCTGCCGACGGCCGTCGGCAGCGTGGGCTTTGAAAATTTTTCAGGGATATCACCGATCTGGAGGTGTTCCGCGCCATGACGCTGCGACGGTCGGTCCCCGCGCTTCTGCTCACCCTCGCCCTGCTGCTTGGCGCCTGTGGGAGCCAAACGGCCCGGCCCGGCGCCGCGCCCGCGCCGACGGACGTTCCTGAAACGGAGGCGCCGGAGATCATCCCCGAAACGGAGGCACCTGACGTGAAAGGACAGACCGCGGAGCTGCAATTTGAATCCTTCGACGGCGGCGGGCCGGATTTTACCGTCGTGCCCGACGACCCCGCTCTCGTTTCGTGGGAGGAGCGGCACGCCTACGCGAAGCCCGACCACGAGCAGATGACCGGCGCGGGCTACACCGTGAGCTTCACCTTTACGGGACTGAAGCCCGGGGAAACGCGCCTGACGGTGCAGGAGCGCTCCCCCATCGCGGAGAACCTCGACCACTACTACACCCTGACCGTGGACGCGGCGCTGAACGTCACGCTGCGCTGCCAGGGTACGCGGGACCCGGACGCGCCGGAGCCGGTCCGTCCGAGGCCCATGCTGGCGCTGCGGATCGGGGACCGCGTCCTGTACGCGAACCCTGAGGACAACGAATCCGCCCGCGCCCTGATCGAGGCGCTGAGTGAGGAGCCGCTGACGCTGACCCTGCGGGATTACGGCGGCTTCGAGAAGGTGGGCGAGCTGCCCTGGGAGTTGCCCCGCTGCGATGAAACGCTCACCACCGTCCCCGGCGACCTGATTTTGTACCAGGGGACGCAGCTCAGCATATACTACGACGAGAACACCTGGAGCCTCACCCGGCTTGCGAAGGTCTATGGCGTGGACCGTGCGGGGCTTTTGGAGTTGCTTGGCCCGGAGGACGCGGAAGTCGAGCTCTGGGTCGAGTGGAGCGAATAAAGAACGCAACACCGCGCGCATCGCGCGGCGCTGCCTCAATGAGAGGAAGCGAAACGAATCCATGGAACAGGAGTTCCTGCAGATCTCCCAGTCCAGCGTCGCCCAGGCTCTGGCGGCAGACTACATCTGCATCTATTACGTCAACTCGACGGACGACCGGTTCGTCGAGTACAGCGCTTCACCGGAATACCGGGCGCTGGGCCTGCCCCGGAGCGGAGACGACTTCGTGCACTTCTCGCGGGAGCTTTTCGTGACCAAGATCGCCCCGGAGGACCGGCCGCGATTCCTGGACACCTTCACGAAGCCGAACGTGGTCGCGGCCCTGGATGAGAGCGGGCATTTCATTATGATGTTCCGGGTGCTGTTCGGGGATCGGCCCACCTACGTCCACCTCAAGGCCACCCGGATGCCCGGGGAGCACGGCCGCCGCGTGGTAATCGGCATCATGGACGTGGACGAACAGGTCCGCGCCCGCCTCGCCTACGAGCGGGCTTACGAGAGCGGCATGGCGGAGGCCAAGGCCGCGGCGCGGAGCGCCTTCCTGACGAACATGTCCCACGACATGCACACGCCGATGAACGCGATCGTCGGTTATACGAACATCGCGCGGAGCCGCATGGACGACCCCGCCGCGCTGCGCGAGTCCCTGGACAAAATCGCCTCGTCCAGCCACTTCATGCTCTCGCTGATCAACGACATACTGGATATCTCCCGGCTGGAGAGCGGACAAATGACGCTGTCCCCCGGTCCCTGCGACCTGTGGGAGCTGTTCCGGCGCATCGAGGACATCACGGCCCTGCAGGCCGAGAACAAGTCCCTGCGTATTACGTATAACCACGAGCGCGTATCCCATTACCACGTGACCACCGACGAGTTGCGTTTGGAGCAGGTCATCATCAACCTGGTCCGCAACGCGATCCAGTACACCCCCGCGGGCGGCAGCGTGGACCTGATCGCGGAGGAGGAGGCCGCCGGGCCGGGGCGCGGGCGCTATCGCTTCATCGTGCGGGACACCGGCGTCGGCATCGACGCGGACTACCTTCCCCACATCTTTGAAGCCTTCACCCGCGGCGTGCGGACCACGGTCAACCAGATCCGGGGCAGCGGCCTCGGCCTGCCGATCACGGGACGGATCATGAAGCTGATGGGCGGCACGATCGACGTTCAGAGCCGGGTCGGCGCGGGCTCGTGCTTCACAGTGACGGTGGAGCTGGAAACGCTGGACGACGGCGAGCCGGAGCCGGAACCGGAGCCGGAGGAGGTCGACCTGAACGGCCGCCGCGTCCTGCTGGTGGAGGACAACGTGATCAACGCGGAGATCACGCGGATGGTCCTGGAGGAGTTCGGCATGGACGTGGACCTCGCCGAGAACGGCGCGCTGGGCGTGGAGGCGGTCCGGACCCACGGCGCGGACTATTACGACGCGGTGCTGATGGACATTCAGATGCCGGTGATGAACGGCTATGAGGCGACCCGGGCCATCCGGGCCCTGAACGATCCCAAGGCAAGGGCGCTGCCGATCATCGCGCTGAGCGCCAACTCCCTGCCGGAGGACGTGCGGGAGAGCCTGGCTGCGGGCATGAACGCCCACGTGGCGAAGCCCTTCCAGCCCTTACAGTTGATCCAGACGCTGCAGCAGTATATCAAAGCTTGAACGCGTGCCGCCCCGGCGGACCCTATTGAGAACGGGTCCCGCCGGGGCGGCCTTTTGCGTGCTGCGCCCCCTGTTCCCTTCACGAAAAAAGCATTGAAAAATCGAATTTGATAAGATATAATCAAAGTGGATAATTATAGGGGGGCATACAATGAAACGAGCTTCTCATTCCGGCTCCGCCGTGCAGCGGGCGCAGAGCTGGACCCTGGTCGGCGCGGTGCGCAGCGGACTCGTGAATATGATCCCGGTGCTGATCATCGGGGCCTTCGCGCTCATTTTCAAGACCTTCCCGGTGGACGCCTACCAGCGGGCCATCGCCTCTTTCGCGGACGGCTTCCTGATCGGGCTCTTCGACATGGTGTTCAGCGCGACCTTCGGCGTGCTTTCGGTCTACATGACCTTGTCCATCAGCCGGTCCTATCTCCGCATCAAGGGGGGATCCGACGCGCCGGGCTATGGCGCCTCCGTCGCCTCGCTGCTGAGCTTCTTCCTGCTGGCGGGCACCAACCTCGAGAGCTTCGGCACCAACAGCACCGGGCCCAAGTCCATGTTCCTGGCGATCATCACCGGCCTCGGCGCCACCGCGCTCTACCTGACCTTCTTCCGCCTGCTGCACCGCAAGCGCCGTCTGCTGTTCTCCGCGGGCGCGACGCGGGAATTCAACCGCATGCTCTCCACTCTCTTCCCCATTACCCTGACCGCGCTGGTGTTCGTGCTGGTGAACGCGCTGGTGGTCCGCATCTTCGACGTGGACTCCTTCCGGGCCCTCCTGTCCCGCGGCTCCAACTCGCTCTTCGCCCACATCCCCACCGGCTTCTTCAAGGGCTTCCTCTTCGTCTTTCTCTCCTCCCTGCTCTGGTTCTGCGGCATCCACGGCAGCGACACGCTGGAGGGCGTGATGGAAACCTGGTTCACCCCCGCGCTCTCGATCAACCAGACCGCAGTCGCCGCGGGCGGGGCCGCGACGGAGGTGCTCACCAAGGAGTTCTTCGACTGCTTCGTGCTGATGGGCGGATGCGGCAGCACGATCTGCCTGCTGATCGCGATCCTGCTCTTCTCCCGCAACCGGGCGCGGCGGGGCCTGGGCCTGACCGCGGCCTTCCCGATGATCTTCAACATCAACGAGCTGATGGTCTTCGGCCTGCCGATCATCCTGAATCCGACGATGCTGGTCCCCTTCCTGGCGGTGCCGCTGCTCTGCTACACCAGCAGCTATATCGCCCTGTCCTCCGGCATGGTGCCGCTGATCACCAGCGCGGTGGAGTGGACCACGCCGATCATCCTGGGCGGTTACCGGGCGACGGGCTCCTTTGCCGGATCGCTGCTCCAGCTCTGGAACGTGGTCCTGGGCGTGCTGGTCTACCTCCCCTTCGTCCGGCTGCTGGACAGGCAGACCGCCGACGAGGCCAAGCGCAACTACGACGAGTTCGTGCACAACTTCCGCGCCCGCGAGCTGGAGATGGCCACCACCCGCCTGATGGAGCACAGCGACGTGTACGGCACCTTCGCCAAGGGCCTCTGCGCCGAGCTGCGGTACGGGCTGGACCGCTATCTGAAGATGGGTTACCAGCCGCAGTACCACTATGACGGACACTGTGTCGGCGTGGAGTCCCTGTTGCGCTGGGAGCACCCGGTCCACGGTCTGCTGTATCCGCCGCTGGTGGTGAAGCTGGCGGAGGAGGGCGGCTTCCTGCCCGCGCTGGAGGAGGCGGTGATGGCCCGGGTGCTGGCCGACCGCCCCGCGCTGCTGGAGCGCTTCGGGCCGGATATCATCATCAGCTTCAACGTGACCGGCACGACGGTGGTCACCCCGCGCTTCATGCAATACTGCCGCCAGCAGAACGAAAAGACGCCCTTCCGCGAGCTGCGCCTCTGCGTCGAGGTCACGGAGCAGGCGACGCTGCAGTTCAACGACGAGACCCGCCGGGCCCTGCAGGAGCTCCGGGACATGGGGTTGATGCTGGCGATCGACGACTTCTCCATGGGCCAGACCTCGGTGCACTATCTGCGGGAAAATCTCTTCGACGAGATCAAGCTGGACGGCGCCCTGGTCCAGGGCCTCGACACAGAGCAGAACTGCCGGGAGATCATTTCGTCCATCGTCCAGCTCGCGGACTCCCTGAGCCTGACCGTCGTGGCGGAGTACGTCGAGACGAAAGCGCAGCGCGAGACCCTGCACGAGATCGGCTGCGACTGCTATCAGGGGTATTTGTACTCCCCCGCGGTGTTTTTGGAGAATTGAATCAAGCAGTCCGGCGGAATGGCTTTTGCCATTCCGCCGGACTGCTTGATTACTGCATTTTCTCAAAGTAGATTTTCCCGCTCTCGAACAGGATCAGGGCGTAGGCCTCCCGGAGGCTTGCGCAGCCGCGGGCGCGGAGCGCGTCCATGAGCCAGGCCTCGTCCCGCCCGCATTGGGCCAGGTTCCGCCGCAGGACCCGGCCCTCCTGTACCAATATCACGCCGTAGCCGTCGTCCGGCGCGGCGACGCCGAGCTGCCCCGCCGTCGGGACCTGGCGCTCCGGGCGCAGCAGCACGTTCAGCGTGCCGTCGGTCTCCAGCACCGCGTAGCGCACGTCGCTCAGGTCCCCCACGTCGTGGGCCCGCAGCTCCTCCGCCAGCTCGTCCAGGGTGAAGCGGTTCTTCCGCATCGCGGCCTGCTGCACGACGCCGTTCACCACCAGGAAACAGGGCCTCCCGCAGAGGAAGGCCCGGAGCGTCACGCTCTTCATCGTCGCCCAGGCCAGCAGGTATTCCAGAGAAAACAGCACGAAGGCTGGCAGGAGCCCGGACCAGAGGGGCAGCTCCGGGCTTTGCAGCGGCACCGAGGCCACGTCCGCGACGAGGATGCTGACCACCAGCTCGCTGAGCTCCAATTCCCCCATCTGCCGCTTCCCCAGCAGCCGCATCAGGAGCAGCAGCGCAAAAAAGATGATGATCGTCCGAAGAATAACAGTCCACATGGGGGCAGTATGCGCATAAAATATGCGGAATATGCGGCAGACCGTGAAGCAGCCTTCGCGGGCATTCGCAGGGACGGCTCTCAGCCGTCCGCATTTGGCCCCCCTGTAAGGGGCTGTCGCGTGAGCGAAGCGAACGAGACTGGGGGGTGGCGTGTGGGCCGCGATACAACCCCTCAGTCCCCGCCGCAAGCGGCGGTGACAGCTCCCCTTTCAGGGGAGCCAAATACTTGCCGCGGCGTCGGCGGGGCGGCGGAGCGATCAGGGGATCGCGCCCTGCGGGATTGGCGATTATTTCGGTGCGGGCGACCACACAGGGTCGCCCCTTGGATAAAAGTCCTGCCTGCTACCTCCTGCCTGCTACCTCCTGCCTGCTCCCTCCTACCTCCTACCTCCTGCCTGCTCTCTCCTGCCTGCTGATCCCGAATCCCTCCTTGCCAACTCCCGTCTCCCGTGATATGATGGTCCTATCCTGACAGAAATGGGGGCGCGTATATGAAGCTGAAGGTCGGTTTATGGATCCTCCTGATCGTTCTGGCCATCGTGATGGTCCTGCTGTTGGAGCTGGGCAAGCACACGCTGCTGGGCTGGTTCCTTGCGGCGGCGGTGTTCGCGGGCTATATTCTGGCATACGACCGCGTGATAGCGATGCAGCCCATTGCCTCGCGGCTGGGCATCTTCGCGCTGTTCCTGGCGCTGCTCTTCGTCGTGCTCCGGGTCTCCTGGCCCACGCTTCGCTTCGTGCCCGCCGTGGACGGGGATAACGGCGGCAAGACAGAGATCGTGCGGGTGGAGCAGGGCGAGCTGCAGGGCGTCTATACGGCGGACAAAGCCGTGGAGGTCTACGCGGGCATCCCCTACGCCGCGCCGCCGGTGAACGAGCTGCGCTGGCAGCCGCCTCAGACTCCGGCAAGCTGGGAGGGCGTCCGCAACTGCGACACCTTCGGCCCCATGAGCATGCAGCAGCGGACCAACACGGTGATCGCCAGCCTGACCGATATCTTCATCTACCATACTTACAAGATCAGCCTCAAGGACAACTGGATCGCGCCGATGAGCGAGGACAGCCTCTATCTGAACGTCTGGAAGCCCGCGGGCGAGCTGGAAAAGGCCCCGGTGCTGGTCTACGTCCACGGCGGCAGCCTGAGCACGGGCCAGCCCTGGTACAGCGAGTACAACGGGGAGAGCCTGGCGCGGCGGGGCGTGATCGTCGTGAACTTCGCCTACCGCCTGAACGTCTTTGGCTACTACGCCGACGCGGCGCTGCTGGAGCAGGACGGCACCACCGGCAACTACGGCCTGCTGGATCAGATCGCCGCGCTGGAATGGGTGCAGAAGAACGTCGCGGCCTTCGGCGGCGACCCGGACAACGTGACCCTCTGCGGCGAGAGCGCCGGGGCCAGCAGCGTCAACGCCCTCTGCTGCTCGCCGCTGGCGAAGGGTCTGTTCCGCCGCGCCATCGCCGAGAGCAGCGGCGTGACGCCGAAGGTCCCCTATCACACCTTCCGCACGCTGGAGGACGCGATCCGCACCGGGAACATGATCCGCAACGAGTTCGACGCGAAGGACGTGAACGCGCTGCGGTCCGTGGACGCGGTGAAGCTGGTGCAGACCCGGCATACGAACGACTCCATGACCGTGGACGGCTACGCCCTGACCGAGCAGCCCTGGCTGACCTATGAGAAGGGCGAGAACCACGAGGAGGCGCTGCTGAACGGCTTCAACGTCCACGAGGCCGACCTGTTCTCGATGTTCAAGAAGGTCACGGCGGAGAATTACACCGCGGTCGTGGAAAAAACGCTGGGCGAACGGGCCGGGGCCGCCGTTGCCCTCTACCCCGCCGCGGCGCAGGATACCGCTTATCACTATTTCATCGACCTGGGCGGAGACGCCAAGGGCAGCTATGACCGCCTGCTCTCCGCGATCTGGTTCGGCTACAGCCACTACGACTGGTCCCGCCGCGTCGCCGCGGAGGGCCGCCCGGTCTGGGAATACTATTTCACCAAGGACAACGGCAGCCTCGGCAGCAACCACGGCGGCGAGCTGCCCTACGCCTTCGGCAACCTCCACCGCCACGCCTGGCTCTACGACGCGGGCGACGAAGCGCTCAGCGAGACGATAATGGAGTTTTATGTAAACTTCATCAAGACCGGCGACCCGAACGGCGACGGTTTGCCCAAATGGGAGTCCGTCAACGACGCGCCGGGGCAGGTGTTGGAGCTGGGCGAGAACGTCGGGATGATCGAGGACCCGCATCTGGCGCTGTATCCGGTGCTGGACGAGGATCAGGAGAGTCGCTGGGCTGAGATCAGTAATCGGTAAGAGGGATAAGGGACAAGGGAAAAGGTATACGGTTCCAATTCTTTTCCCTTATCCCTTGTCCCTTTTCCCTAATAAAATAAAAAAGGAGTGTCTAACCATGACCAACGTCGAGCGTGTGTGCGCGTTTTTGGACGAGGCGCAGACCTATTATCTGGCGACTGTAGAGGGAGACCAGCCGCGGGTGCGGCCCTTCGGGACCGCGCTGGTGTACGAGGGCCGGCTCTATATCCAGACCGGGCGGGTGAAGGCCGTGTCCCGGCAGATCGCCGCGAACCCGAAGGTGGAGCTCTGCGCCTTCCACGAGGGCAAGTGGCTGCGCCTCGCCGGGGAGCTGGTGGACGACGACCGCCGGGAGCCGAAGAAAGCCATGCTGGACAAGATGCCGATGCTGCGCGGCATGTACAGCGAGGACGACGGCAACACCCAGGTGCTCTACTTCCAGAACGCCGTCGCGACCATCGAGGGCTTCGGCGCCGCGAAGGAAACGCTGGAACTTTGAAAACAAGCGATCCCGCTGCCAAACGGCAGCGGGATCGCTTGTTTTGGAGCAGGGTACGGGAGTCGAACCCGCCTAGCCAGCTTGGGAAGCTGGAGTAATACCGATATACCAACCCTGCATGAATCGTATTATAACACCACCCGCGCAAAAAAGCAAGGGAATTTTCTGTGAAACGCACAGAAACGGAATTTTGCTCCGGGACCGACAGCTTCCGTAGGTGCGACCCTGTGTGGTCTCCCGCAGGTCACGATAATTGCCCGCGCCGCAGGGAGCGATCCCCTGATCG
>JAFSRS010000112.1 GCA_017445985.1 Oscillospiraceae bacterium | reverse complement strand
TTATGAGTTAGGAGTTGGGAGTTTGTTTGCGGTGCGCCGAGCCAGTTGAGTCGATACGTCGAAGAATGCCTTACGTTCTCCCTCTCCTGCCCTTCGGGCACCCTCCCCCGCTGGGGGAGGGAACCGAATCGTTACGCTGACGCGCCGGTTTTGAGGTTGGAGGTAGCGTCTACAGCTCCTTTCCCTCCCCCAGCGGGGGAGGGTGCTGCCGCAGCGGCAGGAGAGGGAGAAGGTCCGATGATCGCCATTGAAAAGGTTTTGGTGACTCGATGGTTTGCGCAACTCCTAACTCCTAACTTATAACTCCTAACTCGATAAATCCCATTTTTCACATAACAATAACCCCTACATGGAGCATCGCAGGCTTATCGCTTTCACACGATCTCCGAATAGCTCCCCAGGTAAGCGAAGCGCTCGCAGAGCTGGTCCAGCTCTCCCATCAGCGCCCGCAGCTCCGGGGACCGAACGGGCTTTTCCAGATCGAAATAGAACATGAACTCGAAATCCCGGTCCGGCAGCGGGCGGCTCTCCAGCTTGGTCAGGTTGATCCCCTGACTGAAAAAGCGCGACAGCAGCAGATAGAGCGAGCCGGGCCGGTGGGGCGTGACCGCCATGAAGCTGGTCTTGTCCGCGCCGGGGTAGATCTCCGGCTCCCGCGCGATACAGATGAAGCGGGTGAAGTTGCCGCCCTGATCCTGCACGGACTCCCGCAGGATCTGCAGCCCGTAGAGCGCCGCGCAGCTCCGGGAGGACAGGGCCGCCAGGTCCCGCCGCCCGCTCTCCGCCACGTAACGCGCCGCGGCAGCGGTGTTCTCAAAGACAGTAATCTTAACGTCGCCCAACCCTTTTAAAAATCCCGCGCACTGGTGGAGGGCCTGCTCGTGGGAGACGACCTCCCGGACCTCGCCCAGCGCCACGCCCGGCAGGGTCAGCAGGCTGTGGTCCACCTTGAGGCGGACGCTGCGGACGATGTAAAAGCGGTGGCGCATCATCAGGTCGTAGACCGCGTTCACGCTGCCCGCGGTGCTGTTCTCGATGGGCAGCACCCCGTAGCGGCAGAGCCCGCTTTCGATGGCGCTGAATACGCCCTCGAAATTCTTGAAATACAGGATGCGCGGGACCCGGAAGAGCCGGGTGCAGGCCTGTTGGGAATAGGCCCCCTCCACGCCCTGACAGGCGACGTCGGCGTACTCCGGGAAGAGCTCCGGCGTGTCCGCGATCGCCGCGTCCATGCGCCGGACGAGGGCGGAGTCCGCCCCGCGCCGCCGGGCCAGGTCCGCCCGGCTCAGGTCGTTGAGCTGGGAGAAGAGCGCGGTCGTGAAGCCCCGCAGCTCCGGCCCCGCCTGCTCCGCCGCGTCCGCCAGCCGCTCCCGCTCCGCCGCCGGGTCCAGGGCGGGCAGGCCGCGTTCCATCCGCGCCGCCGCCAGCTCCCGGCCCAGCGCCATCCGTTCGCAGAAGCGCTCCGTCAGCTCCCGGTCGAGGGCGTCCAGCCGCGCCGTGATAGTCTGTTCGTTCATTCCCTCAGGCCTCCATGGCTGCCAGCAGTTTTCTCAAGCGCCCGTTCAGCTCCGCGAACTGCTCCGGCGTCAGGGACTGGGGCCCGTCGCAGAGGGCGCGCTCCGGGTCGTTGTGGACCTCCACCATCACGCCGTCCGCCCCCGCCGCCGCGGCTGCCAGCGCCATCGGCGGCACCAGACGGCTGTAGCCCGTGGCGTGGCTCGGGTCCACGATCACCGGCAGGTGGGTCCGCTCCTTCAGCACCGGCACGGCGGAGAGGTCCAGCGTGTTCCGCGTCGCCGTCTCATAGGTGCGGATGCCCCGCTCGCAGAGGATGATCTTCTCGTTGCCGCCGGACATGATGTACTCCGCGCTCATCAGCAGCTCCTTGATCGTGCTGGCGAGGCCGCGCTTCAAGAGGATGGGCCGGTCCAGATGGCCCAGCTCCTTCAAAAGGTCGAAGTTCTGCATGTTCCGCGCCCCGACCTGGATAATATCCACGTCCTCGAAGAGGTCCAGGGTCTCGATGCTCATGATCTCGCTGACCAGCGGCAGGCCCGTCGCGCGCTTCGCCTCGCTGAGCAGCCGCAGGCCCTCGCCCTTCAGGCCCTGGAAGTCATAGGGCGAGGTCCGGGGCTTGAAGGCCCCGCCGCGCAGCACGTCCGCGCCCGCGGCCTTGACCCGCCGCGCCACGTCCAGGATCTGCGGCTCGGTCTCCACCGAGCAGGGCCCCGCGATCACGCAGAAGCCCGCGCCGATCTTCACGCCGCCCGCCTCGATCACGCTGTCGTCGGGGTGGAAACGGCGGCTCACCTTCTTATAGGGCTCGCTGACCCGCTGCACCGAGTCCACGATCTCCAGACTTTCCAGCAGCTCCTGGTCGATGCGCCTGGTGTCCCCGATCAGGCCCAGCACCGTGCAGGAGGTACCCTCCACCACGTGGACCTCCGTCACCATGCCCGCCAGCCAGTTCACAAGCTGCTCCCGCTGCGCCGGGGTCGTCCCGGCCTTCAATGCGACGATCATACCGCCGTCCTCCCGTTTCAATTATTATTCATACATAATAACCGTATAATAATAGGAATGTCAAGAGCTTGAAACTCTTTTCATTTCCTCTTTACGCCGGGGAAAAATGGGAGTATAATGTCAAAAACGAAACGCAGGAGCGGAGCATGGTCTACTACACACATTCCGAAGCGGAGACGGAGGGCGTCGGGGCGGCCTTCGCCGCGGACCTGCCGGACGGCGCGGTGGTCGCGCTCTACGGCGATCTCGGCGCGGGCAAGACGGCCTTCGTGCGGGGCATGGCCCGGGGCATGGGGCTGGACGCCCGGGTGAGCAGCCCGACCTTCACGATCGTCAACGAATATCTGGGGGACCGGGAGCTCTGCCATTTCGACATGTACCGGCTGGAGGGCTCGGACGAGCTCTTCGACATCGGCTGGGAGGACTACCTCCGGCGCGGCGCTGTCTGTGCGGTGGAGTGGAGCGAGCGGGTCGAGGACGCCTTTGACGGTGACGAGGTCCGGGTCCGCATCGAAAAGCTGTCCGACAGCGAACGGAAAATCACGATAGAGGATAAACGGGCATGATGATCTTGGGTTTGGAGTCCTCGGCGAAGAGCGCCTCCGTGGCCGTCACGCGGGACGGGGTCCTGCTGGGGCGATCCTTTCAGTGCAGCGGCCTGACCCACAGCCGCACCCTGCTCCCGATGGCGGAGGACCTGCTGCGGAACCTGGAGTTGTCGATCCGGGACGTGGACGCGGTGGCCGTGGCCCGGGGGCCGGGCAGCTTCACCGGCGTGCGCATCGGCGTCGCCGCGGTCAAGGGACTCTGCTGGGGCGCGGACAAGCCGGCGATCGGCGTCTCGACGCTGGAGGCCATGGCCTGGAACGGCGTGGGAGCCCCGGAGGGTTCTCTCATTTGCTGCGCGATGGACGCCCGGCGGAATCAGGTCTACAACGCGCTGTTCACTTTTGAGGACGGCGCTCCATGCAGACAGACGCCCGACCGGGCCATCGACCTCCCCGCGCTGGCGGAGGAGCTGGCGAAGCAGCCCCGCCCGGTCTGGGTGGCGGGCGACGGGGCCGTGCTCTGTTTTGAGCATCTGCGCAATCGTGGTCTCGACGCCGCCCTCGCGCCGGAGGTGCTCCGCTGGCAGGACGCCTGGGGTGTCTGCCGCGCCGCGGAGGGAAAAGAGGCGGAGTCCGCCGCCGCCCTGCTGCCGGTCTACCTGCGGCTCAGTCAGGCGGAGCGGGAGCGGCAGGCCAGGATGAAAAGTGAACAACTAATTTGAAAAGAGGTATATAAATGGGTACTGTACACGTAATGGATCATCCGCTGGTGGCGCACAAGCTGACCATCATGCGGGACAGGAACACCTCCGTCAAGGAGTTCCGCGACCTGGTGAGCGAGATCGGCATGCTGATCACCTACGAGGCGACCCGTGACCTGCCGCTGACCACGAAGCACATCGAGACCCCCATCTGCCCGATGGAGGCCCCGACCCTGGCGGGCAAGAAGATCGCCGTCGTGCCGATCCTCCGCGCCGGTCTGGGTCTGGTGGAGGGCGTGCTCCGCATGATCCCCGCCGCCCGCGTCGCCCACATCGGCATGTACCGCGACGAGGAGACGCTGGAGCCCCACACCTATTTCTGCAAGACCCCCAAGGACATCGCGGAGCGCATGGTCCTGATCGTGGACCCGATGCTGGCCACCGGCGGCAGCGCCGACGCCGCCATCACCGAGATGAAGAAGCGCGGCAGCACCCACATCAAGCTGATGGTCCTGGTCGCGGTCCCGGAGGGCATCGAGCGCATCCAGAAGAACCACCCCGACGTGGACATCTACTGCGGCGCGGTGGACGACCACCTGAACGAGCACGGCTACATCGTCCCCGGCCTCGGCGACGCGGGAGACCGCATCTTCGGGACGAAGTAAAAGAATACCTGAATAAGAAACGCCGCCCCGCTCCATACTATTTGAAAACGTATGGAGGGGGCGGTTTTTTGAAGAAGCTCGTTCGCGCATCGGCGCTGGTCCTGGCTTTGGTCCTCTGTCTCACGCTGGGCGCTTCCGCCGTGACCTATCAGCGGGGGAGCAGCGGGAGCACGGTGCGGGAGATCCAGACCCGGCTGAAAAACTGGGGCTATTACTATGGCGAGCTCGACGGGGTCTACGGGAGCCGGACCGAGGCGGCGGTGAAACGCTTTCAGCAGAAGAACGGCCTGACCGTGGACGGCAAGGCCGGGCCTCAGACCCTCGCCGCCATGGGCATCCGCGCCACGGACACGGTCCTGGGCACCCAGGGCGACGTGCAGCTCCTGGCGCGGCTCATCAGCGCCGAGGCGCGGGGCGAGCCCTACTCCGGGCAGGTCGCCGTCGGCGCGGTGGTGCTGAACCGGATGAAGCACCCCAGCTTCCCGAACACGATGGCGGGAGTGATCTACCAGGCCGGGGCCTTCTCCTGCCTGGACGACGGGCAGTTCAACAAGCCCGTGGCGGACTCCGCCTACCGCGCCGCCCGGGACGCGCTGAACGGCTGGGACCCCAGCGGCGGGGCGATCTATTACTTCAACCCCGCCACGGCGACCAGCAAGTGGATCTGGTCCCGGCCCCTGCTGGTGGTCATCGGAAAACACAGGTTCTGCTCGTAACGGGACAAACCTTACGCAAGTGCGCGACTGGGACAAATTGGGATTTGGCGAGATAGGCGGGCCGTCGTAACTATGCGCGGTAGGGGCGACCCTGTGTGGTCGCCCGCAGGTCACGACGGTTGCCACGTCGTAGGGAGCGATCCCCTGATCGCTCCGCGTTCCGCCGACGCCGCGATGCTCGCCAGGCCATTGGCTCCCCTGAAAGGGGAGCTGTCGCCGCCGCTTGCGGCGGTGACTGAGGGGTTTTCCCGCGGTACACACGACACCCCCCAGTCACGTTCGCTTCGCTCACGCGACAGCCCCCCTTGCAGGGGGGCCAAATCGGCGCCTCCACAGATCCCACTTTGTACCGATCCCAGGGTTTTCCTGATCTGCGGGCACGGCATTCATCTCGCATACTACGTGACCTGGGGCGGCGCATCCGCCGTCCCCGGTCCATTTTTCATTATTTCCCCACGCAGAAGCGCTCGAAGATCCCGTTGGTCACGTCCTCGCGGACCGTTCTGCCGCTGAGCTCGCCGAGGGCCTGCATGGCCTCCTCCGTCTCGGTGAGCACCGCGTCGGGCGGGAAGCCCTGCTCCATCGCGTCCAGCGCGGCGGCGACGCTCTCCTTCGCGCGTCCGACGGCGTCCGCCTGCCGCGCGCTGGTGAGGATCTCGCCCGTCTCCGCCTGCTCCGGCGCGGGGACCAGCGCCCGGACCGCCTCGCCCAGGGCCTCCAGTCCCGCCCCGGTCACCGCCGAGACCGCCACGGCCCGCGCGGCGTATTCCTCCGGCCACACCGCCTGCGGCAGGTCCGCCTTGCTCCGGACCAGCACCGTCGGAGCCGCGGCCTCCGCCTCGCGCAGCAGCGCCGCCTCCTCCCCGGTGAAGGGCGCGGCGCCGTCGCAGAGCACCAGCGCCAGCCCCGCCTCGGCCAGGGCCGCGCGGGAGCGCTCCACGCCCAGGCGCTCCACCGCGTCGGCGCTCTCCCGCAGCCCCGCGGTGTCGGTCAGGCGCAGCAGCACGCCGCCCAGCTCGCAGCGCTCGGAGATCGTGTCCCGGGTGGTGCCGGGGATCTCCGTCACGATGGCCCGCTCGTAGCCCAGCAGGGCGTTCAGCAGGGAGCTCTTCCCCGCGTTGGGGCGGCCCACGATGGCCGTGGGCAGGCCGCCGGTGATGAGCCGGGCCCGCCGGAAGCTCCCGGCCAGCCGGTCCAGGTCCCGGACCGCGGCGCGGAGCCGGTCCTCATAGGCGCGGAGCGTGAAGTCCTCGATGTCCTCGTCCGGGAAGTCGATCACCGCGTGGTAGTGGCTGGAAAGGTCCCGCAGCGTCTGATAGACGGCCTCGGTCCTGCGCAGCACCGCCCCGCCGAGCTGTCCGGCGGCGTTCTTCGCGGCCAGGGCGCTTTCGGCGTGGATCAGGTCGATCACGGCCTCCGCCTGGACGAGGTCGAGTTTGCCGTTCAAAAAGGCCCGCCGGGTGAACTCCCCCGGCCCGGCCTGCCGGGCCCCCGCGGCGAAGAGCGCCGAAAGGCCCAGGCGCAGCACCATCGGGCTGCCGTGGCACTGCAGCTCGGCGCAGTCCTCCCCGGTGTAGCTGTGGGGGGCGCGGGAGAGGGTGCAGAGACATAGGTCCAGGGTCTCGCCCGCTTCGCTGAGCAGGGAGCCGTAGACCAGAACGCGGTCGGGGCGCGCCGACATCGGCGCGCCCTGGAAGGGTCGGAAGACCCGGTCTATGATCGCGGGCACGCCGTCGCCGGAGAGCCGCAGGATGCCGATGCCCGCCGGGACCGGCCCGGTGGCAATGGCGGCGATGGGGGTGGACATGGTTTGGGGTTCCTCCAGTTAAAGGGATAAGGGATAAGGGATAAGGGATAAGGGATAAGGGACAAGGGACAAGTTTTTTCCCCTTTTCCCTTATCCCTTTTCCCTTTTCCCTCTAACACATTACATACTGAACCTCTGTCTGGCCGTGGGCTCGAACATCCGGTTCATGATCGCGGCGACCTCGGCGCGCTTGATGGTCGTCTCCTGCCCGAAGTAGTGGGCCGGGTAGAAATCCGTCGCGCCGTAGCCCGCCAGGATGCCCGCGCGGTAGAAGGCGTAGACCTCCTCCGCGTACTTGTCGCCGAGCTTCACGTCCGGGATCGTATTATCGGGAATGTTGTTGATCCTGGTATAAGAGCTCTCCGGCAGGGCCCGGTAGAACAGCTCGACGAACTGTCCGCGGGTGATCGCCGCGTCATAGTCGGCCTGCTCCTCGCGCAGGAGGCCGTTCCGGAGCGCGTAGTCCACGTAGCTGCGGTACCAGTGTACGCCCTTCGGGCTGTTTTCCAGCGTGACGCTGCCGGTGGCGGCGAGCTGGTGCATACAGGCGGCCAGCTTGACGCACTGGGCGATGGTCAGGGTCTCCGTGGGGCCGTAGCGGCGCTTGCCGAGGCCGGAGATCAGGTCCATCCGGTAGGCCTGGACCACGTCGGAGTAATACCAGATCCCGCGGTCCACGTCGTCGAAGGGGCAGGTCTCCCCCAGGGCCGCGCTGTGGGAGACCAGGGCCTCCGCCGCGTCCTCCGCGTCGATCCAGGCCGTGCCGCCGCTGAGCACGTAGCGGTGGTGCTCCGCGAGCGTCCCCCCGGTCACGACCGTCCCCGTGCTCACGTCGATCAGGCCGCCGCCGCGGACGGCCAGCCGGGCCGCGCCGCGCAGCAGGGTGAGCTGGGCGCCCTCGCGCAGCTCCAGGCACTCCCCCATGCCGAGCGAACGGGTCACCAGGGCTTGCCGGGACTCGGCGCGCTCCGCCGCGGCCTTTGAGGCCGCCGCTTCATAGGCGCTCAGCAGTTCGGGCAGATAGCGTTCCTTGAGATAGCTTTCGGTGAGGAAGGGGTCCTCCCGGCTGCCCGCGGCGGCGGAGACGCTGCCGGTCAGCAGGATGACCGCGAGGAAAAAGCAGAGGATCTTACGCATGTTCAGAGTCGCTCCCGGGATTTGCTCCGTTTTCTTCCCGCGCCGCTCCCGCCTCCCGGACGGAATAGCCCAGGCGGAGGAGGGAGTCGGGCAGGTGGATGTTTTCCACGACGATGCCGGTGTCGCCGGGATTCACCTCACATTCCGTGAAGTTCCAGATCCCGCGGATGCCGCTTTCCATCAGCGCGTCCGCGACCCCGCTGGCCTCGTCGCAGCTGGTGGTGAGGACGGCCACGTCGATGTCGTTGGCCCTGACGAACTCCGGCAGCTCTTTGAAGTCCAGCACCGGGACCCCGCGCAGGGTCTCGCCGATCAGCTCCTGCCGCACGTCGAAGGCGGCGCGGAGCTTGTAGCCGAAGTGCTCGAAGTCAAAAAATTCCAACAGGCTCTGCCCGATCCTGCCGACGCCCACCAGGATCGCGCTGTAGCCCTCGTACACGCCCAGAATGGAGGCGATCTCCATCCGCAGGCTTTCCACGTTGTAGCCGTAGCCCTGCTGCCCGAAGCCGCCGAAGCAGGAGAAATCCTGACGGATCTGGCTCGGCGTCAGGCCCATGCGCTTTCCCAGCTCGCTGGAGGAGATCCGGGTCACGCCCTCCCGATACAGCCTGCTGAGGTTCTGCAGGTAGCGCGGCATTCGCATGATCACGTTCTTCGATACAGTCGATTTTTTCATAAGAGCTGCCCTTCCTGTCTTTGATGCAGCGCGGGTAAAATATGTTTCCCAGAATAGTTAATGAATTTTATCATGGCTTTTTTGAGAAAGCAAGAGGGAATTCGCGCTTTTTCTATAGATTTTTATGCAACATTTGTAATTATTTGCGTATTTGCGCCCCATATCCCCCCTTGTCACCCCCCAAAGCGCTGTGATATACTCATATTATATCAGGATTGGGAGGGATGCGGCTTGAACGCTGAGACGGACCGGACCGGCGCGCGGCTGTCCGCGCTGCCGGATCTGCTGCTGCCCTGGTTCGCGGCGAACAAGCGCCCCCTGCCCTGGCGCGCGGACCGGGAGCCTTACCGGGTCTGGCTCTCCGAGGTCATGCTCCAGCAGACCCGGGTGGAGGCGGTGCGGGCCTATTACGCGCGCTTTCTCGCCGCGCTGCCGGACGTCCCGGCCCTGGCCGCGGCGGACGGCGAGCTGCTCCACAAGCTGTGGGAGGGCCTCGGTTATTATTCCCGCGTCCGCAATCTCCAGCGGGCCGCGCGGGAGCTCGTGGAGCGGCACGGCGGGGTCTTTCCCGCAGACTACGCCGCGATCCGGGCCCTGCCGGGGATCGGGGACTACACGGCCGGGGCCATCGCCAGCATCTGCTTCGAGCTGCCGACGCCCGCGGTGGACGGGAACGCGCTGCGCGTGCTCTCCCGCCTCTGCGGGGACGCGCGCTGCGTGGACGAGCCCGCGACGAAAAAGGCATGGCGGGAGGCTCTGGCGGCGGTCTACCCGGCGGGGCGCTGCGGGGACTTCACCCAGGCGCTGATGGAGCTGGGCGCGACGGTCTGCGTCCCCAACGGAGCGCCGGACTGCCCGCGCTGCCCTCTGGCCGGGCTCTGCGCCGCCCGGAACGGGGCCTGGCGGGAGCTGCCGGTCCGCGCGAAGAAGCGGGCGCGGCGGCGGGAGACCCTGACGCTGCTGCTGTTGCGCTGCGGCGAGCGCTGGGCCCTGCGCCGCAGGGCGGAGACCGGGCTGCTGGCGGGGCTCTGGGAATGGCCGAACGTGCCGGGGACGCTGGACGCCCAGGCGGCGCTTGCTCTGGCCGCGGCCTGGGGCTGTGAGCCAACGGAGCTGGAACGGGAGCTCCGGCGGGGCCACGTGTTCACCCACGTGGAATGGGACATGCGCGGCTGGTATCTCCGCTGCGCCGCCGCGCCGGAGGAACGCGGGCTGGTCTGGGTCACGGCGGAGGAGCTGGAGCAGACCTACGCGCTGCCGAGCGCCTTTCGGCAGTTTTGGGACGCGATACGCGGGGAGGAAGCGACGTGACGAGTGAAGAGCTTTGGAACGAATTCTGCGCCTGGAGCGGCGAGGACCCGGAGCAGGCGCACGAGGCCTGGGCCTTCGGCGGCGATCCGGACGGACTGGCGGAGCTGGTCATACGCGGGCGCAAGACCGCGACGGCCTCGCTGAAGCTGCTCTACCAGATCGAGCAGGAGCCCCTTCCCCGGGCCGGAGAATTCAGCGTGATTACCGACGGCGCGGGGGAGGCGGTCTGCGTGATCCGCACGACGCGGGTCTACGCGGTCCCCTTCCGGGACGTGGGCCCCGCCCAGGCCTTCCGGGAGGGCGAGAGTGACCGCAGCCTGCGCGCGTGGCGGGAGATCCACCGCAGCTTTTTCGCGGAGGAGCTCGCCCCGTATCACCGCGCCTTTGACGAGTCCATGGAGGTCATCTGCGAGGAATTCCAGCCGGTCTACGCCGCGGAGAGATGAACGGCGGCCGCGGTGTAAATTGGGATTTGGTGAGATCATGTTCGTAGGGGCGACCCTGTGTGGTCGCCCGCAGGTTACGACGATTGCCACGTCGTAGGGAGCGATCCCCTGATCGCTCCGCGTTCCGCCATGCCGGGACGTCGCAGTCCGCCCCGCGCAACGCGCGGGGCGGCGGCGCGATCAGGG
>JAFSRS010000111.1 GCA_017445985.1 Oscillospiraceae bacterium | reverse complement strand
GGTCGATGTGGCCGATGGTGCCAATGTTGACGTGGGGAAGGGATCTGTCGTACATCTGCTTTGCCATTGTAGTGCGTCCTCCTTAAAAAGGTTTAAATAATTGTCAACAGATTGATAATACAGGATTGTTTCAAAAATTGCAATAGAAATTTTATCTTCTGCCACTGATTATCGTATCCTGCAGATTTTTCGGCAGTTCGACGTAGTGGCTGGGCTCCATGGAGTAGTTCGCGCGGCCCTGGGTCTTGCTGCGCAGATCGGTCGCGTAGCCGAACATGCTGCTCAGCGGCACGTTCGCGGTGATCTCCGCGGCGCCGGGACGGACCTCGCTGCCCTGGATCATGCCGCGTCTCGCGTTCAGGTCGCCCATCACGTCGCCCATATAATCGTCCGGGCAGGTGACGACCACCTTCATGATCGGCTCGAGCAGGACGGGGTTCGCCTTCTCGCAGGCCTCCTTGAAGGCCATGGAGCCGCAGATCTTGAACGCCAGCTCGCTGGAGTCGACCTCGTGGAAGCTGCCGTCGAGCAGCGTGACCTTGACGTCCACGACCTGATAGCCTGCCAGCACGCCGGCCTGCATCGCGCCCTGGATACCCTGGTCCACGCAGGGGATGAACTCCTTGGGGATCGCGCCGCCCGTGATCTTGTCCACGAACTCGTAGCCCTTGCCGCTCTCGTTGGGCTCGACCATGAGCTTCACGTGAGCGAACTGGCCCTTGCCGCCGGTCTGGCGGGCATAGCGGGTGTCGACGGTGGCGGCCTTCGTGATGGTCTCCTTGTAGCTGACCTGGGGGCGGCCGACGTTGGCCTCGACCTTGAACTCGCGGAGCAGCCGGTCCACGATGATCTCCAGGTGCAGCTCGCCCATGCCGGCGATGATGGTCTGGCCCGTCTCCTGATCCGTGTAGGTCTTGAAGGTCGGGTCCTCCTCCGCCAGCTTCTGCAGGGCGATGGCCATCTTCTCCTGGCCCGCCTTGGTCTTGGGCTCGATGGCGACGCGGATGACCGGCTCCGGGAACTCCATGCTCTCGAGCACGATGGGGTGCTTTTCGTCACAGAGCGTGTCGCCGGTGGTGGTATTCTTCAGGCCCACGGCGGCGGCGATGTCGCCGGAGTAGACCATGCTCAGGTCCTCGCGGTGGTTCGCGTGCATCAGCAGGATGCGGCTGAGCCGCTCGCGCTGGCCCTTGCTGGAGTTCATGACGGTCTTTCCGGTCTCCAGCGTGCCGGAGTAAACGCGGAAGAAGCTGAGCCGTCCCACGAAGGGATCGGTCATGATCTTGAACGCCAGGGCGCTGAACGGAGCGCTGTCGTCCGCGGGCCGCTCGGTCTCCTCGTCGGTCTTGGGGTTCGTGCCCTTCACCGGCGGGATGTCCAGAGGACTGGGCATAAAGTCCACGATCGCGTCCAGCAGCTTCTGCACGCCCTTGTTTTTATAGGACGTGCCGCAGGTCACGGGGACCATGTGGCCGCTGACCGTAGCCTTGCGGATCGCGTCGCGGATGGCCTGGGGCTCGATGGGCTCGCCCTCCAGATACTTCATCAGGATCTCGTCGTCGAAATCGGAAACGGCTTCCAGAAGCTGCTGCCGGTATTCCTCCGCCTTGTCCCGCAGATCCTCGGGGATGGGCTCGTCCCGCATGTCCTTGCCCAGCTCGTCGTAGTAGAACCGCGCGTTCATCTCCACCAGGTCAATGATGCCCTGGAAGCTCGCCTCGGAACCGATCGGGAGCTGGATGGGGACCGCGTTGCACTTCAGTCTGTCGTGGATCATGTCCAGAACGTGATAGAAGTTCGCGCCCATGATGTCCATCTTGTTGATATAGATCATCCGGGGAACGTTATAATGGTCCGCCTGACGCCAGACCGTCTCGGACTGGGGCTCCACGCCGCCCTTGGCGCAGAGCACGGTCACGCAGCCGTCCAACACGCGCAGGGACCGCTCCACCTCGACCGTGAAGTCCACGTGGCCCGGCGTGTCGATGATGTTGATCCGGTGGTCGCGCCAGTGACAGGTGGTCGCGGCGGACGTGATCGTGATGCCGCGCTCCTGCTCCTGCTCCATCCAGTCCATCGTGGCCGTGCCCTCGTGGGTCTCGCCGATCTTGTAGTTGACGCCCGTGTAGAACAGGATGCGTTCCGTGGTCGTCGTCTTGCCGGCGTCGATGTGGGCCATGATCCCGATATTTCTCGTTTTTTCAAGCGAAAAATCTCTTGCCATTGTTGTTCTCCATGCTTCCCCCGTGGGGATGAATTACCAGCGGAAGTGCGCGAAGGCCTTGTTGGACTCAGCCATCTTGTGCGTCTCTTCGCGCTTCTTCACAGCGCTGCCGAGATTGTTGGCGGCGTCCATCAGTTCGCCGGCAAGG
>JAFSRS010000110.1 GCA_017445985.1 Oscillospiraceae bacterium | reverse complement strand
GCACATTCCGCTCGCATGTGCCATAATCTTTTTGCGGTAAGTCTTTTTTCACACATTGATTTTACCACAAACAAGGAACCGAGGCGACTGTTTTCAGCCACCTCGGTTTCTTATTTTTTCGGGCTGTTTTGCTACAGCCCCTTTCGTATCCGTTTTCAGCTCTTGACGAGCGCGGTGAGCTGGTCCATCCAGGCGGTGACCTGCTGCAGATAGGCGTTGTAGTCGCCGGGGGTCTTGTTGCGCAGCAGCTCGCAGAGCTCGCTGGCGGGCCGGAAGGCCGGAGTCAGGGACAGATTGCCCAGCACGCCCTTCAGGCCGTGGGCGGCCTCGAAGGCCTTGTCCAGATCGTTGGCGGCCAGCGCGGCCTGCAGATCGGCCAGGCCGTTCTTCTCGGCGGC
Source organism: Oscillospiraceae bacterium (assembly GCA_017445985.1). Taxonomy (GTDB): domain Bacteria; phylum Bacillota; class Clostridia; order Oscillospirales; family Oscillospiraceae; genus RGIG7114. The sequence goes on along the minus strand of JAFSRS010000110.1, from coordinate 15,767 downwards.
CTTCTTCACGAGGCGGAGGTAAAAGGCCTCGTTATTGAGGCAGCGGCCCATACCCTCGTCCACATTGGCCCCCATGTCGCGCAACGCTTGAATCGTCAGCATTTTTGCATCGTTCCTTTCCATTTTGGTTCGTATTTGTTATATATTTCAATTATTTTATTGCTCTCGTTCCGCTTTGCCGATCAGGGTCCGGAGCGTCTGGAACAGAACCTCCGGGTCCACCGGCTTGCTCAGGTGGGCGTTCAGTCCGGCCTGCAGGCTGTTCTGCACGTCCTCGTCGAAGGCGTTGGCCGTCAGCGCGATGATCGGGATGCGCTTCGCGTCGGGGCGGTCCAGCGCCCGGATCGCGCGGGTGGCCTCCAGCCCGTCCATCACCGGCATCCGCATGTCCATCAGCACCGCGTCGAAGTAGCCCGGCGGGTTGGATTTGAACAGCTCCAGGGCGACCCGGCCGTTCTCGCCCCGCTCACTCTCCATGCCCTCGGATTCCAGCAGCATTTCAAGGATCTCGGCGTTGACGTCGATGTCCTCAGCAATCAGCATCCGCCGCCCCTCCAGCTCCGCCTCGGGGGCGCTCTCCCGGGCAGCGGCGCGGGCCGTGACCGTGCGCTTCAATTCCTCCAGCACGTTGGACACGAACAGGGGCTTGCTGAGGAAGCTGTCCACGCCCGCCTCCAACGCCGTCTCCTGGATCTCGTCCCAGCGGTAGGCGGTCAGGATGATGATGGCGGGCTCGGCGCCGGCCATCTCCCGGATGCGGCGGGTGGTCTCCACGCCGTCCAGCTCCGGCATCTTCCAGTCCATCAGGATCAGCTCGTAGGGCTCCTGCCGCGCGCCGCGCAGCTTCACCATCTCCAGCGCCTCCGCGCCGGAGGCGGCGGTCTCGACCTTCATGCCGAGCTGGCTCAGGGTCAGGCTGGCGTGCTCGCAGGCCACCGGGTCGTCGTCGACCACCAGAACGCTCATGTCCGTCGGATCGAATACCGCCTCAGGATCCGTCCCGCGCTCCGTGTCCTCGCAGTCCTGCAGCGTGACCGTCACCGTGAAGGTGGTCCCGACGCCCTTCTCGCTCTCCACGCGGATGGAGCCGTTCATCAGGTCCACGATGTTCCTCGTGATCGCCATGCCCAGGCCGGTGCTGCCCAGCTTGTTGTTGGCGGAGGCTCCGGCCTCCTGGCTGAAGGCGTCGAAGATCTTCGGCAGATACTCCTTGCTCATGCCGATGCCGGTGTCCCGCATGACGAAGCGGAGGGTGCTCTTGCCCTCGTAGCGGGCGGTCCGTGCGATGCGCAGCTCCACCGAGCCGTCCCTGGGCGTGAACTTGACCGCGTTGCCCAGGATATTGATGAGCACCTGACGCAGCTTCGTGTCGTCGCCCAGATAGGATTCCTCCACCTCCTGCCCCACCATGCAGCGGTAGTGGACGCCCTTGTCCTCGCACTGTCCGCCGATGATCGTGTTGACCTGCTCCAGCAGCGCCCGGAGGGAGAAGCGCTCGCTGCGGATCGTCATGCGCCCCGACTCGATGCGGGACACGTCCAGAATGTCGTTGATGATCGTCAGCAGGTGCCGCGCGGCGTCCCCGATCTTCACCAGATGCTCCCGGGTCGTATCGGAGATGCCCGGCTCGTGGAGCGCGATGTTGTCCAGACCGATGATCGCGTTCATCGGGGTCCGGATCTCGTGGCTCATGTTGCTGAGGAAAACGGTCTTGGCCTTGTTGGCCTCGTTCGCCGCGGCCAGCGCGTCGCTGAGGGCTTTGCGTTGCTCGATCTCCTCCCGCATTTCGCCGTCCACGTCGGAGAAGCCGATCCCGACGGCGTGGACGATATGGTCGGCCCGGTCCTCCGGGTGGCGGACGCCCGCCATGCGGAGCATTTCGTAGGTCTCGTGCCCCTCGTGGACGGAGAGATAGCGGTAGGCGATGATCTGCTCGTTCGCCAGCGCCGCGCGGATCGTGTCGGGCTGGATGTAATGGAGGAAGCCCTCGCGGTAGCTCTCGGTCACGTGCTCGTTCCCATAGGCGGTGAAGGTCTCCAGGAACGGGAACCCCTCCCCCTCCCGCAGGCCGTCGGTCAGGGAGTCGTGGGAGCGGAAGCAGACGCCCTGGTCCTTGTCGAGATCGACGTAGTAGACGCTGCGGTAGTCCGAGGCCATGGCCGTAATCATGCTGTTGGCCTGGGTGTGGGTGTGGGTGACGTAGTTCCGCAGGCCGTCCCGGATGGAGCGGAGCCTGCCGCCCAGAGCGCCCAGAGCGCCCAGCTCGTCCGGCTCCTCCGGCTCCGGCGTAAGCTCCGCCGTTTCGCCGTGGGCCAGGCCGATCTCGTCCATCAGGGCGTCGACCTCGTCGCCCACCTCGTTGAGCTCCGCGTTCAGCTCGTCCAGGCCCCGCTTGTAGCGTCCGCCGTAGTGGAACACGAGCCAGAGGCAGACCACCAGCGAGATCCCGATGGTAACGAAGGTCAAAAAGCCGCTGTAGGCGAGCTGCTCGTCATACCATTCGGCGCTCATGTCCACGGCGACGAGGCCCGCGACGGACCCGTCCGCAGCCCGGATGGGGCTGTAAGCGCTGTAAAAGCGGCCCCAGCGGTCCTCGTAGGGCTCCTCGTCCACCGCGCTCTCGCCGGTGGCGCAGGCCGTTTCCAGGGCGGCGCTGACGTGGGAGGCCTCGCCGTAGACCGCGGGCGCGTCGTGCGACGCGTCCACGACGTAGTACCAGCCCCCCGCCCCGTCAGCGCGGAGCGTGTAGATGGAATCCAGCCTGTCGTTTTCCTCAAAATAGTTCAGCGTCCGCAGGACGTTTTTCCACGCGGGGCTGTCCGGCTCCTGGGCCCGGATGCTGTCGAACTCAACCGGGTCCAGCATCGCCGCGGCGGTGTCGGACACGTCCAGCATCCGTTCCCGCATCTGCGTTTTCAGCGCGTCTCGGGAGCTGCCGGACAGCAGGAGGCCCAGGAGCAGATTGACCCCCAGTACCAGAACGACGAGCAGGATCAGGGCCTGGGTCGTCAGGCCGAGCTTTCTCTGTTTCATCGCGGCGTCTCCTTTTCAAGCGTTTTTGGGAAAATATTATCTATTTTAACTAATTTATTATACCATGCTTCCGGCGGAACGCAATCATTTTTTCCGAAAAAGCAGGAAAGGCGGGAAAAAGGGGGCTTTTCACGAGTTATTCCGAACAGGACAGACCCGCGGCGGAACGGGTCCGCCGCGGGTGAGACTGTCGACAAATATCGTTTCGGTGCAAATTGGGATTTGTGGGGTGATTTCCGCTTCGCGGGGAAAACCCCCAGTCGGCTTCGCCGACAGCCTCCTTCTGCGGAAGGGGGCCAAAGAACCTGCCTCCCTTCCGCAGAAGGGAGGTGGCATCCGGCGACCCCCCGCGAGCCGGATGACGGAGGGTTTTCCCGTTCGCATCCCCACAAATCCCACTTTGTCTACACGCTGAGACTGTCGACAAAGTCGACAGTCTCGAATGATTTGAACGTCAAGGGGGACTCCCGTCCCCCTTAACAATCCCCCTTGCGAGTTTTTCGCTTGGAAAAACCATTTGTCTACAATCTGACCCGCGGCGGAACGGGTCCGCCGCGGGTCCTGTACGGGTTTTGTGATCCTTGTTATCTGCTCTGTTTCTTCCGGCTCTTGAAATCGCGGTTCAGCTTCTCGCTCCAGTCGGCCTTCATCGGGGCGCAGGCGCGGACGCTGCAGACCGCCTCGCCGACGGTCTCGTAGACCAGCCGGGTGCCGATCCTGTCGGCGTGGTAGTTCACCGCCCGGTCCTCGTTGATGCCGAAGCGCTTCGCGGTCTCCACCGCGTCGATGTTCGCGGCGAGGAAGAGGAACTCCCAGCCGTACTGCTCCTTTTCCTTTTCGATCATCCGCTTGACCTCGTCGCTGGAATAGCGGCGGGAGGCGTTCTCCATGCCGTCGGTGGTGATGACGAAGACCGTGTGCTCCGGCACGTCCTCGGGGCGCTGGTAGCGGTGGATATCGACGATGTGGCGGATCGTGGAGCCGATCGCGTCCAGCAGGGCGGTGCAGCCGCGCACGGTGTAGTCGCTGTCGGTCAGGGGCGCGACGCGCTCCAGCGCCAGCCGGTCGTGCAGGGTCTCCAGCCTGTCGTCGAAGAGCACGGTGGTGACGAAGCACTTGCCGTCCTGCTTTTTCTGCTTGTCCAGCATCGCGTTGAAGCCGCCGATCGTGTCGCTCTCCAGTCCCGACATGGAGCCGCTGCGGTCCAGGATAAAGACCAGCTCGGTGACGTTGTTCCCGGCGTTGGCGGGGGTGGCGTTGTTCTTGTTGTTGCTCATTTTCAGGCCCTCCTTGTTTGGTTTTGTTGGCCTGAGTATAGCGCGGTCTCGCGCTGGGATGGTCGCCTGGGAAGCGACAAAAACAGGTAATAGTGAATAGTGAATGGTTGTGGTGTCGCTTCGCGACTTTTAAATTATCGCCGAAGGCGATCCCTCAACTATTCACTATTCACTGTTCACTGTTCACTCGGATACCGTTTTCAGTTCCGCCGTCACGCTCTCCCCGTCCACGACCATCACCGCGTATTTCCCGTTTTTCAGGCTGCCGGGGTTCAGCGTGAGGAAGCCGTTCTCGTCCTCCAGTCTCTGCTGGTGGGTGTGGCCGAAGAGGGCGGCGTTCGCCCCGCGCTCGGCGGCGGCGTAGCGGAGCCGCAGCAGCGCCTTGTCGTATTTCACGTTGTGCTCGTGGCCGTGGCTCAGATAGAGGGTGCGGCCCTCGAGCTTCAGCACCCGCACGAGCGGGGCGTCGGTGGCGCGGTCGCAGTTGCCGCGGACCGCCTGGGTCTTTAAATCAGGGTACAGCTTGCGGACCTTTTCCAGGTCCATGTCCCCGTCGCCCAGGAAGAGCAGCAGGTCGGGCTTTTCCAGCGCGACGAGCTCGCCCATGCGCCGGGCGGCGCCGTGGGAGTCGGAGCAGATCAGAATGCGCGTCACGGCTCCGCCTCCTCTCCCGTTCCGGGCATGCTCGGCAGCTCGATGTCCAGATAGCTCTCTACGATCTCCATCACCGTGTCGTCCCGCAGGATGATCGAGAGCTCGATCCGCCGGTTGGCGGCCCGGCCCGCGGCGGTGGTATTGCTGGCCACGGGGCGCTTCTCGCCGTAGCCCGCCGCGCAGAAGTAGGCGGCGTAGTCGTCCAGCGCGCCGCCGTCGTGGTCCATCAGATAGGCCAGCACCGCGTTGGCGCGGTCGGTGGACAGGACGCGGTTCGTCTCCTCCGAGCCGGTGGAGTCGGTGTGGCCGGAGATCACGATGCTGTCCACGTACTTCGCGTTCCCGTCGTCGGCGAGGAAGGCGGCGAATACCTCGATGAGCTGATCCAGGGCCGGGGCCGCGTCGGGCTTGACGGTGCTGGAGCCGGTGTCGAAGAGGATGCTCTCGGAGAGGATGATATTGCCGTTGCTGCCGATGCTGACCCGCGTCGCGTCGCCCATGACGGCGGCCATCGCGTCGCGGATCTGCTCTATGATGCTCAGCCGCAGCACCGCGATGGTCTGCATCTGGCTCCGCATGGCCAGCAGCTCTTCGCTGGCGGCCTTCAGATAGTCCTCCTGTTCCCCGATCAGGGCGGCCTGGTCGGAGAGCAGCTTGTCCTGCGCCGCGAGGTCGTCCTCCTGCTGGGCCAGCAGCAGCCGCGCCTCGTCCAGGTCGATGGTGATCTTGTCCAGGCTGTCCTGGGCCTCCTCCACCTCCCGCAGCGTCAGGGCCAGAGTGTCCTGGGTGTCGGCGAGGCTGACGCGGGTCTCGGCCAGCAGCTCCTGGGTGTTTTGCAGGTCGTTGCCGGTGATGAGGTTCTGGACGTAGCTGAGCAGCATCAGGAAGAACAGGATCAGCGCCAGGGCGCTCATCATGTCCGCGTAGCTGGGCCAGAAGCCCTGCTCGCCGCTCTCCGTGCGCACGAGGGCGTCGGAGCGGCCCGAATACTGCCGCCTCATGCCTGCTCACGCTCCATTCTCCGGTTGATCTCCCGCATGGCGTTGGAGAGATCGCGGACGGCGAGGTCCATGCGCTCGATGCTGCCGCGGAGGTTGTAGTCCACCTCGGAGAAGTCGTGTACGCCGTCGTTGAAGCGCTCGATGGACTTGTCGAAGGCGCCGACGGCGTCCTTGTTGGCCGCGGCGGTGCGGACCAGCACCGTGGCGGCGTTGTTCATCGCGTTGATGTAGCTCTCCGCCGCGGTCTTGAGAGCGGAATTGACGCCCTCCGCGCTGGTCTCCATCGCGGCGATCATGCGCTTGACCAGGCTGGCGTCGTCGCCCGCGGCCTCGGTGAAGAGCCCCGGCGCGACCTCGGTATCCAGCCAGAGCTCCAAACGGGTCTCGAGGCGCTGGCGCTGGGTCGCCGGGTTCAGGATCGTCCGCAGGATCGTCAGCAGGATCGAGCAGCCCGCGCCCACCAGAGAGGTGTAGAAGGCCACGCCCATGCCGCTCAGGGCGCTCATGAGCCCCTCGCCCACGCTGTCGAGGACGCTCAGCCACTCGCTGGTGTTGGAGTAGCCGATCAGCTCGGTCAGGGAGGCGACGGAGAGGCTGAGGCCCAAAAAGGTCCCGAAGAGGCCCAGGGTCACGAAGAGGCTCACCGCGTTGTTCAAAAAGCGCTCGCAGAGCAGCAGCGCGCCCAGGCGCGTGGAGATCGCGTCGGAGATGATGGCCGGGGTGTTCACGTCCGCGCCGTACTTCCGGTAGGCGTCGATATAGTCCCCCAGCACCGCCCCGCGGAAGCCGCCGGCGCCCTCCTCCCGGCCCTCGGCCTGCTCGGTCAGGACGCGGTAGCGGACGTACACGTAGATCAGCAGCCCCAGCGCGAGGATGAACAGCAGCCCGATCACGACGATCACCGCGAAGCCCGCGGGCGGCATGGATTTGATGGCATCCATTTGGTTTTCCTCCTGTCTCTTTCTAATGTGCAATTAGCAATGTGCAATGTGCAATTGTGGTGTCGCTTCGCGACAATTTTAAATTCATCGCCGAAGGCGATACCATCATTGCACATTGCGCATTGCACATTGCTAATTGCTAATTGAATTTACCCGTACCTCCGGAACCGCTCCGGCTTGGGCCGGAACTTGATGCCGGAAACGAGTCCCGCGGCGGCGAAGAAGGAGAACATGCTGCTGCCGCCGTAGCTGAAGAAGGGCAGGGTCAGGCCGATGACCGGGGTCAGGCCGGTGCACATGCCGATGTTGACGAAGCTCTGGAACAGGAAGGTCCCGGCGATGCCGAAGCAGAGCAGCATGCTCATGGTGTTCCGGCTGCGCAGGCCCACCTGGACGCAGCGGAGGATGATGAGCAGCAGCAGGGTGATGACCGCGATGCAGCCCAGCAGGCCCAGCTCCTCCCCGATGGCGGAGAAGATAAAGTCCGTGTGCTGGGCGGGGACGGCCTGGCTCTGGGTCTGGGGGCCGTTGTAGAGGCCGGTGCCGGTGAGCTGGCCGCTGGCGAGGGCCAGCTTGCTCTGGTTGGCCTGCCAGAGCACGCCGTCGCCCTTGGGGTCGATGGAGGGGACGTAGGGCGCGAGGATGCGGTCCTTCTGGTAGTCGCGGAGCATCCCCCACATCAATGGGATCGCCCCGGCCATCGCCGCCGCGCCCAACACGAACCAGTACCAGCGCAGCCCGGCGACGAAGATCAGCAGCAGGAAGATGAAGAAGAAGATCAGGGCGCTGCCCAGGTCGCTGGAGATCACGACCACCATCCCGAAGGGGATCGCGAAGTGGACCGCGAGCTGCGCCACGCTCAGCACGTGGTTGAGGTTGTGGTACTCCCGCAGATAGCTGACGTGCTTCGCCATGACGATGATATAGACGATCTTGACGATCTCGCTGGGCTGGATGCCGATGGGGCCGAAGCGCAGCCAGCTTTTGTTGCCGGTGTCGTCCTCGTAGCCGAAGGGGATCAAGGCCAGCAGCAGCAGGGCGCTGGCGAGATAGAGCAGCACCCATTTGTCCGCGATCACGTCGATGTCGATGACCGTGAAGAGCACGAAGAGGCCGACCCCGATCAAAATCGCGATGATCTGGATCAGCAGATAGTGGGCGCTGCCCTCCTTGCTGTTGGACGTGGCGCTGGCGATCACCACCAGGCCGAACACGGAGCAGGTCATGCAGAGCGAGAACAGCACCATGTCCGCCCGCTCCACGAATTCCTTCGCCCAGGGCAGAAGCTTTTTCAGCACGGGAAAAGCCTCCTTTGTACAATGCGTTACCGTAATTATAGTTCGGGATTGTATCATATTTAAACGCTTTACGCAACGGGAAAAAGGGTGTATGCTGATTGTATCACAAACCGCAAAGGAGCTGAACCGAAATGAAAGCACGCCGCCGTCTGTCCCTGCTGCTGACGCTTCTGCTGGTCCTCTCTCCCCTGCTGCCCGCCCGCGCCGACGGGGAACCGGAGCGCTCCGGCGTCTGCGGGGACGGCCTGACCTGGACGCTGGACGAGGACGGCACCCTTTGGATCGAGGGCGCCGGGGAGATGGACGACTGGGAATATTACGGCGACAAGGCGCCCTGGCAGCCCCTGGCGCCGGAGATCCTGGCGGTCCGCGTCGGGGAGGGCGTGACCTCCGTCGGCAGCTACGCCTTCTCCAACTGCGGCAAGCTGCGGGAGGTCGCGCTCTCCGGCACGGTGACCGGGCTGCGCCGCTACGCCTTCCACCGCTGCTCCGCCCTGGAGGAGCTGAGCATCCCCGACGGCGTGACGGGCATGGCGGAGGCCGTCAGTCAATGCTACCTGCTGAAAACCCTCCGCCTGGGCGCGGGGGTGGAGCCCGCTCTGCTGTATAACTCCTGCTCCGCCCTGGAGCGCATCGAGGTCAGCCCGGACAACCCATACCTCTGTGACGTGGACGGCGTGCTGTACGCCAAAGACGGCTCGGTGCTCTATAACTACCCGCCCCATCACGGCGACGAGGTCTACGCTGTCCCGGCGGGGGTCGAGGTGATCTGGCGGCGCGCGTTTTGCATCGTCAACGGGCTGCGGGAGCTGACCCTTCCCGACGGCCTCCGGCGGATCGACCGGGACGGCATCTACTACTGCGCCGATCTCCACGCCCTGGACCTGCCCGCCTCGCTGCGGGAGCTGGGGGACTTCGCCGTGCGCGTCGGCTACGGCGGTCAGCCCATGCAGCTCCGCTTCGCCGGGCCGGAGGCGCTGCTGGCGGGCATCCGGGTCGGGAGCCTGGAGGAAGCGGAGCTGATCGAGTTCTCCGTCGCGGGCGAGGCCGTCACGACGCGCCGGATCACGCTCCGCATGAGCGGCGAATGGATCTCTTTGCTGGCCGTCCAGGGCTGGCCCTTCCCCGCCCTGCCGGACGCGCCGGACGACGGCGACAGGCACTTCCGCCGCTGGACCATGACGGACGGGGCGGAGACGGTCCCGGTCACCTCCGAGCTGACGTATACCTGGGACACGGACCTGACGCTCCGGGCGGAATACTGGAACGCCGTGCGGATGAAGCTGATGGCCTGCGGCGGCACGCTGAACGGGCCGGACTCCGTGGCGCTCCACGAGGATGAGGGCTGGGTCCTGTCGGAGCTTCCGCCGGAGCCGGGCCGCGCGGGCTGGCGCTTCCTGGGCTGGTACACGGCGCGGGATGGCGGCGAGCGCGTAGAAGCCGGGGACGCGCTGGGCGAGCTGGGCGCGCTCTACGCCCACTGGGAGCTGCTGGCGGAGCGCGGCATGCGGGACGGCGACGCCTGGATGCTGGGCAGTCAGAGTCTGGCGCGTCCGGCGGGGACCGCAAGCTCCCTCGGATACTACAGCACTGCCCGCTGGGCTCACCCCTTGAAGCAGGTCCTCGCGGCGGAGGCGGACGGGAGCCTGAGCTGTGTCTGCTATGCCGACGGGAAGCTGCTCGTCAGCCGCTATGATTCCGACGGAACGCTGCTGGACGAGCGGACGGTCCCGCTCGAGCTGCCCCTGTACGGCGGCTTCTTCGCAGGAGAGACTTATTATTTTGTCGCCAGCGGGCAGGAGAACCGGATGCTGGACGACACGCTGGAGGTCATCCGCGTCACCCGCTATGACCGGGACTGGAACCGGATCGACGCCGTCTCCGTCCGGGCCTGCTACACCGTGGAGCCCTTCCACTCCGGCAGCCTGCGGATGGCGGAAAACGGCACGACCCTGCTGGTCCACACCGCCCGCCTGCGCTACGACGGGCACCAGTCCCAGCTCACGCTCTGGATCGACACGGAGACGATGACGGTCCGCAACGGCCTGGGCGATTTCCAGGCGAACCACGTCAGCCACTCCTTTGACCAGTTCGCGCTGCCGGAGGGGGACGGCTTCGCCCTGCTCGACCACGGCGACGCCTACCCGCGGAGCGTCGTGCTGACCTGGGTCCCGGAGGCCCGCAGCCAGACCTACCCACGCTTTACCCGCGTAAACCTCTTCTCCATCCCCGGCAGCACCGGGGCGAACTGCACCGGCGTCAGCGTGGGCGGTTTCGTCCGTACGGACGCGGGTTATCTCGCGGCGATCAACAGCATCGACCACAGCCTCGCCACGGGCTATACCAGCTACGTCATCCAGGGGATCGAGCGGGAATTCCGCGACGTGCTGCTGCTTGGCCTTGCGGCGGGCAGCGCCGAGGAGGGCGAGGTCGCCGCCATCCGCCTCACCGATTACACTACCGAAGACAAGTCCGCGGGCGTCCCCCGGCTGGCGTGCCTGGGGCCGGACCTGTGCTGCGTGCTGTGGGAGGAATATCTGGTGGAGAACCGGTATTCCGCCGCTTATCAGTGCCTCTGTTATACCTTCGTTGACGGCAGCGGGACGCCGCTGTCCGATGTGTTCCGGCTCGTGGGCCCCCGCCTGAGCGCCGACTGTGAGCCCATCGTCTGGCAGGACCGTGTCGTCTGGTTCGCGGACGACGGCGCGGGCGGGCGGACGCTGTACGGCCTGCGCTGTCCCGACGTGGACACCCACGGGGCCGCCGCCGCGGTCACGGAGACGGAGACGGAGGACGGGGCGCTGCGCCTGACGGCCTTCTGCCACGCGGAGGGCGCGAAGCTGCTCTGCGCCTGGTACCGCGCCGACGGGCGGCTGCTGGAGGTGCGCGGCAGGGAGCTGGTCTACGGGATCAATTACCTGGAATTCGAGAACGCCCCGGAGAACGCGGCGGAGCTGCGGGTATTCTTCACCGACGGCCGCGATCGCCCCCTCGCCCCGGCGCAGGCGCTGGGTTAAATTGGGATTTGGCGAGGTGATGCGCCGACACCATTTGCTCCCCTGCAAGGGGAGCTGTCGCCGCCGCTTGCGGCGGTGACTGAGGGGTCCTATCGCGGCCCACACGGCACCCCCCAGTCACGTTCGCTTCGCTCACGCGACAGCCCCCCTTGCAGGGGGGGCAAATCGGTGCCTCGCCAACTCCCGATTTGCTTTGCGCCGAAACGATAGTTGTTGAAAAATCCCGCTCCCTGCGGTATGCTGAAAGCGGAAGTACAACCATCATTTCACGTAAGCGGAGAAAGGAGCATCCCATGCAAAAGCGAACCGTTTTTCATTCCTGTTTTTGCCTGCTGCTCGCGCTGTGCCTGCTGCTGAGCTGGCAGCTCCCCGCGCTCTCGGCGGAGACCCTCGAATCCGGCGACTTCGGCGAGGGCCTGCACTGGGAGCTGGACGGCGACAACACCCTGCGGATCACCGGCACGGGCGCAATGCCGGACTACGAACCGAACCTGCCCCCGCCCTGGGACCTGGTGCGGGACAACATTTCGAAGGTTTCTGTGGAGTCCGGCGTCACCGCCGTCGGCAGCTACTCCTTCGTCAACTGCTCCAAGCTGAGCGAGGTGGAGCTGTCCGAGACCGTGACGGAGGTCCGTGAGGCCGCCTTCTGTCAGTGCTCCTCCCTGGCCTCGATCACGGTCAGCGGCGAGAACGGGGCCCTCTGTGACGTCGGCAGCGTCCTCTTTTCCAAAGACGGCAAGACCCTGCTCCTCTACCCGGAGGGCAAGGACGACGAGCGCTACGAGGTCCCCGCGGGGGTCGAGGTCCTGGCCACCGGCGCCTTCCTCAACTCCTCTGTGAACCAGCTCATCCTGCCGGAGGGCCTCCTCCGCCTGGGCGCGCGGGCGATCCGGGGCTGCAACGCCCTGACCTATCTGGAAATGCCCTCGTCGCTGCGGGTGCTGGGCGAGAACGCGATCTGCGAAAGCAGCCTGAAAATGATCGTCCGCTTCCCGGACGAGGCCGCGCTGCTGGCGGGCATCCGGCTGGAGGGCGAGATCGAGTCCATCATGTTCACGGGCTTTCAGCTCGGCGAGAACCAGGTGACGCTGCACCGGCTCTTCCTCTACGGCGGGTCGAGCCTGCTCCCGTACACGCTGCTGGCCGCCGAGGGCTATCCCTTCCCCGCGCTGCCGTCGCTGGAGCCCTTCTTCGGCGCGCACTTCCACTGCTGGTACTATACCGACGGGAACGGCATGAACCTGCTCGACCCGGCGGAGGGCCCGTTCCCCGTGTACAGCTTTGACACCGACCAGACGCTGTACGTGATGTGGTGGGGCTCCGTCCTGGTGGGGCTGCATCCCTGCGGCGGCACCCTGAGCGGTTCGACGGAGCTGGTGCTCTCCGAGGATGAGAATTTTGAGCTGACGGCGCTGCCGGAGGCCCCCACGCGCCCCGGCTGGCGCTTCACGGGCTGGTATCTCAGCCCCGACGGCGACGACCTCGCCGCGGTCGGCATGCGCTTCCCCAACGGCACGGACCTCTATGCCCGCTGGGAGAGCATCCTCACCTTCGAGGAACGTGACGCGGAGCCCGACGCGCTGGAGACCGTCCTCCTGCCCTCCGCCGTCGGCGCGGACCCGGAGCCGGAGCCGCAGCCCGACCCGGACACCCCCATCGGGCCGAACGGCGAGATCCCGGAGGCGGCGAACGAAGCGGCGCTGCAGAGCGAGTACACCCCCCGCTGGGGCAAGGTCGTCACGAACTACGCGGTCCCTCAGGCGGACGGGAGCCTGCTCTGCGTCACCTACCGGGTCGGAATGGCCAACGGCGTCCTGTATCTCAGCCGCTACAGCGCGGAGGACGAGCTGCTGAGCGAAACGACGCTGGAGACCGAGCTGCCGATCTTCGGCGGCTTCTTCGCCGGGGAGAATTACTACTACGTCGTCACCGGGCAGAAGAACATGGACGAGGACCCCAACCTCGAGGTCATCCGCGTGACGCGCTACGACAAGGACTGGAACCGGATCGACGCGGCCTCGGTGCGGGACTGCTACACCACGATCCCCTTCAACGCCGGGAGCCTGCGGATGGCGGAGAACGGGAACAGCCTGATGATCCACACCTCCCGCCAGCGGTACAAGACGGGAAACGTTTATCACCAATCCCAGCTCACGATCTGGATCGACACGGAGACGATGAGCGTCGTCAACGACGTCGGCATGTATCAGGTCCTCCACGTCAGCCACTCCTTCAACCAGTTCGTCCTCCCCTATGAGGACGGCTTCGCCCTGCTCGACCACGGCGACGCCTACCCCCGGAGCGTGGTCGTCCACCGGCTCATCGACCCGGGTTCCATGTCCCAGCTCGAGCTGCTGACGATCCCCGGCTCCATCGGGGCCAACTACACCGGCGTGGGCGTGGGAGGCTTCGCCGCGACGGAGGGAGCCTTCACCGCCGCGGTCAACCGCGCCGACGGGGAGGCGGACGGTCAGGAATACCGCAACGTCGTCGTGATGAGCTCCCCCGCGGACAGCTGCGACGGCAGCGACGTGGTCGTGAACGTCCTGACCGACTACGTTTCCTCGAAGAAGTGCGCCAGCACGCCCTGGCTGGTGCGGCTCAGCGACGAGGTGCTCTGCCTGCTGTGGGAGGAATACCAGATGGGCGAGGACGACGTGAACGAATGCCTCGGCGTCCGCTACGTGTTCCTGAACGGCAACGCGACGCCCCTGACGGACCGCTATCTGCTCACCGACGCCCGCCTCTCCGGGGACTGTCAGCCGGTGGTCTGGAACGGGCGCGTGGTCTGGTTCGCCAACGGGGACGAGGGCCGCACGCTCTACAGGCTCCGCTACCCCGACACGGACGCGGCGGACCGTGAGATCGCCGTCACCGCCGCGCAGCGGCAGGGCGACGAGCTGAAAGTCACGGTGCTGAACTTCCTGGGCGGGGCCACGGCCTCCTTCGCCTGGTACGGCGCCGACGGGCAGTTCCTGGGCATGCAGCAGAAGGCCGTCGGCTTCGGCGTGAACGTCCTCCGTCTCAGCGATTGCCCGGAGGGGGCCGTCTGCAAGGCCTTCTTCACCGGCGAGGAGACCCGCCCGATCGTGGAAGCGCAGACGATAGGGTAAGCAAAATTGATAGCGCAGAACGGGCCGCCATCGGCGGCCCGTTCAGACTGTAGACAAATATCGTTCCAATGTAAATTGGGATTTGTAGAAATGTTGAATGTAGGGGCGACCCTGTGTGGTCGCCCGCACCAAATTCATTTGCATTCCATTCCGCTTCACGTTATCCCGTACTCCCCCGCCAGCGCCGCGAAGGCCGGTCCCGCCCGCTCGATGACCTCCGGCGCGACGCAGTAGGCCGCGCGGACGAAGCCGCCGACGCCGAAATCGTCCGAGGGCACCAGCAGCAGCCCGTGTTCCCGCGCCCGCAGGCTGAAGGCCTTCGCGTCCGGCTCCGGGGAACGGATGAACAGGTAAAAGGCCCCGTCGGGCCGGATATAGGAGAAGCCCGCCGCGTCCAGCGCCTCGCAGAGCGCGGCGCGGTTTTTTCTGTACGCTTCAAGGTCCGGCGCAAGGCCCACGCAGTCCTCCGCCACCCGCTGCATCAGGCTCGGCGGGTTCACGTAGCCGTAAGCCCGGGCCGCGCCCGCCATGGAAGCGTATATTTCCCGCCGCCCTGCCGCCCGGTCGCTGACCGCGAAGTAGCCGACGCGCTCCCCCGGCAGGGACAGGGACTTGCTCCAGGAATAGCAGACGATCGTATCGTCGTAATAACGCAGCGGGCTTTCCGCCGTCGCGCCCTCGTAGACCAGCTCCCGGTAGGGCTCGTCGCTGACCAGATAGATCGGGTGGCCGAAGCGCCGCTCCGCCCGTTCCATGACCTCCGCCAGCGTGCCCAGACTCTCCGCGTTCAGCACCGCGCCGGAGGGGTTATTCGGAGAATTAACCAAAACCACCGCGGTCTTTTCGGTCAATACGCCCTCCAGCGCCGCCGGATCGAGCTGCAAGTCCGCGGACCGCAGCGGGCAGGACAGGAACCGCGCCCCGGCGCCCCTGGCAAAGACCGCGTACTCCGGGAAGTAGGGCGCGAGGGCTACGACCTCCTCGCCCGGCCTCGTCAGGCCCTTCATCGCGGAGGCCAGCGCCGCCGCCGCGCCGCAGGTGACGTAGATGTCCTCCGGCCCCAGCCGCGAGCCGCAGCGCCCGTTCAGCTCCCCCGCGATTTTCTCCCGCAGCGAAACGCGCCCCGGAGCGACGGTGTAGCCGTGGACCGTGGGATCGTCCAGCGCCCGGAGGATCGCCGCCCGGACCTCCGGCGGCGCGGGCACGCTGGGATTGCCGAGGCTGAAATCAAAGACCTTGTCCTCCCCCAGCTCCGCCTTCCGCCGCAGGCCGTATTCAAAAATCTCCCGGATGCAGCTCTTCTCCGTGCCCCAGCATAAGGTCTCATCTGAAATCATAGCCTTCTCCTCTCGCAAGCTCTGGCTGAATGATACGATGTAGGGGCCGCCGCCCTCGGCGGCCCGCAGCGTGTAGACAAATTGGGATTTGGCGAG
>JAFSRS010000109.1 GCA_017445985.1 Oscillospiraceae bacterium | reverse complement strand
CGGGCGGCACCCTCCCCCGCTGGGGGAGGGAAAAGGGGAGGTCAACGGCAGCGCCAGCCTCAGACCGACGCAGCAGCGTAACGATTTGGTTCCCTCCCCCAGCGGGGGAGGGTGCCCGAAGGGCAGGAGAGGGAGAACCGCAGATCTGCTGATATGGTAAGTTTTTGCTGTTACAGCGTGCTACGGCCTTACTTCGAGATCGCCGGCAAACTCGCCGCAGCGGCGCTCTGGCCGACCCGGCGGAACTTCTCGTCGGGCAGGCTGGGGAAGAGCTTGCCGTCCAGCTCCGGGTACTCGTCGTGGAGGACGCGGAGGCATTCCGCGAGGATGCGGTCCCCGCCCTTGCCGCTCATGACCCGGCCCAGCAGGAGGACGTGCTTCATCTGATAGTAGCTGTAGTAATACGCCAGCGTGTGGCCCAGGTAAGTGCCGATGCTGTCGTAGATCGCCGCGGCCCGGGGATCGTCGGCCTCCATCAGCTTCTGGACGACCTTCAATTTCTCCGCCGGGGACAGTTCGGGGTCCAGCTCCACGCCCGCGCGGGGCGCCAGCTTGATGACAGCGTCCTGGGAGAAATACTTGACGCCGCAGCCGATGTCGTGGCTCCACTCGTCCTCCATCGCGTCCGGGGCGGCGTCCACGGGGACGAAGGCCAGCTCGTTCAGCCAGCCCGTGACCCGCCCCTCGCCGTCCACGAAGCCGACGGCCTCGCTGGTGCCCATGGCGATGCCCAGCACGCCCGGCTCGCCCAGGCTCATCATGCCCGCGATCGCGCTCACGTCGCCGTCGTTCAGCACCGCGAAGGGCACGTCGCCGAAGGTGTCTTTGATCGCCCGGATGTAGATGTCCCGGACCTTCAGATCGTAGAGCTCCTTCGGCACCGCCAGGAACAGGGAGGCGTTCATCGTGCGGTTGTTGATGTAGATGCCCGCGCTGGAAACGCCCACCGCGTCCACGCGGGGCAGGTGCTCGGCGGCGCTTTTCAGCGCGGCAACGATGCCGTTATAATGGTAGTCCGGGTCGGCAGTGATCTTCGGGAACCAGACGACCTCCTCGCTGTAGACGCTCTCGCCGTCGACGACGGCGCTGACCTTCCGGTCGCTGCCGCCCGCGTCGAAGCCGATCCGGCAGCCCTCCAGATGCCCGCCCATCGCCATCGGCGCGTCGAAGGCCTCCGGGAGCGTATCGGTCCGGACCACCTCGAAGGGGTGCTGGAACACGTCGCCCATGAAATGATAGTCGAAGTCCTGAGACCCGCCGTCGGCGTAGGCGGCCTTCAGATAGTTGTAGACCGTCTCGTCGCCGCAGACGTAGACGCGCCAGCCGCCCTTGAGCCAGAGCAGGGTCTTCACCAAGCGCTCGGCATAGTAACAGTCCGCCTCGGCGTAGTCCGGCGTGCCGTGGATGAAGGTGCGGACGCTCGCCATCTCGCCGCCCGCCCGCTCGACCGCCAGGCCGAGGGGCTTTTCCGCGCCCTTGAGGAAAGCGCGGTCAAACAGCCCCAGCGGGATGAACCCCGGGTCCAGCGCCGGGGCGTTTTTCACGGGGATATCCAGATTGTACAGCTTCATATACGTTCCTCCTGTGAAGAAGAAAATGATTCCGGAACCATCATACTCATATTTTTGGGATTTTACAAGTAAAAGTTTCGGAAAGGGAAAAGGGATAAGGGAAAAGGGAAAAGGGACTAGGGAAAAGGGATGAGGGACTAGGGATTAGGGATTAGAAACCAGGTAGGAGGTAGGAGGTGGGGTGGACGTAGGGACGGCTCTCAGCCGTCCGCGGTCCAGACGCGCCCCGTAGGGCGCGATGCCCACATCGCGCCGCCGCCCCGCGCTTCGCGCGGGGCGGAATCCGACGTTGAAACGCGGCGCAACGCGGAGCGATCAGGGGATCGCTCCCTACGGCGATGGAGGGACT
>JAFSRS010000108.1 GCA_017445985.1 Oscillospiraceae bacterium | reverse complement strand
TGTCCCTCCCTATTCCCTATTCCCTACTCTCCCCTTCCCCCTTTTTCTCCTTGACGGAACCGCCCGCTTGGGGTATGCTGTACCTGTCCGATAGGAAAGGGGGCGCGGCGATATGCGGAATTTCCGCTGGGACAAAAAGTATCTGTACTGGGGCGTAACCGCCTTTCTGGTGATCGCGGCGGCGATCGTATTCTTCCAGATCATATCCAATCTGAGCTGGCTGGGCGTGGCGCTCAAACGGCTCCTGGAGATCCTGAGTCCCTTTATCTGGGGGCTGGTGATCGCCTATCTGCTCTATCCCCTGCTGCGCATCTATTCGCGCAACGTATTCGCGCCGCTGTTCCTCGCTCTTTTGCGCAACAGTCCGAAGAAGGACAAGCTCCAGCCGAAGCTGACCCGAGGCTTCTCCGTCTTTCTCTGCATCATCTCGCTGATCCTGCTGCTGGTGGGTCTGGGTATGCTGGTCGTCCCGCAGCTCTATCTCTCCATCGAGCGGCTGGTGGTCAATTCCTCCGCCTATATCTCCCGGGCGGACGAGTGGATCCAGCGCACCCTGACCGACTATCCGGAGATCGAGGCCACGATCCGCGGCGCCTTCGGCGACCTGAGCGAAGGCATCGTCAAGTGGGCGACCAACAACCTGCTGCCTGAGATGAAGGGACTGCTGGGCAGCGTGGCCAGTAACGTCTACAACGTTTTCCGCGGCATCTACAACATCATCATCGGCGTGGTGGTCAGCGTCTACGTGCTCTACGACATGGAGGGCTTCTCCGCGCACTGCAAGAAGCTGCTCTACTGCATCTTCTCCCTGGAGGCCTCGGAGGAGATCCTGAAGAGCGTCCGCTTTATCAACCAGGTCTTTATGAGCTATCTGTCCGGCAAGCTGCTGGACAGCCTGATCATCGGCGTGATCTGCTACGTCGGCTGTCTGATCTTCCGGATCCCCTACGCGATCCTCGCCAGCAGCGTCGTCGCGGTCAGCAACGTCATCCCCTTCTTCGGGCCGGTGATCGGCGGCGTGATCGGTACGCTCTTCATCCTGATCGAAAACCCCTTCCGGGCGCTGATCTTCGGCGTCTGGGTGATCCTGCTCCAGCAGTTCGACGGCAACGTGCTGGGCCCGCGCATCCTGGGCAACAGCGTCGGCATCAAGGGCTTCTGGATCATGTTCTCCATCATCCTCGGCGCGGGGCTGTTCAGCTTCGCGGGCATGCTGTTGGGCGTCCCGGTTTTCGTGGTGCTCTACGCCTTCCTCCGCAGCCTGGTGAACCGCAAGCTCAAGCGCAGCGATCTCCCCATCGAGCCGGAGATCTACGTCGAAATGGACCGCTTCGACCCGAAAACCGGCGAGCCGATCCCGAAAACCGAGCCCGCCCCGCCGGAGAAGAAGCAGCGAAAACCGCTGCTGCGGCGGAAATGAAGAAAGAATCCGGACAGGGGAAATCTCGATTTCCCCTGTCCGGATTCATATTATCTGACGCTTCCCCGGATCGTCCTTCTCGCCTCCGCGAGGGCGTCGCAGAAGGCGTCGATCTCCGCCGCCGTCGTCTCACGGGAGAGGCTGACGCGGATCGCGCCGTCGATCACCGGGGCGGGGAGCTTCAGCGCCGTGAGGACCTGGCTGCGCCCGCCTTTTTTGCAGGCGGAGCTTTTCGCCACGGAAATACCCTTCGATTCCAGATAGTTCATCAGCACCTCGCTCCGCCAGCCGGGAAGGGAAATGCTTAAAATCTGCGGCGCCCCGCCGCCGATCGTCAGCAGGCCCGGGACCTCCGCCGTCAGCCGCTCCACGGCGTGCTCCCGGAGCGCGGCCATCCGCGCCGCGTCCTCCCGGAAGGAGCGGGCCCCCGCCTCCGCCGCCGCGCCGAAGGCCGCGATCAATTCGACCGCCTGGGTGCCGGAGCGTTTCCCCTCCTCCTGTCCCCCGCCGGTCAGCAGGGGCGGGAGGTTCAGGCCGCGCCGCACGTACAGCGCCCCCACGCCCTTGGGGGCGTGTATTTTATGCCCGCTGAGGGTGATGAGGTCCGCGCCGAGGCTCCGGGCGTTCAGCGGCACCTTCAAAAAGGCCTGCACCGCGTCGGTGTGGATCAGGGTATGGGGGTTCCGCGCCTTGACCTCCCGGACGATCGCCGCGATATCCGTCACCGCGCCGGTCTCGTTGTTGACGGTCATCAGGCTCACCAGACAGGTGTCCTCCCGCAGCGCGTCCAGCACCGCGTCCGGGGTAACGCTGCCGTCCGGCGCGGGCTTCAGGCGCGTCACGGTGAAGCCCTGGCGCTTCTCCAGCTCGTCGAGGGTACGTATGACCGCCGGGTGCTCGGCCTCGGAGCTGAGGATATGGCGGCCGTGGCGGGCGTTGTACTCCGCCCCGCGCCGGAGGGCCCAGTTGTCCCCCTCGGTGCCGCAGGAGGTGAAATACAGCTCCCCCTTGTCGCAGCCGAGGGCCTTCGCGACCCGCTCCCGCCCGCGCTCCATGAGGGCCTTCGCGGCGCGGCCCATGGCGTGGGGCGAGTTGGGGTTCGCGTAGCTGAGGGTCATGGCCTCCATGGCGGCCTCCGCCGCCTCCGGGCAGACCCGCGTCGTCGCGGCGTTGTCAAGATAGATTGACATTTACATCACTTCCGATTAGAATAATATATCTATTTTATCACAACTTAGAAAAAGGACAAGACAAAAATGAAGTACGCGATCCGGACCCTGGGCTGCAAGGTCAACCAATTTGAAACGCAGGCGATCGAAAAGCTGCTGCGCGCGCGGGGCCACGCCCCCACGGAGGGCGGCGACGCGGACGTGGTGATCGTCAACACCTGCGCCGTCACCGCCGAGAGCGGGCGCAAGTCCCGCCAGGCCGTCCGCCGTCTGCTCTCCGACAACCCCGGCGCCGTCGCCGCGGTCTGCGGCTGCTACAGCCAGCTCAGCCCGGAGGACGCGGAGGCCCTGGGCGCGGAGGTGGTCTACGGCAGCGGGGACCGGATGGCCTTCGTGGACGCGGTGGAGCGGGCCGCGGCGGAGCGTCAGCGGGAACGAAAGATCGACGACCCCTTCCGCCGCCTGACGCTGGAGCCCCTCCCCGCCGGGCCGATGGAGGGCCGCACCCGCGCCTATATGAAGATCGAGGACGGCTGCGACAACTTCTGCGCCTACTGCATCATCCCCTACGCCCGGGGCCGCGTCCGCAGCATGCCCCTCGCCGACGCCGCGGCGGAGGCAACGCGGCTGCAAGCGGAGGGCTTTTTGGAGATCGTCGTCAGCGGGATCGAGATCAGCTCCTACGGGAAGGATTTTCAAAACGGCGCCGGGCTGGCCGACGCGATCGCCGCGATCGCCGGAGCCGCGCCCCGCTGCCGCGTCCGCCTCGGCTCGCTGGAGCCCACGGTCGTGACGCCGGACTTCTGCCGCCGTTTGGCTGAACTGGGGAACGTCTGTCCGCACTTCCACCTCTCCCTGCAATCCGGCTGTGACCGGACCCTCGCCGCCATGCGCCGGAAGTACGACTGCGACGGCTTCCGCCGCGCTGTGAACGCGCTGCGGGAGACCTTCCCCGGCTGCGCCCTGACCGCCGACCTGATCACCGGCTTCCCCGGCGAGACGGAGGCGGATTTTGAATCGACGCTGGCCTTTCTCCGGGAGATCGGCTTCGCCGCGATGCACGTGTTCCCCTACTCCGTCCGCCCCGGCACCCGCGCCGCCGGGATGCCGGACCAGCTCCCCCGGGCCGTGAAGGAGGCCCGCGCCCGCAGGGCGCAGGCCGTCGCGGACGAGCTGGAGGACGCCTACCTCCGCGCCCAGCTCGGCGAAACGCGCTCCGTCCTCTTTGAAACCGAGCAGGACGGGCTCTGGCAGGGGCACAGCGAAAACTACTGTCTGGTCCGCGCGGAGGGCGAGGACCTGCACGGACTTATCAGAAACGTCAAAATTATCGGGCTGGAGGGCAAAAACTTAGTAGGGTTGACGCTTTGACTTTCCTGCTTCAAATCGCTATACTATACCTATCTTTAAATAGCGAATCCTACAAGCTGAATCGGGAGGTTTTGTAAAACATGTCCAGAGAAACGACCTATAACTTTGCCGCCGGTCCCTCCGCGCTCCCGCTGGAGGTCCTTGAGCAGGCCGCCGCCGAGCTGGTGGATTACCGCGGCTCCGGCATGAGTGTGATGGAGATGAGCCACCGCTCCGCCATCTATCAGGATATTTTCAACGAGGTCAAGGCCGACTTCAAAAAGGCCCTGAACGTCCCCGACACCCACGAGGTGCTGTTCCTCCAGGGCGGCGCGTCCCTGCAGTTCTCGATGGTTCCGATGAACCTGATGGGCGAGCAGGGCAACGCGGACTACGCCGTGACCGGCAACTTCGCCAAGATCGCCGCGAAGGAAGCCGCGAAGTACGGCCGCGTCAACGTGGCCGCGGACACCTCCCTCGGCAACAACGTCCACATCCCGAGCCAGGACGAGCTGACGCTGATGCCCGACGCGCGGTACTTCTACTACTGCGCGAACAACACGATCTTCGGCACCGAGTGGCATTACGTCCCTGAGACCGGGAGCGTGCCGCTGGTCAGCGACATGAGCTCCGACATCCTGACTCAGCCCCTGGACGTGAGCCGCTTCGGAATCATCTTCGCGGGCGCGCAGAAGAACCTGGCCCCCGCGGGCCTGACCGTGGTCGTGATCCGCAAGGACCTGGCCGGGCAGGAGCTGCCGAACACGCCGCTGATGCTCAGCTATCAGCGCATGATCGAGAAGGACTCCATGTACAACACGCCCCCCTGCTACAACATCTACATGCTGGGCCTGATGCTGAAATGGGTGGAGCGCAACGGCGGCGTGGAGGGCATGGACGCCCTGAAGCGCGAGCGCAGCGCGATCCTCTATAACTACCTCGACGAGAGCCGCCTCTTCCGCGGCTGCGCCGAGCGGGAGGCCCGCAGCTTCATGAACGTGACCTTTACCACCGGCGACAAGGACCTCGACGCGGACTTCTGCAAGGCCGCCGCCGCGAAGGGCTTCCTGAACGTCAAGGGTCACCGGCTGGTCGGCGGCTGCCGCGCCAGCATCTACAACGCACAGCCCATCCCCGCCGTGAAAGCGCTGGCGGAGTTTATGAAGGAGTACGAGGTAACGCACCATGTTTGAGATCAAGACCCTCAACAAGATCGCCCAGACGGGCCTGGAGCAGCTGGCCGAGAACGGCCTGATGCTCAACAACGACGCCCTGGACCCCGACGGCCTGCTGGTCCGCAGCGCGAAGCTGCACGACTGGGAGTTCGGTCCCCGGCTGGCCGCCATCGCCCGCGCGGGCGTCGGCACCGACAACGTGCCCGTGGCCCGCTGCACCGAGCAGGGCATCGCCGTGTTCAACTCCGCCGGGGCCAACGCCGAGGCGGTGAAGGAGCTGGCCATCTGCGCCCTGCTGCTGGCCTCCCGCGACATCGTGGGCGGCATCAAGTGGGCCAGCGGCCTGAACAGTGAGAACGTGGCCGCCGAGGTCGAGAAGGGCAAGAGCGCCTTCGTCGGCCCGGAGATCAACGGCAAGACCCTGGGCATCATCGGGTTGGGCTCCATCGGCGCGCTGGTCGCCAACGCGGCGACGCACCTGGGCATGAAGGTCTGGGGCTACGACCCCTACATGTCCGTGGACGCGGCCTGGCGGCTGCGCGCGGCGGTCCAGCACGCCCGCGATCTGGACACCGTGTACCGCAACGCCGATTACATCCTGGTGCAGGTCACCAGCACCCCGGAGACCCGCGGCATGATTAACGCCGCCGCCATCTCCAAGATGAAGCCCGGCGTCCGCATCATCAACATCGCCCGCGGCGAGCTGGTGGACAACGACGCGATCCGCTCCGCGCTGAGCGTCGGCAAGGTCGCCCGTTACGTCACCGACTTCCCCTGCAACGCCCTCCAGGGCGTCGAGGGCGTCGTCGCGATCCCGCACCTGGGCGCCTCCACCCCGGAGAGCGAGGAGAAGTGCGCGGTCATGGCGGCGCAGGAGCTGGCTGACTATCTGCACAACGGCAACACGAAAAATTCGGTCAATCTGCCGGACGTCTGGCTGGCCCGCGTCGGCAAGCAGCGCCTCTGCGTGATCCACCGCAACGTGCCCGGAATGCTGAACCGCATCCTGGACCTGGTGGCGAGCGAGAACATCAACGTCGAGCACATGATCAACAAGGCCCGCGGCGACGTGGCCTACACCGTCCTGGACGTGGGGGAGTCCATGCCCGCCGAGGTCGGCGCGCGCATCCAGGCGATGAGCGAGGTCATGCGCGTCCGCGTGATCTGAGCCTATGTGGGAAAAGATCCGCGCCGCCTCCGCCGCGACCTGGGCGGCGCTGGCCCTGGCCGTCAGCGCGATCATCCGGGTGAGCGTCCTGTTTCAAAGCGGCGTGCAGCTCACCGTCGCGCTGGACGTGGTTGTGACGATCTTTCTGATCCTGCTGCTCATCAAGCAGACGAAAAGCTGGGTCTACGCCGTCCCCTTCGCGCTCCTGGCGGTCCTCTCGCTGGTCTCCGGCGGGACGAAACTGGGCATGTTCGCGGGCGCGGTGTGCTGCGCGCTGCTGGCGCTCTTCGCCGCGGCAGCCTATACCCGGCCCCTCGCCGCCCTCCGTCCCGTTTCCCGCGTCCTCTGGTTCCTGCCCGCCGTGATCAAGCTGGGCTGCTATCTGTTCGTCTGGTACGACTGGAACCAAAGCGGAGCTTACACCGCCGCGGCCCTGCGCTCCGGCATGAGCTACCAGCTCTTTCTTGCCTTGGGCTATCTGCTGGCCGGCAGATGGTTCGCGGAGGAAGCGTAAAACTTTTGTATTAATTTAAAACACCCCTCCCGCGTGCTGTTCCGCCGCGCGGGAGGGGTGTTTTGCGTGTAGACAAAGTTGGATAGACAATTTGGGAGTTGGCGGGGTGATTTCCGCTTCGCGGGGAAAACCCCCAGTCGGCTTCGCCGACAGGAGCTGTAGCAAAACGAAAGGCTTGCTACAGCTCCTTAACAATCTCTACCGTCAAGAAAAATGCCAGAATAAAGTGACATTGTGGAAAAACAGAGCATAAAATCCCAGACTTGATGCAAAAACAGCAAGCCAAACAGG
>JAFSRS010000107.1 GCA_017445985.1 Oscillospiraceae bacterium | reverse complement strand
GAAGACGTTGCGCATAGAGCTGATATAAGGGAAGAAGCAGGTCGGCATCTCGCCGAAGGTGGGGTTTGTTTTCCAGTCGTTCTGGGTGAAAACCACATCGACGTTGGACTTTGCAGTGGAGACCATCCCTTTGAGGAACAGACTTGCCATAAAGCCCCACTGGCAGATAACGGCGGGATCGTTGAAGGCGTCGAAGATCGTGGTGATCTCGTCGGCGGGCTCCAGGTCCGGCGTTTCGGTGGTGTGGTGGTTGTAAAGGATCAAACCGTCCCAGTCGTTGAGGCAGGCATAGGCCACGGTATGGACAAAAGCGGTGGAGTGGAAGGGGTGCAGGCCGTATTCGTTCCACTCGGTGATCATGAAGGGCTTGCCGCGCACGATGGCCAAGGATCCGAGGCTCAGGATCGAGGTCGCCATCGCGCCTACGCCCGTCTGCATGGTCAAGGGGTTCGTGGAGACATACTCCGTGGGGCCGAAGGCCATATAAGTGTCGTTTACCACCGGCAGCAGCGGGTGGTTGAAGTAGCTGTTGTTCTCCATCAGATCGCCGTCCAGGTGTCCGTAGACGTCCGCCGCGCCGGCCATCAGATTGCTGGCCGCGATGGGGACCTTGACGCCGAGGGAGATAAGGTAATCCTTCATGTCCTGATAAAAGCGGCGGTTGGCCCAGGTGCCGAACTCCATGAAGTCGGCGTAGCGGGCAGGGCCGTCGGGAGCGTCCCACTGGCCCATCGGCTCATTGGTCGGCTGGTAGAAGTTGCCCTCGATGCCGCGCACGGTGCCCCTGGCGGGATCCTCGTCCTCGCCCAGCGCGCAGACGCCGTCCAGCGTCCAGGCTTCCTGGAGGCGCTCGCGGGTGTAGTACTTCATGAGCAGGAACTCATTGAAGCGCTGCTGCACCTCGTCGCGGTAGGGCTTCAACACCTCAACGCCCTCCGTGCCGGGATTGCCCTTGATGGCGCTCTCTTCATTCGTCATCTGCACGGTGATGACCGCCGGATCGTCCACAGGGGCGAGGCCGGTGTAGGGGTTCACATGGCAGAGGTAGGCTTTGGCATATTCCTTCTGCAGCTCAATGAGGCGGGCGTTGTAGACGGGATAGCGCTTGGTGCAGAGCGGGAAGCCGCCGGGATAGTCCAGCCCGTCGCCTTCCGGGAAGTTGCGGGCGACCAGCAGATCGACGTGCAGATAGATGCCCTTTTCCTTGAGTTTGGCGGCGAAATAGTCGAAGCGATCCAGACCCTCCGGATGGAAGAAGCGGCTCGTGCCCTTTTCATAGTCCAGCAGCGGAGCTTCCTTGCAGCTCGACCAGTTTCCGACGCCCTCGCCGATCGGCGCGTCGGCCGCGTGCATGCGGATCACGTTCACGCCCATGCTGGCGAAACGCTCGGCCAGGCGCTCGGCGTCCTCGTGAGTCGGGGTATTGGAGCGGGTGGCAATGTTGAAACCCAGGAAACGGGCGCGTGTGCCGTCTTCAAAGACGAAATGACCGTCCTTGACGCGGACGAAGCCGTGCTTGCCTGCCGGCGCGTCCAGCAGGTGGGAGAAGTTCAAAACGCCCTGATTGGCCTCGGTCATGGAAATACGAAGGTTC
>JAFSRS010000106.1 GCA_017445985.1 Oscillospiraceae bacterium | reverse complement strand
GCGCTGTTCTCGCCGACGCCCGCCGTGAAAATAATGGCGTCCACGCCGCCCATGGCCGCCGCATACGCGCCGATGATGACGTCGGGCTTGACGCCGTACTTGTCCATGGCGGCCTTGGCCTCCAGGCCGATCACGCTCTGGTGCAGGAGGACCTGGTTGAGCACGCTGCCCAGCACGTAGCGGTAGCCGGGATTGCCCACCGCGACCTCGACGGCCTCGCTGATCGCGCAGCCCAGGGAGCCGGTGGTGCCGGGGTGCTCGGCCAGGATCTTCTTGCCGATCTCGGTGGTCATGGAGGGGGAGGGCACGACGGACGCGCCGTAGGTGCGCATGACCTCGCGGCGGAAGGGCTTCTGCTCATAGCTGACCTTGACCATGTAGACCTTGCAGTCCAGGCCCAGATAGGCGCAGGCCATGCTGAGCGCGGTGCCCCACTGGCCCGCGCCGGTCTCGGTGGTGACGCCCTTCAGGCCCTGTTTCTTGGCGTAGTAGGCCTGGGCGATGGCGCTGTTGAGCTTGTGGGAGCCGGAGGTGTTGTTGCCCTCGAACTTGTAGTAGATCTTCGCGGGGGTGCCCAGCTTCTTCTCCAGGCAGTAGGCGCGGACCAGGGGACTTGGGCGGTACATCTTGTAGAAGTCGCGGATCTCAGCCGGGATCTCGATGAAGGGGGTGGTGTCGTCCAGCTCCTGGGCCACCAGCTCGTCGCAGAACACGGCGCCCAGCTCCTCGGCGGTCATGGGCTTGCCGGTGCCGGGGTTCAGCAAGGGCGCGGGCTTGACCTTCATGTCGGCGCGGACGTTGTACCAGGCTGTGGGAAGCTCCTCTTCGGAAAGATAGATCTTGTAGGGGATGGTATTCTCGCTCATGGTCTTGTCCTCCTTATGAATAAAAATTTTTTTGAAGCAAAATAAAAATGCCCCCGTTTCCCCCAAAGGGAAAACAAGGACAGGAACGCTCCTGCGGTGCCACCTTGCTTGTCTGCGCGAACAGACCGCCTCTGTGAAAGGGCCATCACCCCTCCTGCCCGTTAACGGGGGCAAAGCGTCGGACGATACTCGGCGCTCCATTCCGAAACGCCTTTCCCGCCGCCCTCAGCGGACCATTGTGCCGCGCCGCTTTTCGCCCCGCTCTCAGCCTCCGGGACTCTCTGTGGACGCGCTCACGGCTTTACTTCCGCCTCGCCGGTTTTGTCGTTTGCTGTATTAAAGCACGCTTTGCATGGTTTGTCAAGCGTTAATATTTTGGAAATGCGGGGAAGCGTCGCCTGAGCGTCGCCTGTAGGGACGGTTCTCAGCCGTCCGCTGTCATGATTTCCGCCGACGCCGCAGGGAGCGATCCCCTGATCGCTCCGCGTTGCGCCGGGGCCGGACCGCGTGTTCTGGCCCCCCTGCAAGGGGGGCTGTCACGCAAGCGGAGCGCGCGTGACCGGGGGGGTTGCGTCTGCGCCGCGTGTAAACCCCTCAGTCACCGCCGCGCAGCGGCGGTGACAGCTCCCCTTGCAGGGGAGCCAAATACCTGGCGCGGCGTTGGTGGGCGGACGGCTGAGAGCCGTCCCTACAAGCGTCCCTACAAGCCGTCCCTACACGCCGTCCCTACAAGCGTCCCTACAAGCGTCCCTACAAGACGCCCCCTTCTATAATTTATATATTTCCCGTATTTCATCCCCGTTTTCGTGCATCTTGCTATATTGTTTTGCCCTCTTGCAAAGCCCCGTCCTTTTGTGTTACAATGCAGTATGATAAACTGAACGGTACTATCCGCTCCGTGAAAGCAGAGGAAAGGGCCTATGGATCAACAAGCTCAACCGAAAACCCTCCGCCGTTACCTCTCGCCGCTCGCCGCCTGGGCCCTGGCCCTGGGCTGCGCGGTCGGCTGGGGCAGCGTCGTCATGCCCGGCACCACCTTCCTGCCGCTGGCCGGGCCTCTCGGGACAGCCCTCGGCATGGTGATCGGCGCGATCATCATGTTCATCATCGGCTACAACTATCACTTCCTGATGAACCGCCACCCCGACGCCGGCGGCACGATGACCTACGCCATCCGCGCCTTCGGCTTCGACCACGGCTTTCTCGGCGCCTGGTTCCTGATGCTCGTCTATCTGGCGATCATCTGGGCCAACGCCACCGCCATCGTGCTGATCGCCCGCTTCCTCTTCGGCTCCGCGCTGCAGTGGGGCTTCCATTACAACGTCGCGGGCTACGACGTGTACTTCGGCGAAGTTCTGCTGACCATCGTGACAATCCTGATCTCCGGCTTCATCTGCCTGCTCAGCAAGCGCGTCGCGGCCTGGGTGCAGATCGTCATGGCGATCCTGCTCTTCGGCGGCGTGCTGGTCTGCATCTGGGTCGTGTTCGCGAAGAACGGCGCGGGCAGCGTCGCGCCCATCACCCCCTCCTACGCCCCCACCGGCATGAGCCGCGCCGGCCAGATCATCAACATCATCGCCCTGACCCCCTGGGCCTTCGTGGGCTTTGAATCGGTGTCCAACTCCACGCAGGAGTTCAACTTCTCCCCGAAAAGATCCATCTGGGTCATGGGCCTGGCCCTGCTGGCCGGAACGGTCTGCTACGTCGGCCTGGTCTACATCGCCGCCGCGATCGTGCCCTCCGGCTATACGAGCTGGGTCGACTACGTCAACCACCTGGGCGCGGAGAGCGGCGTCCGGGGCCTGCCCACCTTCTTCGCGTTGGACGCCAGCGCGGGACGCGCGGGCCAGTTCATCCTGGGCGTCACCGTCACGGCGGGCATTGTCTCCGGCCTGATCGGCAACTTCGTCGCCGCCAGCCGCCTGATGTACGCCATGAGTGAGAACAGCTTCCTGCCCAAGTGGTTCGGCAAGCTGGACAAGGCCGCCAGCCCCTCCAACGCCTTCCTCTTCCTGATCGGCATCAGCCTGGTCGTGCCCTTCGTCGGCCGCGCCGCCATCGGCTGGATCGTGGACGTGAACACCCTCGGCGCCCTGATCGCCTACGCATACACCTCCTTCGCGGCCTTCAAGCTGGCCGGGACGGACAAGCGCGCGCGTCCGCAGGTCACCGGCCTGATCGGCATCGTCGTGTCGACCCTGCTGTTCCTCTACTTCATGGTCCCCACGATCTGGTCCGTCAGCAAGCTGAGCGGCGAGTCCTACCTGATCCTGATCGTCTGGTGCATCCTGGGCTTCGCCCTCTTCCGCTACGCCTTCCAGAGCGATAACAAGGACCACCTGGGCCGCAAGGCCTCGGTCTGGGTCGCGCTGCTGTTCATGATCTTCTTCACGACGATGCTCTGGCTGCGGGAGAGCACGAACCAGACCACCGCCCAGGTGCTCGACGAGCTGAACAAATACAATCAGATGGAGATGGCGGAGCACGGCGTTGAGATGAGCGAGGTCGAGCTCGCCGACATGGACTACTTCCTGGAGCGGACCATGAGCAGGGCCAACGACGAGCTGGTCCGCGACAGCTACGTACAGATGGGCGTCATCGCGGTCGGCCTGTTCATCATGCTGAGCGTTTTCCGGGCCTCGCAGAAGCGTGAGCTGGAAATGAAGCTGAAAAAGGTCCAGGCGGAGGAGAGCAGCCGGGCCAAGACGAAGTTCCTCTCCAACATGAGCCACGACATCCGCACCCCTATGAACGCGATCATCGGCTATACGGAGCTGGCGCGGAAGGAAAAGGACCTCCCGCCCAAGATCTCCGAATACTTAAACAAGATCGAAATGAGCAGCCACCACCTGCTGAGCCTGATCAACGACGTGCTGGAGCTCAGCCGCGTCGAGAACGACAAGATGGAGCTGCACCCGGAGCGTACCGACCTGGTCTCCTGCGTCGCGGAGGTCCGGGAGCTCTTCGCCACGCAGATGTCTGAAAAGGGCCTGAGCTACGCCGTCGAGTACAGCGGCGTCAACGACCGCATGGTCCTCTGCGACGGCAAGCTGCTCGACCGCGTGCTGCTGAACCTGATCAGCAACGCCTTCAAGTTCACCCCCAGCGGCGGCAGCGTCAAGGTCAGCCTGACCCAGACCGGGACGAAGAACGGCGTCGGCTCCTACGAGCTGCGGGTGCGCGACACCGGCATGGGCATGAGTCCCGAATTCGCCGCCACGGTCTTCGAGGCCTACACCCGCGACAAGTCCGTCTCCGAGATCCAGGGCACCGGCCTCGGCATGGCGATTACCAAGAGCATCGTCGAGCTGATGGGCGGCGACATCCGCGTGGAATCCGAGCTGGGCAAGGGCACCTGCTTCATTATCAACGTGGACTTCCCCATCTCCGAGGAGACCGGCGTCGGGGAAAAGGCCGTCGAGGAACCGGTCGAGGCCATGGACTTCACCGGCTTCAAGCTGCTGCTGGTGGAGGACAACGAGATCAACCGCGAGATCGCCACGATCCTGCTGGAGGACGCGGGCTTCGAGCTCGATTCCGCCGAGAACGGCAGGGAGGCCGTCGAGAAGGTCGCCGCCTCCCGGCCCGGCGAGTATCAGGGCATCCTGATGGACATTCAGATGCCGATCATGGACGGCTACGCCGCCTCCCGCGCCATCCGCGAGCTCTCCAACCCGGAGCTGGCCTCTCTCCCGATCATCGCCATGACCGCCAACGCCTTCGCCGAGGACGTGAAGGCCGCCAGGGACGCGGGCATGGACGGACACATCGCCAAGCCCATCGACCTGCCCGCCATGATGCGCACCCTCTCCGAGGTGCTGCGGCGGCATGAAAAGAAGTAATATTCTGAGGTGCCCGGCATGAAACGACAGAGATTTTTCCTCGTGATCGCCCTCGCGCTGCTCCTCGCCCTGCTCGTGACCGGCTGCGGCAAGGGCTACAAGATCATGACGATGCAGGACGCCCGCGCCCAGATCGAGGCGGGCACCGACGCGCTGATCCTCGACGTGCGCACCCAGGAGGAATTCGACGCGGGCCACATCCCCGACGCGGTCCTGCTCCCCATCGACGAGATCCGGGAGGGCAACTTTGACCCGCTCCCCGACAAGGATCGGGAGATCCTGGTCTACTGCTGGACCGGCCGCCGCGCCGAGGACGCCTCGCAGATCCTGGTGGACGAGGGCTACAAAAACGTCGTCTGCATCGGCGGGTTCGTCGAGTGGGAGATGGAGGAGAATTAAAAAACGCTGCGTAAACGTCGATAGGAAAACCGTGCCCGGCAGCGAAATTCGCTTCCGGGCACGGTCTTGTTTTGAAAAAGTGAGGTCGGAAACAGCGGGACTTGTCGGGATGCGTTCGCAGGGACGGCTCCCAGCCGTCCGCCGTAACGATTCCCGCCCACGCCGTAGGGAGCGATCCCCTGATCGCTCCGCGTTGCGCCATGTTTCGACGTCATATCACGCCCCGCGCGTTGCGCGGGGAGGCGGCGCGATCAGGGGATCGCGCCCTACGGGGCGCTTCGACGACGCGGACGGCTGAGAGCCGTCCCTACAAAGGCAATAAAACGGTCTTTCAAAATTTATCTCCATCCATCAGCCGCCCCACGTTCTCCGTGCTGTACTCGACCTCCTCGCTCCAGCGGCGGAGGCGTTCGGGGAGCTCGCCCCGGACCGTCTCGCAGAGGAAAATGAGATCACAGGCGTCTCGGGCGAAGGCAAGCAAGGGTTCGATCCCGTACTCCGGCAGGCGCTCCAACTGGCGATACAGGATATACCCGTAGATTCTGTCATACGCCGCGGCGTCGTATCCCTCTACGCGGCGGCCCGCCCGCTCCGCCGCCTCCGGCAGCGCGGCGTTCAGCTCCGCCAGCTCCGCGGTCCATGCCCCGTCGATGGGTTCACAGTCCCCATAGCGCCGCAGCAGCTCCCGGAACTGCTCCGAGTCGGCGTTCGGGCGATAGCGCAACCGCGCCTCCGGCAGCCGGACGCCCAGCCGCAGCAGCAGCCCGGACAGACTCAGGTCCTCCCCCGCCGACGACGCAAACCGCAGCTCCGGCGCGGCCAGCAGCAGGGCGCAGACCGCCTCGCAGCAGAGGCCGAGCCCGCTGAGCGAGAACTCCCCCAGCTCCGTGAAAAAGCGCGGGTGCAGGGCGCAGATATCGCAAAGGGCGTCCTCCCCCGCCTCCAAAATCAAACGGCAGAGCCCGTCCGGGCGCAGGAAGGGGCAGCGCTCGTCCTCCGTCAGGCGGAAGGAACAGCCGTCCCCGCTCTCACAAAGCGCGGCCCGCAGCGCTTCGCCCAGGTCCCCCGCCATGCCGCGGTAAAGCTCCGCGCTCTCAGGGTCCACGCCGATCTCCCAGCCCCGGCAGCAGCTATGGCGGCAGTCCCCCGCCAGACAGCGGAAGCGGTCATAAAAATCTGGATAGATCTCAGTCATAGATTTCTCTCCTTTGATTTGACAATCCTCCCACGCTTTGGTAAACTATTACGAACCCTTAATAAATCGAAAGCTGGGATCCCCATGATACTGACACTGGATATCGGCAACGCCGCGATCGTGATCTGCTGTGTGGACCGGGGCGAGTGCCTGCGGCGCTTCGTCCTTTCCTCCAACCTCGACCGCACCGCGGACGAGTACACCGCCCTGATCTCGCTGCTCTCACAGCAGGCGGACGTGGAGCTCTTCGCGATCTCCGGCGCGATCGTCGCCTCGGTGGTGCCGCGGCTGACGCCGGTGCTCTGCCGCGCGGTGGAGCAACTCACGGGCCAGGCCCCGCTGGTCGTTGGCCCGGGGCTGAAGAGCGGGCTGAATATCCGCATGGACGACCCGACGGAGCTGGGCGGCGACCTGGTGGCG
This sequence comes from Oscillospiraceae bacterium, assembly GCA_017445985.1. GTDB lineage: Bacteria > Bacillota > Clostridia > Oscillospirales > Oscillospiraceae > RGIG7114. The sequence continues at coordinate 4,189 of JAFSRS010000106.1, read as the reverse complement.
GCGGCGGTGGCAGCCATCGAGCGCTACCCCCTCCCCTGTGTCGTCGTGGACATGGGGAAGGCGACCGCCATCGGCGTCATCGACCAGCGGGGCGCTTACGTGGGCGGCCTGATCTGCCCCGGCATGGCGCTCAGCAGCAGCTCCCTCGCCGAAGAGACCAGCCAGCTCCGGGACGTGAGTCTGGAACCGCCGCAGCACACCATCGGGAAAAACACCCGGGACAGCATGCGCAGCGGCATCCTCTACGGCACCGCGGCCATGCTGGACGGGCTGGTGACGCGCATCGAGGAGGAGCTGGGCGCCCCCGCGTCGGTGATCCTGACCGGCGACGGCGCGGCGGATATCGTCCCCCTCTGCCGCCACGAAAACGTGATGCTGGACGAGGACCTGGTCATGCGGGGACTGTGGAGGATCTACACGAAAAACCGCTGATGCAGTAAAACAGTTAGGAGTTATGAGTTAGGAGTTAGGAGTTGGCGGTCGCGCTGACAATCCTAACTCCTAACTCCTAATTTCTAACTCCTAACTTCCAACGCGGTTACGATGTCCTCGAACCTCGCGCCGCGGCTGGCTTTGACCAGCACCGCGTCGCCGGGCCGCAGGAGCGCGGGCAGCGCGGCGATCAAATCGGTTTTCGTCTCAAAATGCCGGGCGATCTCCCCCGCGCCCTCCGCGATGCGGGCGGCCTCGGCCCCCGTCGTCAGGACGAGATCGACGCCCAGCTCCTTAGCCAGCGCCCCGGTCTCCCGGTGCAGCGCGGCGCTGCGCTCCCCCAGCTCCAGCATGTCGCCCAGGACCGCCACGCGCCGCCCCGGGACCGCGGCCAGGGAGCGGAGGGCGGAGGCCGTGGAGGTGGGGTTCGCGTTGTAGCAGTCGTCGATGACCGTCAGCGTTTTCGTGTGGATCAGCCGCCCGCGGCTGCCCACGGGCCTGTAATCCGCGACGCCCGCGGCGATCTCCTCCGGCGTCAGGCCGAGGGCCATGCCTACCGCCGCCGCGCCGAGGGCCGCGTAGACCAGATGGGTCCCGAAGGCCGGGATCACGACGGGGAACCGCGCCCCGTCCGTCACGAGGGTGAAGCGCGTCCGCCCCTCCGCGTCCGTCTCCACGCCCTCGGCGCGGAGGTCGCAGCCGTCGCCATAACCGTAGAGCAGCTTCGGCTGTTCACACCGCATCCCCGCCAGCAGCGGGTCGTCGCCGTTGCAGACCACCAGCCCGTCCGGGGCCAGATAAGCGTTCATCCGGCTCTTCTCCGCCAGCACGCCCGCCCGGGAGCCCAGGTATTCCAGATGCGCGTCGCCGATATTCGTATACAGCGCCACGGTGGGCCGGGCCAGGGCCGCGATCCGGTCCATGTCGCCCGGATGGCTGACGCCCAGCTCCACCACCGCCGCCGTGTCCGTCTCCCGCAGCCCGAAGAGGGTCAGGGGCACGCCCAGATCGTTGTTGAAGTTCCCCGCGGTCTTGTGGACGCGGTAGCGCCGGGACAGCACCGCCGCCAGCATCTCCTTCGCGGTGGTCTTGCCGACGGAGCCGGTCACGCCGATCAGCGGCAGCACGAATTCCGAACGGTAGGCCGCCGCGAGCTGCTGCAGCGCCCGGAGGGTGTTCGGGACCCGCAGCACGCAGCCCGTCACGCCCTCCGGGACGCGCTCGGCCAGGGCGCACTTCGCCCCGGCGTTCAGGGCCTTTTCGATATAGTCGTGCCCGTCCGCCCGCTCGCCGCGGATCGCGGCGAAGAGGCTGCCCGGCTGCACGATCCGGCTGTCGGTGGTCACCGCCGTGACCTCCCCCGGCAGCGGCGTCCCAACCGCCTCCGCGCCGCAGAGGAACGCGATATGCTCAACGGTCAGCGTTTTCATACTTCTTCTCACTCACCTCGATGATCTTTTCGCACAGCGCGCCGTAGTCCATGCCCTGCGCCGCCGCCATCTGGGGGATCAGGCTGGTGGGCGTCATGCCGGGCAGGGTGTTGGCCTCCAGAACGCTCATCTCGTCCCGCTCCGTGTCCCAGAGCAGATCCACGCGGCAATACACGTCGATATGCAGGGCGCGAGTCACGCGCTCGGCCAGCTCCTGCGCCCGCGCCGTCGCCGCGTCGCCGATGGGCGCGGGGCAGAGCTCCACCGTCGCCCCTGCCTGATACTTGTTTTTGTAGTCGTAGAAGCCGCTCTTCGGGATGATCTCGATGACCGGCATGGCCTTGCCGTCCATCACGCCGACGGTCAGCTCCCGCCCGCGGACGAAGGACTCCACCAGAACCTCCTCCTCCACGGCCCAGGCCGCCTCCAGCGCCACCGCGTATTCCGCGGCGTCATGGGCGATCAGCGTGGCGACGCTGCTGCCGCCGGAGCAGGGCTTCACGACGCAGGGGAAACCCGGCGCCTCCGCCTTGTCCGCCCTGGTCAGCACCCGCCCCGCCGGGGTCGGGATGCCCGCCTGCAGGAACAGGGCCTTGCTGACTCCCTTGTGCATGGCGAGGGCGCTGCCGAGGTAGCCGGAGCCGGTATAGCGGACGCCGTGCACGTCCAGCACCGCCTGCAAACGCCCGTTCTCCCCGTCCCCGCCGTGCATGGCGAGGAACGTCACGTCCGCGGCGCGGCAGAGGGTGAGCACGTTCGGGCCGATGGCCTGATCGGGGTCCGCACGCATGGCCCGCACCGCCGCCAGGTCCGGGGAATCCTGCCCGATGGCCGCGCCGCCGAGGGTGAGCTCGCCCCTTTGGAATACCTCCGCCGGGTCGTCAAAGGGTTTCGCGAAGCCGAAAAACGAGTCCAGCAGGAGCACCTGATGCCCCCGGGCCGCGAGGGCCTTCGCCACGCCGGTGCCGCTGGATATGGAAACGTCGCGCTCACTGCTGAGCCCGCCGCACAGAACCGCGATCTTCATAAGAGGAAGCGCCTCCCTTTTTTTGCGTTTGGGTCAGTATATCACCTTTTTTTCCCGCTTTCAATGAAAAAAACTGTTGTGCCCCGGGCGGAACGTGTGGTATATTAGTTGGGATATGGGAAAAAGTACATCGGAAAGCGGTGATCGGCAATCAGTTATATCGTGATGGACCTGGAATGGAACCAGGCTATGAGCTCCAAGAGCTCGGTTTTCAACTATCTGCCCATCCACCTGCGGGGGGAGATCATCCAGATCGGCGCGGTGAAGCTCAACGACGACTGGACGCCTGCGGAGGAATTTCAAATCGACGTGAAGCCCGTCTACTTCCGCAAGATGCACTACAAGGTGAAGAAGCTCACCGGCATCGACGGGGACCGGCTCAGCCACGCGCCCGGCTTTGTCGAGGCCTTCGAGCAGTTCCGCGCCTTCTGCGGCGACGGGGCGACCTTCCTGACCTGGGGCTACGACGACAAGGGCATCATGGAGCAGAACATCATCGTCCACGATCAGGATTGGGACTGGATCGACGGCTGGATCAACCTCCAGCTCATCTATAATATGCAGACCGACGGCGACAAGAACCAGAAGGCCCTGTCCACCGCCATGGAGCACTTCGGCATCGAGCAGACCCGGGTCGCCCACGACGCGCTGGGCGACGCCTACAACACCGCGCTGATCTGCTCCCATCTCGACATGGAGGACGGGCTCCGCCGCTACGCCGACGCCGCCCACCAGCTCGCCCTGCGCCGTCAGGAGCGCGCCGAGCACGCCGCCGAGGCCGCCGGGCCGGAGCCGCTGGAGCACCTGACCTTCACCGGCTACGCCAGCCGGAGCGCCGCCTTCGACGACGAATCGCTGCGCAACCTGCGCTGCCCGGTCTGCGGGGAAGCGCTGCGGCTGCAAAAATGGGTCAACCAGGGCGACCGGCGTTATATGACGGTCGGAGCGTGCGAGACCCACGGGAGCTATCTCGTCCGCGTCAAGCTGAAGCTGACGGAGGAGGAGACCTGGACCGTCAACCGCATTTTGTACGAGGCGGACGAGGGCATGCTGGAATTCTATCAGCACAAGAGCGTCCAAAGCCGCCGGCGGAACCGGAGGCGGAAGAAAAGCGCCGCGGAGGTAAGTAACAAGTAACAAGCAAGTATTTTTTGTTATCGGCTTTACACAGCAAAAGCAAATCGCTGAATACAAAAATTTGATGTAGGGGCCGCCGCCCTCGGCGGCCCGTCAGATTGTAGACAAATGGTTTTTCCAAGTGAAAAACTCGCAAGGGGGATTGTTAAGGGGGACGGGAGTC
>JAFSRS010000105.1 GCA_017445985.1 Oscillospiraceae bacterium | reverse complement strand
GGATTGTCAAGGCGAGAGAGGATGCTTCACGGAAATCAATTTAAAACCCGATCGTTGCCCTTGTAGAGACGGCTCGCAGCCGTCCGCGTCGTCGAAGCGCCCCGTAGGGCGCGATCCCCTGATCGCGCCGCCGCCCCGCGCAACGCGCGGGGCGTGATAGGACGTCGAAACATGGCGCAACGCGGAGCGATCAGGGGATCGCGCCCTACGCGTGGCCTGGAATCGTTACGGCGGACGGCTGAGAGCCGTCCCTACAGACAAATCGTTACGTCAGCGGGTTTATCCCCACAAATTCCAATTTGCAACCGTTCACATGGGAAAACACCCCTCCCCGCCGGACCGGCGGGGAGGGATGCTGTTCTCTGGTTCGTTTGTTTACTTCGCGTAGTCCACGACCTTGGTCTCGCGGAGCAGGTGCACCTTGATCTGACCGGGGTAGGTCAGCTCGCTTTCGATCTTCTTCGCGATGTCGCGGGCCAGCAGGACCATCTGGTCCTCGTTGACCGCCTCGGGCTTGACCATGATGCGGATCTCGCGGCCGGCCTGGATCGCGTAGGCGGAGTCGATACCGGGGAAGCTCTTGGAGACCTCCTCCAGCTTCTGCAGGCGCTTGACGTAGTTCTCGATGTTTTCGCGGCGCGCGCCGGGGCGGGCGGCGGAGATCGCGTCGGCGGCCTGGACCAGCACGGCCACGATGGTCTTGGGCTCCACGTCGCCGTGGTGGGCCTGGATCGCGTGGATCACCGCGTCGGTCTCCTTGTACTTCCGGGCCAGGTCCACGCCGATGGTGACGTGGCTGCCCTCGACCTCATGGTCGATGCTCTTGCCGATGTCGTGCAGCAGGCCCGCGCGCTTGGCGGTCATCACGTCCGCGCCCAGCTCGGCGGCCATCAGTCCGGCGATGTGGGCGACCTCGATGGAGTGGTTCAGGACGTTCTGGCCGTAGCTGGTGCGGTACTTCATGCGGCCCAGCATGCGGACCAGGTCGGGGTGCAGGCCGGTGACGCCGGTCTCAAAGACGGCGCGCTCACCCTCCTGCTTGATGACGGCGTTCACGTCCCGCTGGGCCTTGGCGACCATTTCCTCGATCTTCGCGGGGTGGATGCGGCCGTCGGTGATGAGCTTCTCCAGCGCCAGACGGGCCACCTCGCGGCGGACGGGGTCAAAGCTGGAGACCGTGATGGCCTCGGGCGTGTCGTCGATGATCAGATCGCAGCCGGTCAGGGTCTCGATGCTGCGGATGTTGCGGCCCTCGCGGCCGATGATGCGGCCCTTCATCTCGTCGTTGGGGAGGGGTACGACGGATACGGTGATCTCGCTGGCGTGGTCCACGGCGCAGCGCTGGATCGCCAGCGCGACGATCTCGCGGGCGTTGCGGTCGGCTTCTTCCTTGGCGGCGTCTTCCAATTCCCGGATCTTCAGGGCCATTTCGTGGGTGACCTCGCCCTCGACCTGGGCGATCAGGTAGGCCTTGGCCTCGTCCACGGTGTAGCCGGAAATGCGCTCGAGCATTTCGAGCTGGCCCCGCTTGATCTGGGCGATCTCCTCCTGCTGGGCCTCGGCCTCGGCGATCTTCCGGTTCAAGTTCTCGGTCTTTTTCTCCAGAGAATCGGTCTTGCGGTCCAGATTCTCTTCCTTCTGGCGCAGGCGGTTCTCCTGCTTCTGCAGCTCGCTGCGGCGTTCCTTCTCCTCGCGCTCGAACTCGCTGCGGCTCTTGTGGATCTCTTCCTTTGCCTCTAAAAGCACCTCGCGCTTCTTGCTCTCGGCGCTCTTGATGGATTCATTGATGATGCGCTTGGCCTCCTCCTCGGCGCTGGCGATCTCACGCTCCGCCACACGCTTGCGGTAGGCAATGCCGCCGATCACACCGGCGACCAGACAAACGATCCCAATTATTATTCCTACGTAAACAGGCATCAAAAGTTCACACACCTCCATTCTCTCAGAATTTCGCGGTGGTCATCGTGCCGAACTATATAAATAAGACGAGTTAGATATATAAACACGGCTGCCGCTTCCGGCGGCATCAGTTGTGAAACGCTGTCTCGCTCCGCCCCCGATCTCCCCTGAACAAGGGCGCAACAATCCACATACATTCTATAACGCGAGGGCGGGGATGTCAAGGGGAAGATTCGAGGGATCAGGGATAAGGGACAAGGGATAAGGGATAAGGGACAAGGGATAAGGGATAAGGGATAAGGGATAAGGGACAAGGGATAAGGGACAAGGGATAAGGGGTAAGGGACTAGGGATGGAATAGAGATTAGAAACTATGAATAAGGAATAAGAGATATAGGACGAGGGGATAAAAACGACTTCTTTTCCCTTTTCCCTTATCCCTAAATAAATAATTTTCTTGACCCCGGGGGAGGTTTTGGTTATAATAATACGAATTATTATCTGCAACCGATACATAGCGAATGGAGATGAGCCGACATCGACAAGACGAAATATCTGGCCGAGCTGAACATGCTGCTGGCCTTTATGTCCTCCTGGGACCGCGCCGCGGTGCTGGAGGACTATGCCGCCCGGCTGGACGGGGCGGAGGACCCCGCCGCCTTGATGCGCGAGCTGGGCACGCCGACCCGCGTGGCCTATCTGCTGGCGCAGAGCTACGTGCCCACGCCGGAGCCCGGGACCGCGCCGACGGCCCCGCCCGCCGCGCCGCCCCAGGCCCCGGAGCCTGAGCCCGCGCCCGCCGAGGAGGCGCCGCCGAAAGAGGAGGAGGCCCCGAAGGAACCTCCGAAGCTGGAGGACCTGCTGGAAGAGCTGAGCATGGCGGAATTCCTGCAGGGTCTGGAGGAGGACGCCGAGCGCGCGCGGCAGGAGGCCGAAGCCGAGGCCGCGGCCAAAGAGCGCGCGGCGGAGGCCGCGAAAGGCGCGGAGCCGGAACCGACCGACGAGAACGAAACGCCGGAGCCCCCCGCCGAAACGCCCGCGGAGGGCGAGGGAGCCACCGAACCGGGAACGGAGCCGGTGGGGACAGACGTCCGGAATCGGTCGGGAGAACCGCAGGAAGTGGAGGAACAGCCTCCGATCCTGTCGAACGACGCGCCGGAAGTGGAGGACGCTGGATCCGCGGCATCTTCGCAGCCGGAGGCCGAAGCCCCGCAGACGGAAGCCCCGCCCGCGAAGGAAAAGAGCTCTCAAACCAGCTTCGGCGGCGTGCTGGCCTTCCTGGGCCTGAGCCTGATCCCCGGCCTGCCGGTCATGGCGCTGCTGGCGCTGCTGGGCGTGCCCTTCATGGGTCTGGGCGTCTTTGGAGCCGTCTGGTTCTGGCGGCTGAGCCAGGCGCTGCTGCCCGGCTTCGCCCTGTGGAGCGATTCCCTGCTGCTGCTCGGCTGCGGTCTGGCGGTCCTGGCGGTCTGCCTGCTGCTGTTCTGGCTGGGCCTGTGGATCACGCTGAGCTTCTGCCGCCTCTGGATCCGGGAGGCCTACAAGCCCTGGGCGCGGCGGTATCTGTTCGGTCGAAAGGAGGGCTGACGATGGCGCGTGTTTGGAAATGGATCCTGGCCGTCGCGCTCTCTCTGCTGGTGATCGGCGTCCTGCTGGCCGGGACCGGCCTGATCACCGGCGCGCGGGCGGCCCGCATCTGGGAGGACCTGGGCGGCGCGGACGGCCTCTGGGCCGCCGCCGACGCGCTGTGGAATGAACTGAAAGCGCTGATTGGAATATAATATTTTTTTAGGAGGAACCCTGCCATGTCCTGTACAACCCTGCTGGTCGGAAAGCGCGCCAGCAACGACGCTTCCACGATGATCGCCCGGACGGACGACGGCCATTTCGACGTGAAAAAGATGGTGGTCGTGGAGCCCCGGCGTCAGATGAAAAAGTACAAGAGCGTCATCAGCCATCTGGAGATCGAACTGCCGAAGGACCCGATGCGCTACACCGCCTGCCCCAGCGTCGATAAAAAGCGCGGCATCTGGGCCGCGACGGGCATCAACGCCGCCAACGTCGGCATGACCGCCACCGAGACCATCACCTCGAACCCCCGCGTCCTGTCCGCGGACCCGATGGTGGAGTATCAGAAGTCCAAGGGCCGCGGCGGCCCCGAGGTCCCCGGCGGCATCGGCGAGGAGGATATCGTCATCCTGGTCCTGCCCTATATCCATACCGCCCGCGAGGGCGTGCTGCGCCTGGCGGAGCTGCTGGAGCGCTACGGCACCTACGAGTCCAACGGCATCGCCTTCAACGACGAGAACGAGTGCTGGTGGATGGAGACCATCGGGGGCCATCACTGGATCGCCCGCCGGGTCCCGGACGACGCGGTCGTGCTGGCCCCCAACCAGTTCGGCATGGACGCCTTCGACCTCGACGACGCCTTCGGCGCGCAGAAGGAGCATCTCTGCTCCGCCGACCTGCGGGAGTTCATTGAGAAATACCACCTCGACCTGAACCAGAACGGGCGCTTCAACCCCCGGGACGTGTTCGGCAGCCGCCGCAACATGGACCACATCTACAACACGCCCCGCGCCTGGTACCTGGGCCGCTGGCTCTGCCCCTATTCCCACAGCTGGGACGGCCCGAACGCGGAGTTCGGCCCGGAGAGCGACAACATTCCCTGGTGCCTGGTCCCCGACCGCAAGGTCGCGGTGGAGGACGTCAAGTCCCTGCTGAGCAGCCACTACCAGGGCACCCCCTACGACCCCTACAACGGCCACGACACCGGCCTGCGCGGCAAGTACCGTTCCATCGGTATCAACCGCACCGGCGTGACCTCGATCTGCCAGATCCGCTCCGACGTGCCGGAGCCCATCCGCGGCCTGGAGTGGATCACCTTCGCCTCCAACGCCTTCAACGCGGCGCTGCCGGTCTACCCCAACGTCCCGAAGCTGCCGGACTACCTCAGTGAGGTCACGCTGGACGTGTCCACCGAGAACTTCTACTGGGGAAGCTGCCTGCTGGGAGCCCTGGCCGATCCCAACTACGCCACCAGCATCCAGTTCATCGAGCGCTATCAGGCCGCGATGCTGACGAAGGGCCGTCAGCTCGTGTTGGAATACGATAAGAAGATGGCGGAGAGCGGGGACTGGTCCCTCGCCGCCGAGGCGAACGAGGCCCTCTGCCGCATGGCGAAGGAGCAGACCACCCAGGCCCTCAACCAGGTCCTCCACGACGCCTGCACCCACATGAAGAACGGCTTCAACCGGGCTGACAACTGACAAAAAGAGGTACTTATGTTACAGGATGTCGGCCTCGTGGCCGGAAACGTGCTGATGCTGTTCCTGCTGATGGCGGTGGGCTTCGTGCTGGTCCGCCTCGGCTGGCTGGGGGAAAAGAGCCTCAGCGAAATGAGCAGGCTGCTGCTCTACGTCGTCACCCCCGCGATCATGATCGACACTTTCCAGAGCCGCGAGCCGACGCCTGAGACCCTGCATGAGCTGTGGATCACCGGGGCGGTGCTGGTGGGGATCTACCTGATCCTGATGCTGCTGATCGCGCCCTGGTATCGCAAGCAGACCGACCGCGGCGTGCTGCGCTTCGGCTCGATCTACGGCAACGCGGGCTTCATGGGCGTCCCGCTGATCCAGGCGGTCCTGGGCGAGGCCGGGATGCTGACCACGGTGATCCATCTGGCGATCTTCAACATGGTGACTTGGACCCACGGCGTCTGGCTGATGGGCGGGCGGGAGCAGATCTCCCTGAAAAAGATGGTGCTGAACCCCGGCGTGCTGGGCTTCGCCATCGCGCTGGGTCTGTTCCTCCTGCGCATCCGGCTCCCCGGTCCCGTCGGTAAGACGGTCAGCTATCTCGCCAGCCTGAACACCCCGCTGGCGATGATCGTGATCGGCGGGCAGATGGCCTCCGTGGACCTGAAAAGCCTGTTCGGAGACTGGCGGCTGTTCACGGTCAGCGCCACGAAGCTGCTGATCATGCCCGCCATCGCCCTGCTGCTGCTCATGCCCCTGGACCTGCCGGATATGACGGTCCGGGCCACGGTGATCCTGATGGGCTGCCCGGTGGCGGGCGTCACCAGCCTGTTCTGTCAGAGCTACGGCGAGGACAAGACCCTCGGCGCGCGCCTGGTCACGGTCTCCACCGCGCTGTGCATCCTGACCCTGCCCCTGGCCGCGCTGGCGGCAAAGGCGTTTGCATAGTTTCTCGAAATCACCCGTCGAAACCTGTTAAAATTTCCCCGGAGCTTTGATAAAATAATCGCACTATACCAGAATTATTAGATAGAATCCATTTACGGAAGCGAGGGGACGGTCATGACTGCGGTGCAAACCTTTCAAATCGCGTTTGAAGCCTGGGGGGCGCTTTTCTGCCTGATCGCCGCGGCGGCGGCGTTCAGCACCCGCAGCTATGACCGCAAGGGCGCGCGGAGCCTGATCGCGCTGCTGCTGACCGCCGCCGTGCTGAACGGCGCGGACGCGCTGGCCTACTATTTCCGCGGCAACACCACGGCCCTGGGCTATTACATGGTCCGCATCCCGAACTTCGCGGTTTTCGCCTGCAACTATCTGCTGATGCTGTTCTTCCTGCTCTACCTCTGCCGCGTGATCGAGCGCTGCGGCGGCAACGAGCACCCCTTGCTCCGGAACCTGGCCATCGGCTTCATCCTGGGCGGGCTGGCCCTGCTGATCCTCTCCCGGATCTTCGGCTTCTACTACGCCTTCGACGCGCAGAACCGCTACTACCGCCTGGGCTCCTACTGGATCATGCTGGCCTCCGCCGAGGTGCCGCTGCTGTTCATCGCCCACCTGATCTTCACGAACTGGAAGCATCTGAAAAGCATCGAAAAGAGCGCCTTCCGGGAGTTCATCTTCCTCCCCATCCTGGGCATCGTGCTGCAGATGTTCATTTACGGCGTTTCCATCACGACTGTGGCCAGCACGGTCGCGATCCTGACGGTATTTCTGTCCTTTGAGCTGGAATACTCCGACTTCCTGGTCCAGAAGGAACGCAAGCTGCTGGACCAGATGATCGCCGCCTTCGCGGAGACCATCGACGCGAAGGATCCCTACACCGGCGGCCATTCCGGGCGCGTCGCGAAGTACGCGCGGATGCTCGCGCAGCGCATGGGTCTGAGCAAGGAAAAGGTCCGCCGGGTCTATCAGACGGCGCTGCTCCACGACGTCGGCAAGATCGGCGTGGACGAAACGATTCTGCGCAAGCCGGAAAAGCTCTCCGCCTCGGAGTTTGGCCAGGTCAAGGGCCACTCCGCCCGGGGCAGCTCGATCCTGAGCAACATCACCGAGATGCCGGAGCTCGCCGCGGGCGCGCGCTGGCACCATGAGCGCTACGACGGCAAGGGCTATCCCGACGGGCTCAAGGGAAGGGATATCCCCCTGGAGGCGCGGATCATCAGCGTCGCGGACAGCTACGACGCGATGACCTCCGACCGCCCCTACCGCTCCTATCTCCCCCAGCAGCGGGTGCGGGAGGAGATCGAGCGCAACGCCGGCACGCAGTTCGACCCCAGGATCGCGAAGTGCATGCTGGACATCATCGACGAGGACCCGGACTACAGGCTGCACGAGTGAACGATATGAGACTGTTTATCGCAATCGAATTGGACGAACAAATGAGGCGCGCGCTGCTGCGGACGCAATCGCAGCTGCGCGCGCAGCGCGTCGGCGGGACTTACACGAAGCCGGAGAACCTGCACCTGACCCTGGCCTTCATCGGGGAGTACGGCGACCCGGACCGGGCGCTGGAGGTCCTGCAAGCGCTCCCGTTTTCGCCCTTCCCCATCGCGCTGGACGGCTTCGGCTGCTTCGGGGACCTGTACTGGTGCGGGCTTGAAGGGCAGGCGGCGCTGGACGCCGTGGTCCGGCGGCTGCGGCGGGCTCTGGCGGAGGCGGAGATCCCCTTCGACCGCAAGCGCTTCTCCCCGCATATCACGCTGCTGCGCCGCGCGCGGTTCCGGACGCTCCCCGCGGCGGAGGTCCCGCGGGCGGAGATGGAGGTCCGCCGCATCTCCCTGATGCGCTCCGACCGGGGGAACGACGGGATGATCTACACCGAGCTCGGCTGCGTAGAGGCCGATGAAAAAAATAACCGTCTGCCGTGATGGCAGGCGGTCATTTTTATATGGGATACGGCTATTCCGGCCCCTTCATCCGCTTCTTTTCCTCATACTAATCCTTGATAGAAAGGTTTAACCGAGCAGCGAGCAGAAATCGCGCCATACAAGGCGGAGGACGCAGGCGGGCTGACGCCCGCCAAGGACGCCAACGCAGTATGGCACGATTTATGCCGCTGCGAATTGAAGATTT
>JAFSRS010000104.1 GCA_017445985.1 Oscillospiraceae bacterium | reverse complement strand
TCTATTTTTTATTTTCAATAATTCGTGGCTTCTCCCTCTCCTGCCCTTCGGGCACCCTCCCCCGCTGGGGGAGGGAACCGCGTCGTACCCTCGGCGCCTTGGTTTCGAGGCTGGCGGTCGCGGTTTCTGCTCCTTTCCCTCCCCCAGCGGGGGAGGGTGCCGCCCGCAGGCGGCAGGAGAGGGAGAATTCTGTAATCATCCGTGCATTTCGTTCCGGCGGACGGCTTAGAGCCGTCCCTGCAAACGGATTACTGACCTGTTTCTGATACTGTGTTCAGCCTGACCGGTTCGCAGAGGGGGCGGTCGGACTGATCTAACAGGAATACGGCGATCTCCGTCCCTTCTCCCGTGGGTGTAACCGTTCCGTTTTCGCCGAGCGCGATCCCCGTCAGGCGTCCGGCGTCGTAACGGGCGGCGCAAACTGTCGTACCTTGTTTCACATCGTATCGCAGCTTGTAGCAGACCGCGCCGTCCTCCGTCCAGGCGCGAAGCATCGGCTGCTCCGGGAGGGGCACGTCGGCCTCATAGACCGGGGACGCGTCCTCCACCTCGCTGCATACGATCAGATGCAGGTGGTCGTCCTCTTCCACGCATTGCAGGTGGAGTACCGCTCCGGAGTCCGGATAGGGGTCGTCCACTAGGGCTTCGGTTTCAAAATCCCAATGCTGATCGTAGCGGTGCATCGGATAAACAGTCCACGCGTCCTTTTCCCGGCGGTAGACCGCGCTGTCCGTGCCGCAGACGAAGATACAATCCGGGTCGGCATAGCTCAGATCATACAGCGCCGTCCCCGTCGGACGGTCCAGCATCTCACAAACGCCGTTGCTGACGCGCAGCACCGTTCCCGCGTCGCCGCAGATCCAGGCGTTCCCGCGGCCGTCGGCCTTCACTGCGTTCAGCGCGACGCAGACGGGCGTTTTGATTTTCTCCCATTCTGTGCCATTGTAATGTAAGATCGTCCCGCGGTCGCCCACGGCCCACACGTCGTGATCGGAAGCGCCGTGGATCGCGTGGAGCCCGGCGCCGGGCGCGTTCAGCGCGTACAGGCGTTCCGCCGCGCCGCCTCGCCGCCAGCGCCAGACCTCCCCGACCGCGTTGACGGCCCAGATCGTATCCGCGTCCTCCGCCCAGACGCCGGTGCAGAGGGAATCGCCGAGACAGATTTCTTCCCGGCTCAGCTCCGTCAGTTCATCGTCAAATTCGATCCGATTGCCGAACCCGGCCCAGCCGAGGCAGTAGACGACGTTTCCTATAGAAGTGCAGGCGTAGGGGTATTTCCCTCCGGCGCGCAGCTCGGCGTCCCAGCCCGCGCTCCAGCTCCACGCGCCGCCGGCATAGTGGCTGAGCATCCCGTTCCAGGTCCAGAACGTGCCGTCCTCCCCGGTGAAGGCGGTGATGAGCCGCCAGTGGGGGCTGCTGCCCTCCTCATTATAAGAAACCTGGCTGCGGCGCAGCTCCGTGCCGCCGTCCTGTGCCTTTTCAATGGCAGCCGCATGGAAACCGCCCCGCAGCGCGGCCCAGCTCAGCCGGGTCCCGCCATTGCTGTCGTCCAGATACGTGCAGAACAGCGTCCCGCCGCCGACGGCCAGCCGCGGATGGAACTGGTTCCACCATCCCGTGGCGAGGCCCACCGGCGCGCCCTGCAACAGCAGGGAATCCGCGTCCAGCCGGGCGGCGTAGCTGTCCGTATAACGGAAGTCCGGCTGGGAGCGCAGCTCGTATTCGTTGGACTCCGACCAGTAGCCCGGCTCCTCCTTCTCGCAGGACCAGCTGACGAGCCAGCCGCCGCCGTCCCAGACCACCTGACCGTTATAGAAATTGCCGGCCGTGACATTATGAAACGGGACGGACTGGACAGCCGCGCCGGGCGTCCCGTCCGCTGCGACGGGCACGGACCAGAGACCCTGCCGGTCCTGCTCCCAGGAATCCCAGGGCTGATAGAAGGCGGTCACCAGAAATTCGCTGCCGTTGGAGGCCACGCCGCAGGGGCGCTTCACGTCGCCGTCGGCGGGAAAGGGAACGTGGAAATTCTCCGGGGTCGTGGCGGTATCCTTCGTCACGACGGCCCCGGTGACGCCGTCCTGGGACCAGGCGATCAGGAAGCGGCCCGTCTCCTTCGCGTAGGCCACGGAGGGGTAGATGCTGTTATGGGTCTCCTCGTTGACGCGGTAGGGCGTTGAGAATTCCAGATTTTCCTTGATATAGGCCGCGTAGCACTGGTGCTGGCAGCCGTAGAACTCGTCCAGGTCCTGATACGCGCGGTAGACCAGCAGCACGCCGTCGTCGCCCGCCGCCATGGCCGGGCGGCGGGGCCAGACCTGCTCGGCACAGACGCAGACCGGCGCGCTGACCTCGTTGGCGCCCTTGACGGTACAAACATACTGCGCGCCGCCCGCGCCGTTGTCCGCGGCGTCCGCGATCACGACCCAGCCGACGTAGATCGTGCCATTGAGCTGGCAGACCGAAGGTTGAGAGAGGTCTCCGGTGGTCCCGCTCAGGTCGGCGATATGGGTCATGTGCCGGAGCTGCTGGCCCTCCTGAGAAAACCAGTAGCCGACGAGCTGGCGCTCCGCCGTCGTCATGGCGACAAAAAACTGATCTCCCACCGCGACGACCTGATCGCAGCCGGAGATCGGGACCCCGCTGGTGGGGATATAGTATTCCGCGCCCAGCGTCCCGGAGCCCAGGACGCGCGCAGGCGTCTCGTCCACGGCCCACGCCGGGGCCGGGACAAGGCAAAGCGCCAGCGCGAGGCAGAGAAAGAAAGCAAGCATGCGCGATTTCATTTGGATAACCTCCGATCCTGGGTTTGCATTACGACGCAACATGTATTATTTACCTTGTAAATGATCGCGGGCTTCTCCCTCTCCTGCCGCTGCGGCGGCACCCTCCCCCGCTGGGGGAGGGAAAGGAGTTGTAGACGTTACCGCCAGCCTCGGACCCGACGCGCCGAGGTTCCGACACGGTTCCCTCCCCCGCTGGGGGAGGGAAAGGAGTTGTAGAC
>JAFSRS010000103.1 GCA_017445985.1 Oscillospiraceae bacterium | reverse complement strand
GAAGTGCGGCAAGCCCGTCACGCTGCGGCTGGCCGCGCCGGAATATATCGAGGCCGAGCTGCTCTGCGACGGGAAGGTCGTCCCGATGAAGCGCGGCGAGGACGGGATGCTCTCCGCGCGGCTGACCGTGCGGAAAGAACCCGGTTTGATGCACTACACCTTCCGCATCCCCGGCGGCTTCGACTTCGGGCGCGAGGGCCTGGTCCGCGACGGCGAGGCCCAGCCCTGGCGGCTGACGGTCTACGACGGCAGCTTCGAGACCCCGGCCTGGGCCGAGGGCCGGGTCATGTATCAAATCTTCCCGGACCGCTTCGCGCCGGGCGGCGAGGCCTTCCAGAAGGGCGTCCGCAGCCACAGGCGGCGGGGCCAGATCGTCGAGGTCCACGAGAGCTGGAACGAACCGGTCAAGTGGGCCCCCGCCGAGGGCGAGGCCGACTACGTCCCCAACGACTTCTTCGGCGGCACGTTCCGGGGCGTGATCGAGCGCCTTCCGGAGCTGAAGGAGCTGGGCGTCGGCTGCCTCTACTTCAACCCGATCTTCGAGTCCGACTCCAACCACCGCTACAACACCGGGGATTATCTGAAGCCCGACCCGATGCTGGGCACGGAGGAGGATTTTAAAGAGCTCTGCGAGAAGGCCGGAGAGCTGGATATCCGCGTGATCCTCGACGGCGTGTTCTCCCACACCGGCGACGACAGCCTCTACTTCAACCGCTGCGGACGCTATCCCGGCGCCGGCGCCTACCAGAGCCAGGAAAGCCCCTACTACAGCTGGTACGACTTCCGCGCCTGGCCGGACGACTACCGCTGCTGGTGGAACTTCAAATCGCTCCCCGAGGTCAACGAGCTCGACCCCGGCTGGCAGGACTTCATCATCACCGGGAAGAAGTCCGTGATGCGCCGCTGGATCAAGGCGGGCGCGGACGGCTGGCGGCTGGACGTGGCCGACGAGCTTCCCGACGAGGTCATCGACCTGATGCGCGAGAACGTCAAGGAGGAATACCCGGATGCTCTCATCATCGGCGAGGTCTGGGAGGACGCCACGGACAAGATCAGCTACGGCCTGCCGCGCCGCTACGCGCTGGGGCGCGGCCTCGACAGCGTGATGAACTACCCGCTGCGCGCCGCGGTGCTGGATTACCTGCTGGGCCGCTCCGGGGCGGAGCAGCTCCGCAGCTTCCTGCTGGACCAGAAGATGAACTACCCCGCGCCGATGTACCGCTGCCTGATGAACCTGATGGGCAGCCACGACACCGTGCGCCTCCGCACGATCCTGGGCGTCGGCATGGACGGCGAGGGCCTGAGCCGCGCCGAGCAGGCCGAGTTCGCCCTGACGCCGGACCGCCGGACCTGGGGCCGGACCCTGCAGCGCCTGGCCGCGGCGATCCAGTTCGCCCTGCCCGGCATGCCCGCGATCTACTACGGCGACGAGGAGGGCATGGAGGGCATGCGCGATCCCTTCTGCCGCGCGCCTTACCGGAAGGATGAGGAGGGCGACAGCCTGCGGGCCTTCTACGCCGGACTCGCCGCGCGGCGGGCGAAGTCGAAGCCCCTCAGCCACGGCGACGCGGCCTTCGCGAGCTGCGCCAACGCGCTGCTGATTCTGCGCTGGAGCGGCAAAAAGGCCGTCCTGGCGGCGGTCAACCGCGGCGCCGACCCGGTGCGCTTCAAGCCGGAGAAGAGCTGGTTCCGCGGCCTGAGCCGCAAGGACGCCGACAAGCTCCCCGAGCTGCCGGAGCTCGAGGTGCCTGGCGCGGACTTCGTGTACGCGGACGTGTGAGGGAGTTGTTAGTTGATAGTGGTTAGTGATTAGAAAAAACTGCGGCGGCGCCGGTGGAGCAAAAGCTCTTCCGGCGCCGTCATAATAAAATAAAAGAGGAAACCGTGTTGTCACCGCAACGCGTTGGAATCGAGGCTGGCGGTACGAATCGCGCCCCCTTTCCCTCCCCCAGCGGGGGAGGGTGCCGCCGCAGCGGCAGGAGAGGGAGAAGGTCGGATATCCTGATCTTTCCGTTTTTTATCCGATCTCCGCCAACACCGCATCGCACAGCTCCTCCACCGTCCTGCCGTCCGTCTGGACGTGCAGCCCCGGCAGAGCGGCGGAGCCGGTCCGTGACAGTTCAATGTGATCCATACACCAGCAGCCCTCCGCTTCGCCCCGCGCCAGAATGCGGTCGTGGACGGTCTGCGCGGAGGCTTCCAGAATGATGAGCTCCGTTGGGACCCCGGCGCTGCGCAGCGCTTCGATGATCTGAAAAGATTCAAGCCGCAGCAGCGTCATGGGAACGAGGATCGTTTTCCCGCTCGTCCCGTGGATATCCCGCAGCAGCCGGACGCAGAACGCCCCCCAGAGCGGATAATCCTCAAAGATCAGGCCATAGGGGCGATCTGGATAGTTGTCCCGCACGGCGTTCCCCACCGCCTCCGCGTCAAAGACCCAGGCGTCTCCCAGCCGCGCGGCCAGAGCCTCCGCCAGCGTCGATTTCCCGACCCCATAGGGCCCGCTGATCCAGATAATCATGCGCGTTTTCTCCATTGCGTCTTGACTTTCCCATGAAAAAAGATATAATAAGAACAGAAAGCACCGCAACAAGCGGCTGGCTTTATGAGCAGTTCAAAACAGGGTCATCTAAACCCAGGAAAAACCGTCACTTGCCGGAGTGGCGGTTTTTCTTATGGGTCTTACGGATCATGATCGTCACCGTGTAAGGTCCGACGTGAAACGTGACACGCATAAGACTTCACCTCCCTTCGGAGATGATAGCCAGCCACTTTTACCGTTGCTTTGGCGCTTTCTGCCCCTTTTCGGTAACTCCGACGAGCGGAGCTGGACCTATCCTACAGGAATCGACAGAATTTGTCAAATCATTTTCAAGCCTGTTCGTCTCTTTCCGCGGCGGAGTGGCTGAACCTGCACCCGCACCAGTCCTGGCGGTAGAGCCCGTATTCCTTCGCGAGCTGGATGCTGCGGAGGTAGCCGTTGCGCTTCTTGAAATCGCTCGGCAGCCAGCGGACGCCGTAGCGCTCGCCCATGGCCGCGCCGATGGCGTTGATCCGCTCCGGGTCCTTGTGGGGGGAGACGGTCAGAGTCGTGCAATAGAAATCGAAGCCCCCCGCCGCGGCCCGCTTCGCGGTCTCCTCCAGACGCAGCAGAAAGCAGGCCGTGCAGCGCTTCCCGCCCTCCGGCTCGGCCTCCAGGCCTCGCGCGATCTCCTCAAAGGCCGCGCCGTCGTATTCGCAGTCCATCAGCTTCGCCGGGACGTGCTTCAGGACCTCGCGCTGGTAGTGGAGCCGCTTGTCGTACTCCGCCTCCGGCTGGACGTTCGGGCCGTAGAACAGCACGGTCACGTCGAAATATCGCGTCAGATATTCCAAAACGTAGCTGCTGCACGGCCCGCAGCAGGAGTGGAGCAGCAGCGTGGGCTTTGGGTCTTTCGGCAGAGTCATTAAAATGTCATCCGTCTGTTTTTGATAGTTCGTTTTCAAAACTCCTAACTCCTAACTCAAAACTCCTAACTCACTCCTCCAAAACTTTGGAGCTCTCCTCCGCGGGCAGGGCTGTGACGTTCCGCAGGCGGCTGTTGATCTTCCGGGTGCGCACGCCCACCAGCTTGTCCAGCTCCGCGCCGGTCTGCTCGATGCGGCGCTGGGCGGCGGTGAGCACGTCCTCGAAGGTCTCAAACTCGGTCTTGACAGCGCCCAGCAGCTTCCAGACCTCGCCGGAGCGCTTCTGGATGGCAAGGGTGCGGAAGCCCATCTGCAGGCTGTTCAGCAGCGCCGCGAAGGTCGTGGGCCCCGCCAGATTCACCCGGTAGGCCCGCTGCAAAAGCTCCACCATGCCCAGCCGCACGGCCTCGGCGTACAAGCCCTCAAAGGGCAGAAACAGGATCGCGAACTCCGTCGTGTGCGGCGGGTCGATATACTTGTCGTGGACGTCCTTTGCCTCGGCCTTGAGCCGCGCCGTCAAAACCGCCCGGGCCTCCGCCAGCCGCGCCGGGTCGGCGGCCTCCTCCGCGTCGAGGACCGCCTCATAGCTGTCGCCGGGGAACTTCGCGTCCACGGGCAACCAGACGCCCTCTCCCGCCTCGCCGGGCAGCCGGATCGCGTACTCCACGCGGTTGTCGCTGCCCGGCTTCGTCGCGACGTTGGCGGCATACTGCTCCGGGCTGAGAATTTCCTCCAAAATCGCGCCGAGCTGATATTCCCCCAGGATGCCCCGGGTCTTGACGTTGCTCAGGACCCGTTTCAGGTCCCCTACTCCGCCCGCCAGTGCGCGCATCTCGCCGAGGCCCGCGTAGACGGCCTCCAGCCGTTCGCTGACGGTCTGGAAGGATTGGCTGATCCGCTCGTTCAGGGTCTGCTGCAGCTTCTCGTCCACGGTCTGCTGGATCTTTCCGAGCTGTTCCCCGTTCTCCCGGCGCAGGGCGTCGAGGCGGCCCTCCATCGTGTCCCGGATCGCGCCGAGGGCCGCGGCGTTCTGGGCGGAGAAGGTGCGGAGCTGCTCGTTCACCGAGCCGGTGAGCGTCTCGCTGACCGCGCGCATCGTGGTCTGGACAGCCTGCCCGGTCTCGCCGCGGCTCTCCCGGTTCTCCCGCAGCAGCTCGTTTTTCACGTTGTACAGCAGCAGGCCGCTCCGCTCGGTGACCTCGTCGGCGATGGCGTCGGTCAGCCTGTCCGCGTCCAGCTCTTTCATGCGGCGCAGCAGCAGAACGAGCAGCGCCACCGCCGCCACCGCCGCGCAGAGGGTGACGATCAGCAAAATAAGCAGGGCTGTCTCCATCTCTCCCGGCCCTCCTTATTCCACCCGCAGGGCTTCCGCCGCCAGGCAGCGCCCGGTCTCCGAATCCACCGTGAACAGCGCCCCCTCCAGCTTGCAGCGCCCGCCCGCGGAGGCGTAGCGCCGGGGCGGATCGCCCAGAAATTTGTTGACGCTCTGGGTCGGGTCGATGCCCAGCACGCTGCGGACCGGGCCCGTCATGCCCAGATCGGTGATATAGCCGGTGCCGCCCTCGAAGACCTGACAGTCGGAGGTCTGGACGTGGGTGTGGGTGCCCCAGACCGCGCTGACGCGGCCCTCGAGGAAGTAGGCCATCGCCAGCTTCTCGCTGGTGCCCTCGGCGTGGAAGTCCAGGACCGTCACCGGGACCGGCGGCTCGTTGGCCAGCAGCGCGTCCACCACCACGAAGGGGTTGTCCGTGTTCGGGTCCAGGGTGAAGCGGCCCATCGCGTTGATCACGCGGATGGGTCCGAAGACCGTCTCGTAGACGCCGAAGCCCCGGCCGGGGCACTGAGGCGCGAAGTTCACGGGCCGGAGGCAGCGGCTGGTCCGGTCCAGATAGTCCTGAAGCTCCCAGCGGGTCCAGGTGTGGTTGCCGAGGGTAATGACGTCCGCGCCCGCGTCGAAGATCTCCTCGCACTGGGCGGGCGTGACGCCGACGACGTTGGCGTTCTCGCCGTTGACGACGGCGAAATCGACGTGATAGAGCCTGCGGAGGCCTGGCAGGGTGCGGCGCAGATGCTCCAGACCGGGCTTACCGCACACGTCGCCCACTGCAAGGATTTTGATTTCCATAAACGATCCCTCTTTTATATCGGCTGGTGATTTCTGCTATTGTAGCACAGCTTTCCCTTGGTTCGCAACGGAAAAAGTGGGGATACTACGTCATAATGATCATCGGATGGAGAAACGATCGTGATTCGATCGTTTCTCCGGTCAAGCGTCACGCTTGACCGCTCATAATGGCGATCATTGGGGCAATGATCGCCATTATGAGTCCGATGATCCTTACAACGAAGATCGAGCAAACCGGCAACGCCGGTTTGCAGAGCCGCGTTGCGGCTCTGCGAAACGCCTTTTGGCGTTTCGCCATCCGATCATAGTTATAGAAAGCGAAAAAGGAGGGAAACGCATGAGCTTTTTGAAGGGCATGGCCGCCGGACTGGCGGTGGGCGCGGGCTTGATGCTGGTCCTCGGGCCGGACAGCCGGAGCAGCAAGCGCCAGCTCAACCGCGCCATCCGCGCGATGAAGAACGCGGTAGAGGACGCGGGCAACGCGCTGGGACTGTAACAAATAGTGAATAGTGATTAGTTAATAGTGAATAGTGAATAGTGAAGGAATCGCATTCGGCGATACTTTTTAAAATAGTCGCGAAGCGACACCACAACTATTCACTATTCACTATTAACTCTTCACTCATACGGCTTCCGGCTTGCCGCTCGGTGTCATATATACTATATTATAATATAAATTCCGTTTTCTTATTGATTTTTTTTCTTCTCTGTGATAAAATAATTTTTATTATTGGGGCGGTATCGGCTCATTTGTTTACAGAGAGAAAGGCGGGGCGTGTATGAATTCCATTGAGGATATCTGGGCGGGCGTGATGAAGATCCTCTCGGAACAGCTCACCAGCGTGACGATCCGCACCTGGTTCGAGGACTGCCGCCCCATCGAGCTGCGCAACGGTACCTTCGTGCTCTATACGGAAACGCCCTTCAAGCGCGGCATCATCCAGGAGCGCTTCTCCGGAACGATCCGGGACGCGCTGCGGGAGCTGTTTTCCAGTGATTTTGAGCTGGTGATCCTGGCCGGGGACGAGCTGGCCGACTACGGCGAAGAGCCCACGGAGGACAGCCTTCCGGAGATGGACGGCTATACCTTTGAAAACTTCATCGTGGGCGAGAGCAACAAGTTCGCCCACGGCGCGGCCCTCGGCGTAGTGAAGAATCCCGGCTCCAAGGCCTATAACCCCCTGTTCATCTACGGCAACTCCGGCCTGGGCAAGACCCATCTGCTGAAGGCCATCGGCTCCGCGATCCATGAAAAGGACCCGAAGGCCCGGATCATGTTGGTCAAGGGCGAGGAATTTCTCAACGAGATGGTCCACTCCCTGAAAGAAGGCCAGGCGGAGGAGTTCCGGCAGAAATACCGCCAGGTGGACCTGTTCCTGATGGACGATATCCAGTTCATCTCCGGCAAGGAGGGCACCCAGCAGGAGTTTTTCCATACCTTTGAAAGCATCTACAACACGGGTCATCAGATCGTCGTGACCTCGGACCGCCCGCCGCGGGACATGGCGACTCTGGACGACCGGCTCCGCACCCGCTTCGAGGGCGGAATGATGGCGGACATCCAGGCCCCGGATCCGGAGCTGCGCATCGCGATCATCCGGGACAAGGCCGAGCATATGGGTCTTTATCTGAACGACGACGTGGTCTCCTACATCGCGGACAAGCTGGTGAACAACATCCGGCAGATCGAGGGCGTCGTGAAAAAGCTCTCGGCCTATTCCGGCATGGGCGAGATCATCACCCGGAGACTGGTGGACAAGGCCATCAGCGACGTGATCCAGAGCGGCCCCTACGTCCCGACGCCGGAGGACATCATCGCGGAAACCGCCCGCTATTTCCAGGTCACGCCGGAGGACATCAAGAGCATCCGCCGCCAGAAAAACATCGCCACGGCCCGCCACGTCTCCGCCTATCTGATCCGCATCCTGACGAGCTGTTCTCTGGAGTCCATCGGCGCGGTGCTGAACCGGGATCACGCGACGATCAATTCCTCGATCAAAAAGATCGAGCGGGACATGAAGCTGCAGCAGGACCTGAACAACACGATCCGGGACATCACCAGCAACATCAATTCCCGAAACCGCTGACGGACCCCGTTTCTTCAACCTTTCAACAAAGTTTTCAACAATCAACAGGGAAAACTGCTGAAACAGCTTTCCGGAAAACCGGCGCGCGCGAACCGTGGAAAACCGCCCCCCGCCGCTGTGGAAAACAAATCCGGGAAATTCCAGCGTTTTTTCCGCTTTTCAACAAAAGAACGCCCCTAGTACTATTTCTACTAAAAAAAATATTCTTTCTGTCTTTCTGATAACGCCGGAGAGAATGAAAACGACCGGGAGGACCAGAACATGAAATTTTCCTGCGACAAAACGCTGCTGCAGCGCAACATCAGCATCACGGCCAAGGCCGCCAGCCCCCGCAGCCCGATCCCCGCGCTGGAGGGCGTCCTGCTGGAGGCCGGACAGGGGACCCTGAAGCTGACGGGCTACGACCTGAAAAAGGGCATCTATACCCGGATGGAGGCGGAGGTCCCGGAGATGGGGAGCATCATTCTGCCCGCCCGGATGTTCAACGACATCGTGCACGCCCTGCCCGACGGCGAGGTCACGATCCAGACCCAGGGCCTGAACACGACGATCCGCTGCGCCAGCGCGGAATTCCATATCGTCGGCTCGGACGCCGCGGACTACCCGGAGCTGCCCTCCATCGACGGCGCCGAAGGAGTCAGCCTTCCGCAGAACCAGCTCAGCCGGATGATCCGCCAGACGATCTTCGCGGTCAGCGACAACGAGTCCCGCCCGGTCTACACCGGCGAGCTCTTCGACCTGTCGGAAGGGACGCTCACGATCGTCGCGATCGACGGCTACCGGATGGCCCTGCGCCGGGAAAAGGTCGAGGGCCTGGAGAACGAGCTGAGCTTCATCGTCCCCGGCAGCGCGCTGAACGATCTGGAAAAGCTCTGCGCGGACACGGAGGACCCGGTCCAGATCAATCTGGGCAGCAAGCACATCAGCTTCACGCTGGAGGACACGGTCCTGATCTCCCGCCGGCTGGAAGGGGAGTTTTTGAACTATAAGCGCACGGTGCCCGCCAGCTTCCAGGTCACGGTCCGCGCCGACGCCAGAGAGCTGCAGCGGACCATCGAGCGCGTGAGCCTGATTATCGACGACAAGATCAAAAATCCGCTGCGCTGCACCTTCCGGGACGGCGAGCTTCGGATTATCTGCGCCACCGCGAAGGGCAAGGCGGAGGACTATTGCAGGCTCGACGGCGACGGCGGCAACGTGGAGATCGGCTTCAACAACCGTTATCTGCTGGACGCCCTCCGCGCCGCCCCCGCGGACGAGCTGCGCGTCTGCCTGAACAACGGCTCGTCCCCCTGCGTCCTGTTCCCCGCCGACGAAAACGACGACGGGTTCGTGTATATGATCCTGCCGGTGCGGCTGCGGGCGGAGTAAATATAATTATATGGAAACGATCAACATCACAACTGAATTTATCAAGCTGGACGCTTTTCTGAAATTCTGCGGCGCCGTGGGCACCGGGGGCGAGGCAAAATTGCGCATCGCAGCCGGGGAGGTCCTGGTGAACGGCGAGGCCTGCACGATGCGCGGGAAAAAGCTGCGCGCGGGCGACACGGTGCGCCTGGACGGGCAGGATTACGCCGTCGCGCAGGGATGAGAGTCGACCGCTTAACGCTGCGGGGCTTTCGGAACTACGGCGAGGCGGCGGCGGGATTCGCGCCGGGGATCAACGTCATTTCCGGCGAGAACGCCCAGGGCAAGACGAACCTGCTGGAGGCCGTCTGGATGCTCTCCGGCGGGAAAAGCTTCCGCAGCCGCTTCGACCGGGAGCTGATCGGCTATGAGCGCGAATTTGCCGAGCTTGAGGCGGAGGTTTTTGCCGCGGAGCGGGCCCAGACGGTCCGCATCCTGCTCCGGCGGGGCCAGGGCAAGCAGATCTGGTGCAACGGCGTCCGCCGCACCGGGACCGAGCTGGGAGGCATCGTCAACGCCGTGCTGTTCTCCCCGGACGACCTGAATTTGATCCGGGACGGCGCGGGGGCGCGGCGGCGGCTCATGGACCAGGCGATCAGCCAGCTCCGGCCCGGCTACGCCGCGATCCTGAGCGACTACCGCCGCATCTATGAGAACAAGACCCGGCTGCTCCGGGACTACCGGGACGACCCGGCCATGCTCGGGACCTTCGACGCCTTCTCCGACACGCTGGCCCGGCTCAGCGCGAAGCTGATCCGCTACCGCGCCAGCTACGCCCGGCGTCTGGCGGAGCGGGCCGCGCCCATCCACGCCGCGTTCACGAAAGGCGGTGGGGCGGAAAAGCTGGACGCGCAGTACGTGACGGTCTCCACCGTGACGGACCCGGGCGCCAGCGAGGTCGCGCTCTATCAGCAGATTTTGGAGCACCAGGCCGCCCACAAGGACGCGGAGCTGGCCTCCGGGCTCTGCCTGACCGGGGCCCACAAGGACGATCTGGAGCTGACGATCAACGGGCGCAGCGCCCGCGCCTACGCCAGCCAGGGCCAGACCCGGACCGCGGCCCTGTCGCTGAAGCTGGCGGAGCGGGAGATCTTTTTGGAGGAGACCGGAGAATACCCGATCCTGCTGCTGGACGACGTGCTCAGCGAGCTGGACGCGCGGCGGCAGGAGTTCGTATTGAACCGCATCGGCGGCGGCCAGACCCTCATCACCTGCTGCGAGGACGAGAAGATCGCCGGACGCACGGGCGGAGCCGTGATGGTCGTGAAGGACGGAACGATAAAATAACTATGTATTTACATCTTGGCAACGACACGCTGGTCCGCAAGTCCGACGTGATCGGCGTCTTCGATCTGGATATCACCTCCCAGTCGCATCTGACGCGGAAGTATCTGCGTGCGGCGGAAAAGGCCGGGTCGGTGGTCAACGCGGCGGGGGACGAGCTCCCGAAAAGCTTCGTCGTCTGCGCGGCCCCGAAGGGCGGCCAGACCGTCTACCTCAGCCAGCTCAACGCCTCCACGCTGCTGAGAAGAAGCAGCGGCAACGGGCTGGAATAACCTTGTAGGGACGGCTCGCAGCCGTCCGCACGTTCCGCGACTCTCCGGCCGCAGGGCGCGATGCCCACGTCGCGCCGCGACGCACCGACGGACGGATTTTATGTAGGGGCCGCCGCCTACGGCGGCCCGCGGGCGGCTGTGAGCAGCCGCCCCTACGGCTAACTACTATCAACTAACAACTGGCAACTAACAACTTTTCATTCGGAGTACACTTTTATGGCAGACAAAATCACACAGGAATACGACGCTTCGCAGATCCAGGTCCTGGAGGGCCTGGAGGCCGTCCGGGTGCGGCCCGGCATGTACATCGGCTCCACCAGCTCCAGCGGCCTGCACCACCTGGTCTACGAGATCGTGGACAACGCGATCGACGAGGCTCTGGCGGGCTACTGCCGCCACATCGTCGTCACGATCGAGCCGGGGAACAGCATCTCCGTCGACGACGACGGCCGCGGCATCCCGGTGGATATCCAGGAGCAGACCGGCCTGCCCGCTTTGGAGGTGGTCTATACCGTCCTCCACGCCGGCGGCAAGTTCGGCGGCGGCGGCTACAAGGTCTCCGGCGGCCTGCACGGCGTCGGCGCCAGCGTCGTCAACGCGCTCTCGGAGTGGCTCGAGGTCGAGGTCCACAAGAACGGGAGCGTCTATCAGATGAAATTCTCCCGCGGGAAAAAGACCCAGGACATGAAGATCATCGGCACGACGGACCGGACCGGCACCATCGTCCGCTTCCAGCCCGACCCGCAGATGTTCGACGAGCTGGTCTACGATTTTGAAATTCTTCATACCCGTATGCGGGAGCAGGCCTTCCTGAACGCGGGATTGCAGATCACGATCAAGGACGAGCGCCCGGAGAGCGCCGAAAAGCCCGAGGCCCAGCGCTACGACTCCATGTGCTACGAGGGCGGCATCCGCGAGTTCGTCAGCTACCTCAACCACAGCAAGACGCCCCTGCACCCGGAGGTCATCTACGTGGCCGGGAAGCGGGAGGACAGCGAGGCCGAGGTCGCCCTCCAATACAACGACGGCTACAGCGAGGTCATCGTCTCCTTCGCCAACAACATCCACACCCCCGGCGGCGGCATGCACGAGACCGGCTTCAAGACCGCCCTGACCCGCGTGCTGAACGCCTACGGGCGCAAGAAGGGCATTCTGAAAGAAGAAGAGAGCCTCTCCGGCGACGACTGCCGCGAGGGCCTGACCGCCATCATCTCCGTGAAGCTGGAAAACCCGCAGTTCGAGGGCCAGACCAAGGACAAGCTGGGCAGCAGCGACATGCGGACCCTGGTGGACGGCATCCTGCAGGAGAAGCTGAGCGAATTTCTGGAGGAGAACCCCGCCGTCGGCAAGACGATTTTGGAGAAGTGCCTGACCGCCTCCCGCGCCCGCGAGGCCGCCCGGAAGGCCCGGGAGTCCATCCGCAACAAGAGCGGCCTGGAATCCGGCGGCATGCCCGAAAAGCTGAAGGACTGCAACGAGCGCGACCCGGCGCTCTGCGAGATCTACATCGTCGAGGGCGACAGCGCCGCGGGCAGCGCGAACCAGGGCCGCGACAGCCGCTTTCAGGCGGTGCTGGCCATGTGGGGCAAGATGCTGAACGTGGAAAAGGCCCGCATGGACAAGGTCTACAAGAACGAAAAGCTCCAGCCGATCATCGCCGCCCTGGGCGCTGGCATCGGGGACGACTTCAATCTGGAAAAGCTGCGCTATCACAAGATCATCATCATGGCGGATGCCGACGTGGACGGCAGCCACATCCGCACCCTGCTGCTGACCTTCTTCTTCCGCTACATGCGGCCCCTGATCGAGCAGGGCTACGTCTACTCCGCCGTCCCGCCGCTCTACAAGCTGACCCGCGGCAAGCAGCAGCGGGTGGCCTACTCCGACGCGGAGCGCGACAGGGTCTCCGCAGAAATGCGCGGCGACAACCCCAACGCGAAGGTCGATATCGCCCGTTATAAGGGCCTCGGCGAGATGAACAAGGACGAGCTCTGGGAGACCACGATGGACCCGGAGCGCCGGACCCTCCGCCGCATCACCCTGGGCGACGCCCTGCAGGCCGATCAGGTCTTTTCCCTGCTGATGGGCGAGGAGGTCGAGCCGCGCCGCGAGTGGATCGAGCAGAACGCGCGGTACGTCGAGAATCTGGATATCTGAGGACAGATATATGTTCAGCGTCAAGTTTATCATGTTTGGCATGATCTGCGCCCTTTTGGCCGTCGTGCTCTATGCCAGCGCGCCGGTGCTGACCCTGATCTTCGGGCTCTTCGCGCTGGCGATGCTGGGCGGGGCGGTCTGGACGCTCGTCCGGACCCGCCGCATGGCGGCGCGGGGAGACGAGCCCGAGGACGCGGAGCAGCCCGCCGCGGAGCAGATCCCCCTGCCCGCCGAAAGTCCCCTCCGGGCGGACGAGCTGATCTGGCGCTTCCAGCGGGAGCGTGGCGCCCATTTGGAGGGCACGCAGGACGACAGCGGCGCGAACTGGCTGCTGCTGCAGGAGGGCCGGAGCCTGCGCGAGACGGTGGAAGCCTTTGTTGCGGCGAAAGAGGCCGCAGAGGCTGAGAACCGCGCCTATTTCCTGCTCCCGAACCGTAAAAAGGTCTGGCTCGACGCTCCGACCATGCTCCGCGTCCCGAAGGAGCGCGAGGCGGAGGCCCAAAAAACGGATTGGGATGCTATCATCCAAATCTGCAAGGCCCAAAGCCTCCGCGTCGTGGTCGAGGACGAGGACTACCGCCTCCGCGAGCTGACGCAGGGTTACCGCTACCGCCTGGACCTGGAGGAGCGCGAAAACGACTCCGGCGCCGCCTTCGGCATGGTGAAGCTCGTTCCCGACGGAAATTAATTCCGTAGGGGCGACCCTGTGTGGTCGCCCGCCGCTCCCCTGTACGGGGAGCTTTCCGCGGAGCTGACTGCGGGGTTTGCCTCCCCTGCAAGGGGAGGTGTCGCCGCAGCGGCGCGGCGGTGACGGAGGGGTTTCGCCGTGACGCGCACTCCACCCCCCCAGTCACGCTCGCTTTGCTCGCGCGACAGCCCCCCTTGCAGGGGGGCCAATGCGGGCGGTTGATATCCGCCCCTGCGAACAAACCTCCTCCCTCCTCCCTCCTCCCTAATCCCTTATCCCT
>JAFSRS010000102.1 GCA_017445985.1 Oscillospiraceae bacterium | reverse complement strand
TGTAGGGGCCGCCGCCCTCGGCGGCCCGTAATCCTTTGGCAATCGTTCATACGGGCCGCCGAGGGCGGCGGCCCCTACATACGTGGATCAACCTTTTCCATTTTCCACCCGTGCCAGCAGCACCAGCCCGCCGTCGCGCTGTTCGACGCGGTACTCTGTAGCGCCCTCCGACTCGCGCCGGCGGATCGAGAGCCGGTCGCCCTCATGGGCCGCGTTCCGGTAGTGCAGCTCGACCGCCCGCAGGGGCCGCGCGTCCAGCTCGGCGGTGCCGTACAGGCCCAGCAGCATGCGCAGATAGGCGACGTTGTTCATGTGCCCCACCAGGTCCACGTCGGTGCTGCGGACCCGGTATTCCGCAAAGACCGGCTCGGCAAAATCCCGCGCGAAGCGGTAGAAGGGCGTTTCCACCGCGCGGTCCGTCCGAAAGACCATCCCCCCGGGGTAGACCTCCCGCACGTTGCAGAGCCGCCCCTCCGTATCCAAAATCGTCCACTCCGTCCGCCCGGCGAGCAGCGTCTCCTCCCCGGCGCGCAGCAGATAATTCCGCGCGCAGAGCATCCGTCCCGCCGCCTCCGGCCAGGTCTCGGCGGCGATGCGCTCGTCCAGCTCCGGCTGACGGGCGAGCTCCAGCCGCGTTTTCAGCGCGACCCAGAATTTTCCCCGCTCCCGCAGCGCCGCCACGCCGTTCCCTAGCCTCTCGGCGTGTGCCCCGGCCAGGTCCATGAACAGGTCCAGCGCCGCGGACGGACTGAGCCGCCCCCGGTGGTCGCACTGGCTGAGCCGGACCTGATATGATTCCGAATATGTGTTTTCCATGCCGCGCCCTCCGTCGTTTTCCACAGATTGTTCCGCGCTTTCTTGTATATGATACCACGGCTGTCAACCGGGCGCAAACACTTGCTTTTATGGGGGGAATGAAGTATACTCTATGCCAGTGCTATCGTAAGGAAAGGACTGATGGAATGAAAGCACCCTTTTCCCCGTATCTGGCGGGCATCCACGACGGCCTCAAGCGGCTGATCGAACTGCTGGAACGGGACTATGACTACGTGAGCGCCCTGGCGACGGATTCCGTCGGCTTCGCGCTGCGCATTTCGCAGCACGCGAAGGCCGTGAAGAACGAGACGATGACCACCGAGCGCGGCGTCGTCCTGCGCGTCTGGCGCGACGGGCTCTACAGCGAATACGCGCTGACCGGCTTCGATCCCGCCGACCCGGAGGGGGCGTATGCGGAGATCAGATCCGCGCTGGACGCCCAGCTTGCGCTGCTGCGGGAGACCCGGACCGCGGTCTACGAGACCCCGAAGCTCCCGGACGAGCCCCTGACGCTGTTCGTGGAGAAGGAGGCTGAACAGCTCCCCGAGACCACGGACCTCAGGGCCCTGGTCGATCAGCTCACCGCGCTCTCCGATCAAGGCATGACCCTCGATCCGCGCATGATCGAGTGCTTCGCCAGCGCCCAGAGCACCCATATCTCCAAGCTCTTCCTGACCCGCAACCGGGACCTGGCCCAGAGCTACGTGTACTCCGAGGGCGTCGTCGCCGCGGTGGTGATGGAGGACGGGCGCAACCAGATGGACTACGGCAACGTATCGGGCCTCGGCGGCCCGGAGCTGTTCGCGGGGCTGGACGCGAAGCTGGAGCGGGCCGCGGCGAACGCCGTGGAGCTGCTCTCCGCCGGGCGCATCGAGCCGGGCGAGTATGAGATCATCGCCTGTCCCGAGGTCTCCGGCCTGATCGCCCACGAGGCCTTCGGACACGGCGTCGAGATGGACATGTTCGTGAAGAACCGGGCGCTGGGCAAGGACTATATCGGCAAGCGCGTCGGCAGCGAGAAATGCACGATGCACGAGGGCGCGCTCTGCGCGGAGAACGTGACGAGCTACGCCTTCGACGACGAGGGCGTGCCGGCCGGGGACGTGACCGAAATCGACGCGGGCATTCTGAAAACCGGCATCTGCGACTCGCTGGCGGCGCTGCGCCTGGGCGTGCAGCCCACCGGCAACGGCAAGCGCGAAAACTTCGCCCACAAGGTCTACACCCGCATGACCAACACGCTCTTCGACTCCGGCGACGACACGCTGGAGGAGATGATCGCCTCCATCCGGCGCGGCTATCTGCTGGAGGGCGTCGAGAGCGGCATGGAGGACCCGAAGCACTGGGGCATACAGTGCATCGTCAAAAAGGGCCGCGAGATCGTGGACGGCAGGCTGACCGGCAAGGTCGTCGCGCCCATCATCATGACCGGCTACGTGCCGGAGCTGCTGGGCAGCATCTCCATGCGCTCTAAAGACCGCGAGGTCTTCGGCGGCGGCGGCTGCGGCAAGGGCAACAAGGAGTGGGTCAAGGTCTCCGACGGCGGCCCCTATCTGAAGATGAAAGCGAGGCTGGGCTGATGACGGAACAGGTGATCCAAATTCTGAAGGACGCAGGCCTTTATGCCTGGGAGCTGACCGAGGAGCGCGAGACGGGCTGGGAGTTCTACTTCATCCGGCACGAGCTGGACCAGAACCGGGCGAAGGCCTTGCAGTCTCTGAAAATCAGCGTGTATCAGCGCATCGGGGAGGACGCCGTGGGCACGGCGGCGGCGCTTTTGCCGCCCACCGCGACGGCGGCGGAGGCGAAGCGCCTGGTGGATAGCCTGGCCTATCAGGCTACGCTGGCGCCGAACCGCGCCTTCACGCTGAACGCGCCGAAGCGTGAGCACGCCACCCACCGCGATACCGTGACGGTGGACGTGCCCGCCGTGTCCCGCGACTTTCTGCGGGGGATGAAGTCCCTGCCGGAGACGGAGACCGAGTTCATCAACAGTTATGAGATCTTCGTCTCCGCCGTGACGCGGCGGTACGTCAACTCCGAGGGGATCGACTTCACCGAAACCTACCCGAAGAGCATGGCGGAGGTCATCGTCAACGCCCGGAACGAGGGCCACGAGATCGAGCTCTACCGGATGTACAAGAGCGGGACCTGCGACGCCGGGGGGCTGCGGGAGCGGCTGGCAAAGACGATGGCCTACGGGCGCGACCGGCTCCGGGCCGTTCCGACGCCCATGCTGGGCCAGACGGACGTGGCCTTTTCCGGTGAGGACGCCATCGCGGTCTACCGCTTCTTCGCCGCGCGGCTCTCCCCGGAGATGATCGCCCGGCGCATGAGCGACTGGGAACTGGGGAAGCCCATCGTGGAGGCCGCGGAGGGCGACGCCGTGACCCTGACGGCCCTGCGGGAGCTGCCGAATTCCTCCCGCAACCACGCCTTCGATCAGGAGGGCGCGCCGATCCGCGACGTCGTGATGCTGCGAGGCAACGTGCCGGAGCGCTTCCTCGGCGGGCGCATGTTCTCCGCCTACCTGGGACTGGAGGATTCCTTCCAGCCCGGCAACCTGGCGGTAAGCGGCGGTCAGCAAAGCGAAGCGGCGCTGCGGCAGGGGCGTTATCTGGAGCCGGTGGAGTTCTCCGATTTCCAGGTGGACCCGATGACCGGCGACATCTTCGGTGAAATTCGTCTGGCCTACTGGCACGACGGCGAGACCGTCACCCCGGTCACCGGCGGCAGCCTCAGCGGGAACATGCACGAGCTGCTGCGGGCGATCTACCTATCCAGCGAGACCGTCCAGTACGACAACTGGCGCATCCCCTCCGTCACGAAGCTCCGCGGCGTGACCGTGACGGGCGCCGAGTAATACGCGACAAAGCGATATGAACCCCCGCTCCGTTTTTCGGAGCGGGGGTTCATATCGCTTTCAATGCCCGCATAGAATGAGCGCAAAGGGGGGGATGCGGACGTGCCGGACGGTTGGAGCGCGGCGCTGCGGCTGCTGCCGGAGGGGCTGCGAACGGCGGCGCGGGGGCTGCCTGGGTACGTACAGGAAGAGGTCGAGGAGCTGCGTCTCCGGCGGAGCCGCCCGCCGACGGTGCTGTGCGGAGCGGGGGAGAGGCCGCTGCGGCCTGACGGCGTGACGGTGGACGAGCTGTGCGAGGTCCTGGACCGGGCCACCGGCTGCTCTTATCACGCGGTGACGGAGGAGCTGCGCCGGGGATTTCTCAGCGCGCCGGGCGGGGTCCGCGTCGGCGTCTGCGGGGACGGGCTGGACGCGCAGAGCGTCAGCTCCCTCTGTATCCGCGTCCCGCGTCAGCTCCCGGAGGCGCTGAACGGTCTGCCGGAGTCCTTCGGCGCGGGCGGCGTCCTGATCCTCTCCCCGCCGGGCGGCGGCAAAACCACGCTGCTGCGGGAGCTGGTCCGGCGGGAATCCGACCGCGGGCGGCGTGTATCTTTGGTGGACGAGCGTGGGGAGCTGGCGGCGGTCTGCCACGGGGAGCCGCAGTTCGACGTAGGGCGCTGCACGGACGTGCTCTCCCTGGTCCCCAAGGCGGAGGCCGTGACAAGGCTGCTGCGGGCGATGAGTCCGGAGATCCTGGCGCTGGACGAGCTCAGCGATCCGGCAGACCTGGAAGCGGTCCGCCGCGCCGCTGGCTGCGGCGTCACGCTTTACGCCACGGTCCATGCCGCCGGCCTTGACGCGCTGCGGCGCATGGAACGGTTTCAAGCGCTGCTGAACGACGGCACGTTTGTCCACGCGGTCTGCATCGAGCGCGGCCCGCCCCGGCGCTGCCGGGTGGAAACGATATGAACCTGCTGTATCTGCGATTGTGCGGCGCGCTGCTGGTGACGGCGGCGGGCGGGCTCGGCGGTCACGCGATCTACGCGGCGAGAAAGAGACGCGTTTCGCTGCTGCGGGAGCTGGCCGCGGGACTTGGGCGGCTGGCGGACGAGCTGGAATTGACCGCCGCGCCGCTGGATGAGATTTTTGAGCGGCTGCGGGAGCGCCCCTTCTTCGATCAGCTTTCAAAGGACTTTGACGGCGCGACATTGGCGCGGAGCTGGCGCCGCGCGGCCATGGCGCAGCCTCTGGACGCGGGCTCGAAAACCGCTCTCGCCGGGCTGGCTGAGACCGTCGGACGCTGCGGAGCGGGGCGGCAGGTGAAGGAGCTTGAGCTGGTACGCCGGAGGCTGGACGAGGCCGCGTCGGCGCTGGAACGGGACCTTGCGATACAAGGACGGACGCTCACGGGGCTCGGCGCGGCGCTGGGCGCGCTGCTGACGCTGATTCTACTGTGACAGTGAAATGATACTGAGGAATCAAGATGGACGTCGAACTGATTTTCAAGATCGCGGCGGTGGGGATCCTCGTCGCCGTGCTGAATATCCTGCTGTCCCGCTCGGGACGGGAGGAACAGGCGCTGATGGTGACGATCGCCGGGCTGATCTGCGTGCTGGTGATCGTCGTGCGGGAGATCAGCGGGCTGTTCACGCTGATCAAGGACCTGTTTTCCCTGTGAGCCGTGGAGGTCCTGATCCGAATCGCCGCGGCGGGCCTGCTGGGCTCCGTGACGGCCCTGCTGCTCAAACGCCGCGCGCCGGAGCTGTCCGTGCCCCTGTCGGCGGCGGTCTGCGCCTTCGGCATCTTCGCGGCGGCGGGGCTGCTGGGGGACGTGCTGGACCTGCTGCGGGAGGCGATGGCGCTCTCCGGGCTGAGCGAGCTGTACTTCCTGCCCGTGCTGAAATGCGTTGCGTTGGGTCTGGTCAGCAAGACCGCCGCGGACCTCTGCCGCGACGCGGGACAGAGCGCGATGGCGGGCGCGGTGGAGCTGGGCGGCGCGGTGGCGGCGCTGTTCGTGGCGCTCCCATTGCTGCGCAGCCTGCTCGATCTGTTGCGCGCGCTGCTCTGATCGTGCTTGTCTTATCTCTGCTGGCCCTGCCCTGCGCCGCGCTGGATCTGACGGGGGAGCTGGGGGCGGACGCGGTGACGGAGGCTCTGCCGTCCGACGCGGCGGAGGCCCTGGACGGGCTGGACCTGGGGACGCTGGACGCGCGGAACGGACTGGAGCGGGTCGTTTCCTTTTTTGCAAACCATTTTCGGGACGAGCTCTCCGCGGCGCTGCGGCCCGCGGCCTCGGTGCTGGCGATCGCCCTGCTCTGCGGCGTGCTCGGCTCCATGCCGGACAAAAGCGATCTGGACTACGCGCAGCTCGGCGGCTGTGTCGCGGTATCCGCCCTCAGTCTCGCCGACGTCAGAAGCGCCGTATCCCTGGCTTCGGAGACTTTGGACACGCTCTCGGAATATTCCCGCGTTCTGCTGCCAACCCTGACGACGGCGGCCCTCAGCGCAGGGGCGCTCACCTCGGCGGGGGCCAAGTACGCGGCCTCGGCCCTGTTCTCCGACGTCCTCCTGACCGCGGCGCGGGAGCTGGTCCTACCGGCGGTCTGCGCGGTGGCGGCGACCGCGGCGGCGGGGGCGGCTCTGGGCACGAAGCAGCTGCAGGGGGCGGAAAAGCTGCTGACCTGGCTGGGGAAAAGCCTTCTGAAATATCTGACGCTGACCTTCACCCTCTGGCTGAGCCTGACCGGGGTGCTGAGCGGCTCCGCGGACGCGGCGGCGGTGAAGGCCGCGCGGGCCGCGATCTCGACGGCGCTGCCGGTGGTGGGGCGGGCGCTGTCGGACGCCTCCGCCTCGCTGGTCGCCGGGGTGGGCATGGTGCGGAACGCGATCGGCGTCTTTGGCATGCTGGCGGTGCTGACCTCCGTCGCCCTGCCGCTGCTGCGGCTGGGGCTGCGCTGCTTCCTCTTCCGTGCGGCGGCGGCCCTGGGCGGGATGCTGGCAGGGGAGCGGATGACGCGGCTGCTGAACAGCATCGGCGCGGTCTATGCCATGCTGATGGGACTGGTTGGAACGGGAGCGGCTCTGCTTCTGTTATCTGTGATCTCTCTGCTGAGGACGGTGACGGCATGACGGGGACGCTGCGGGAATGGGTGATGGGACTCAGCGCGGCGGCTCTGGTCTGTGCCATTGCAATGGAGCTGACGCCGAAGGGCGCGGTGAAGGGCGTGCTCCGCATGGTATGCGGTATGGTGCTGGCGGCGGCGCTTTTGGGTCCGCTGCTGCGGCTGGATCTGGAGGACTACGCGCTGCGCCTCGCACAAAGCCGGGAGACGGCGGCGCGAGTCGTGGGCGCGGCGGAGGAGACCGCGGCGCGGCTGGACCGGCGAAGCATAGAACGGGAATTGGAGGCATATTGTTTGGAGGAAGCGGAACGGCGCGGGGCCGCGCTCTCCGGCGTGACGGTCACGCTGCGCTGGTCCACAGAGGGCGTCTGGGTGCCGGAGACCGTCGCGCTGGACGGCGCTTACGACGCGGGCCTGTCCGCCTGGCTTACCGCGGAGCTCGGCGTCGGCCCGGCGGCGCAAACGTGGAGGACGGATGAAGAAGCGGAGCCTTAAAGAGCTGCTGGACACGCTCAAGGGCAGCCGGGCCGTCCTGCTGGTGCTGGCGCTGGGCCTGCTGCTGTTGCTGCTCCCCCGGTCGAATGCAAGCGCCGCGTCCGGCGCGGCGACCGCCGCGGATCGGGCGCAGACCCGGAACGCGGCAACGGGGGACGAACTGACCGCCAGCGGCATCCCCTACGCGACGGAGTGCGAACGCCTGGCAGCGCTGCTCAGCGCCATCGAGGGCGTCGGCAAAGCGGAGGTGCTGCTCAGCGGCAGCGGAGCGGTGGTGGTCTGCGAGGGCGCGGAGC
Organism: Oscillospiraceae bacterium; assembly: GCA_017445985.1. Lineage (GTDB taxonomy): Bacteria > Bacillota > Clostridia > Oscillospirales > Oscillospiraceae > RGIG7114. Next base: position 4,556 of record JAFSRS010000102.1, on the reverse strand, counting down.
GGGCGAACGTGCGGCTGGCGGTGACGGAGGCCGTCGCCCTCTATACGGGCCTGGGCAGCGACCGGGTCCTGGTGATGAAGCTGGAACACAATCTTAATATGCGGGAGGCAGGATGAAAGTGAGGAAGAATCTGAAACGGAACCTGGTGATGGCGGCGGTGCTGCTCTTCGTCTGCGCGGCGGTGTATCTGAACTGGAGCTACAGCGCGCGTTACGGCGAGGCGGACGCAGCGATGACCCGGGCGGAGGATGCCCACATCGAAGCCGCGGCGGAGCAGTACACCGAGACCGCGGCGGAGGAGGAGAAGAGCGCGGAGCAGGGCGGGGCCTATTTCGCCTCTGCGCGGCTGACGCGGCAGCAGAGCCGGGACAAGGCGCTGAGCCTGCTGGAGACCGCCGCGGCGGGGGAGGGGGCCAGCCAGGAGACCATCGACGCGGCCATGGATTCCATCGCGGCGATGGCGACCTGGAGCATGCAGGAGACCCAGATCGAAAACCTGCTGCTGGCGAAGGACTTTTCCGATTGCGTGGTCTATCTCTCCGCCGAGGGCGTGACCGTGGCGGTCCCCGCCCCGGTGGAGGGGCTCAGCGAGGCCGCCGTCGCCCGGATCACCGACACGATCACGACGGAGACGGGGCTCAGCGCCAGCCAGCTCCGCATTATTGAAGTGCGGGAAAATTAAACCGAAAACACCCGGAATGAAAGGCGAACGGCCTTTTATTCCGGGTGTTTACGTCGGTATAGCTTACCACTGCGCGTACATGGAACCGATGATATAGTTTTTCAGCGCGCAGGGGAGGATGCGGGCCAGCAGGCAGAAGAACTGGTATTTGAAGCCGATGGAATACTCCTGCTTGACCTTGGCCTTCAGCGCGATATCCGCGATGCGGCGCCCCGCGACGGCGGGCTCCATGCCGGTCTCCTCGTCATGCTCCATGACCGCGACGCTCTTCGCGATCCGGCCCTGATACACGTCGTCCCCGGCGGGGCTCTTCTCCCGCGCGGCGGTGAAGCCGGTGCGGATGTCTCCGGGCATGACGGCGGTCACGCTGACGCCGAAGGGCTTGACCTCGCCGCTCAGCGCGGCGGTGTAGGTGCTGACCGCGGCCTTGCTGACGGAATACCAGGCCTGGAAGGGGATTGCGCAGGGGGCGGCGACGCTGCTCAGGTTCACGATCCGGCCCCGGCCTTGTTCCCGCATAATGGGCAGGACCGCCTTGCAGCCGTTCACCATGCCGAAGAGGTTCACGTCCAGCAGCTTCTTCGCCTGCTCGTTCTCCGTGAACTCCGCCGCGCCGGAGATGCCGAAGCCCGCGTTGTTCACCAGAACGTCGATCCGGCCCTCGCGCTGCCGGACCTCTTGCACCGCGGCGGCGAACTGCCCCTCGTCGCTCACGTCGCAGCCGACGTGGACGACGCCTGGGACCTCCGCCGGACGGCGGGAGAACTCGTAGACCTTACAGCCGCGCCGGACCAGCTCCAGCGCCGTGGCGTTTCCGATGCCGCTGCTCCCGCCGGTGACGATGGCGACAGGCCCGCTCATAGCTCGTACTTCCGCAGCACGTCAACGATCACGTCGACCGCCTCGTCGATCAGCTCGGTGGTGTGGGTCGCCATCAGGCTGCACCGCAGCAGGCACTCGTTGGGCGCGCAGGCGGGGGGCAGGGTGGCGTTGACGTAGACGCCGCGCTCGTAGAGCTCCTTCTGGATCTTCAGCGTCTTGATCGGCTCGTAGGTGTAGATCGGGATGATCGGCGTGATGCCGTCCATGATCTTCACGTTGTTGTCCTTCAGCTTCTGGCGCATGTAGCCCGCGATCGCGCCGAGGCGCTTGGGCAGCTCGGGGTGCGCCTTGAGATAGCGCAGGCTGGCCGTGGCGACGGCGATGCTGGCGGGCGGGATGCTCGCCGCGAAGATGTAGGGCCGGGAGGTGGTGCGGATGTAATCGACGATCTGCGCGCTGCCCGCGGCGAAGCCGCCGAGGGAGGCCAGGGACTTGGAAAAGGTGCCGGTGATCACGTCCACCTTCTCCTCGACGCCGAAATGGTTCGCGGTGCCGCGTCCGCCCTCGCCCAGGATGCCGAGGCCGTGGGCGTCGTCCACCATGACCCGCGCGCCGTATTTCTCAGCCAGGGCGCAGAGCTCCGGCAGCTTCGCCGGGTCGCCGCCCATGGAGAACACGCCGTCGGTGATGACCATGGCGCCCAGCTCCTCCGGGACGGACTTCAAACGCCGCTCCAGGTCCGCCATGTCGCCGTGGCGGAAGCGCACCATCTTGCCGTAGCTGAGCTTGCAGCCGTCGTAGATGGAGGCGTGGTTCTCCCGGTCGCAGACCGCCACGTCGTGGGGCCCGACGAGGGAGCTGATCGCGCCCAGGTTCGCCTGGAACCCGGCGGGGAAGGTGGCGACGTCCTCCTTGCCGAGGAACTCCGCCAGCTCCGCCTCAAAGCGCTTGTGCAGCACCAGCGTGCCGTTGAGCAGCCGGGAGCCGGAGCAGCCGGTGCCGTATTCCTCCATGGCCTTGACGCCCGCCTCGATGATCTCCGGGTTGACGGTCAGGCCGAGATAGTTGTTGCTGCCGAGCATGATCCGGCGCTTGCCCTCCATGATGACCTCCACGTCCTGACGGGACTGGAGCTCGCGGAAGTAGGGGAAGAGGTCCATCGCGCGGTACTGGTCCGCGGGGTTGCCGGCAAAGCATTTCGCGAAAATATCCATTCTGTTTCCTCTGTTCTTGAAATATAGTAACTATGTAATTCTACGCGCTTTGATGGGAATTGTCAATCCTCATGTTTCGTACAAATGCATGTACTCGTCGTACGTCATCATCCGGTCGATGCAGCCCTCCGGCGTCAGCTCGATGATCCGGTTGGCGACGGTCTGGGTCAGCTCGTGGTCGTGGCTGGTGAAGATGACGTTGTAGGGGAAGGCCGTCATGCCGTTGTTCAGCGCCTGGACCGCTTCCAGGTCCAGGTGGTTCGTCGGCTGGTCGAAGAGCAGGACGTTCCGGCCCTCCAGCATCATCTTTGCCAGCATACAGCGGACCTTCTCGCCGCCGGAGAGGACCTTCACCGATTTGTGGACCTCGTCCCCGGTGAAGAGCATCCGTCCCAGGAAGGTGCGCAGGTAGCTCTCCCGCTTGTCGGCGGAGAACTGCCGCATCCAGTCGATCAGGTCCTCGTCGTGCCCGGCAAAGAAATGCTCGTGGTTCTTCGGGAAATAGCTCTGGGTCGTGCTGACGCCCCACTTGATCGTGCCCTCGTCCGGCTCGATCTCGCCCGCCAGAAGCTGGAAGAAGGTCGTGACCGCGATCTCGTTGGCGCCGAGGATCGTGATCTTGTCCTCCCGGTTCATCGTGAAGGAGACGTTGTTGATCAGCTTCACGCCGTCCACGGTCTTGCTGACGCCCTCGACGAAAAGGCGGTCCTTGCCCGGCTCCCGCTCGGCCTTGAAGCCCACCCAGGGATAGCGGCGGGAGGACGCTGGCAGCTCGTAGACCGTCAGCTTGTCCAGCAGCTTCCGGCGGCTGGTGGCCTGGCGGGACTTGGACTTGTTCGCGGCGAAGCGGGAGATGAAGTTTTGCAGCTCCTCGATCTTCTCCTGCGCCTTGCGGTTCTGGTCCCGGACCAGCTTCTGCATGAGCTGGCTGGACTCATACCAGAAGTCGTAGTTGCCGACGTACATCTTGATCTTGCCGTAGTCGATATCCACGATATGCGTGCAGACGTTGTTGAGGAAATAGCGGTCATGGCTGACCACCAGCACCGTGCCGTCGTAGTCCAGCAGGAAGTTTTCCAGCCAGACCACGCTGTTCAGGTCCAGGTTGTTGGTCGGCTCGTCCAACAGGATGATATCCGGCTTGCCGAAGAGCGCCTGGGCCAGCAGGACCTTCACCTTCTGCCGGGGGTCCATGGAGGACATCTGGGTCTGGTGCAGCTCCACCGGGATGCCGAGGCCCTGCAGCAGCTTTGCAGCGTCGCTCTCGGCCTCCCAGCCGCCCAGCTCCGCGTACAGCTCCTCCAGCTCCGCGGCCCGGATGCCGTCCTCGTCGGAGAAGTCCTCCTTCATGTAGATCGCGTCCTTCTCCTGCCCGACCTCGTAGAGCCGTTGGTTGCCGAGGATCACGGTCTCCAGCACCGGGTATTCGTCGTACATGGTCTGGTTCTGCTTCAGAACGCTCATGCGGGCCTTCGGGTCCACGTAGACGTGGCCCTTGGTCGGCTCCAGCTCGCCGGAGATGATCTTCAGGAGGGTGGATTTTCCCGCGCCATTGGCCCCGATGATGCCGTAGCAGTTGCCGCGGGTGAATTGCAGGTCGGCCTGGGAAAACAGGACCTGCCCGCCGAATTGCAGGGTGAGATTTTCGACAGTGATCATGAGTGGTTCTCCAATAAAAACAGATTTGTTTCGCTGATAAAGTTGTTAATCCCGTAGCAGATCAAGACGCGGTCGATGCCGTTGTCCCGGATATAATCCCGGATGCTGGATTTATAATACCGCAGATCGACGATATGCAGCTCGGAGAAGTGGGCGAATAAAAACGGGCTGAGGGAGTC
>JAFSRS010000101.1 GCA_017445985.1 Oscillospiraceae bacterium | reverse complement strand
GGAACGCGCGGACGGCTGCGAGCCGTCCCTACAGGCAGGACCCAGGCGGGAAAGGTCGGCCCCGCCGCGTGGCGCTGACTTGACAAAATATTATAACACATCTATAGGACTTGATTCAAGGTCTATTTCTGTGCTATACTGTCAAATAAGAGAATTGTTACTTGTTACTTGTTCCTTCCGAAAGCGGGGTGTGCGAAATGGCTTCTGAAAAGTATCTTCCGGTGCTGCTGTCGGACGTGGACAAGCTGCTGTCCGTCGGCGACGGGAACGCGGCGCTGCTCTGGCTGCATCTGCTGCGGACCGGAAGCTTTTCGCTGAATCGCGCGTCCCGGGCGCTGAAATGCACGGAGGACGAGCTCCGGGTCGCCGCGGCGCTGCTGCGGAAGGAGGGCCTGCTGCGCGACGCGCCGGAGACCCAGGAAGCGCCGGAGTACACCCCCGAGGACATGGCCCGCCGTTTCCGGGAGGACCTGGCCTACCAGGCGACGGTGCGGGCGGCGGAGAATACGCTGGGCCGCACCCTGAGCGGCAACGACCTCCGGCTGCTGCTGAGCGTTTACGACTATTGGGGCCTGCCGCCGGAGGTCATCATGATGCTGCTGACGCGCTGCGCCGAGCTGGCCCGGGAGCGCTACGGCCCGGGACGCAGACCGACCATGCGCGCCGTGGAGCAGGAGGCCCGCCGCTGGGCGGGGCTGGAGGTCCGCAGCGTGGACGACGCGGAGCGCCTGATCCGGCAGGACAAGGAGCACGCCTCGCTGCTGGGCCGGGTCCAGAAGCTCCTGGGGATCCACGACCGGCGGCTGAGTCCCTCCGAGCGGGACTACGTGGAGCGCTGGCTCGACTGGGGCTTCAGCCCGGACGCGCTGGCGATCGCCTACGACCGGACCGTGGTGAGCACGGGGCGGCTGACCTGGAAGTACATGGACAAGATGCTGGAGAGCTGGAGCCGCGCGGGTCTGCTGACGCCGGAGCAGATCGAGGCAAAGGACCCCCGCGGCCAGAGCCGACGCGGCCCGGCGCAGCCGGAGCAGCGCAGCGACCTGGACAAGATGGAGCTGTCGCGCGCTCTGGCGCAGCGGATGAAGGAGAACAAGGATGGCGCTTGACAGAAAACAGCTTGCCCGGGCGCGTGCCCGGCTGGAGGCCCGCAGAACGGAGACGGCGGCGCGGCAGGAGCGGCTGGAGCAGGAGATCTTCGCCCGGGTGCCGGAGCTGCGGCGCACGGAGGGCGAGCTGCGGAGCCTGTTGGGCGGTCTGGTCAGCGCGGCGGCGGAGGGCGGCCCGGAGGCCGCCGGGCGCGTGGCGGAGCTGGACGAGCGGACGCGGGCTCTCTGCGCGCGCCGCGCCGCGCTGCTCCGGGCCCACGGCTACGCCCCCGACGCGCTGGACGGGACGCCGGTCTGCCGGAACTGCGGCGACACCGGCTATCTCAGCGACGGGAGCCCCTGCGCGTGTCTCCTGGCCCTCTACCGGGAGGAGCGGAACGCTGAGCTGCGCCGTCTGGCCGAGGCGGGGGCCCATGGCTTCGACGCGGTGGAGCTGCGCTGGTATCGGGGCGCGGACCGGGAGAACATGGAGATCAATCTTACCATCTGCCGGGATTTCGTCGGCACCTTCGGGCCGGACAGCCTGAACCTGCTGTTCCAGGGCGGCACCGGCCTCGGCAAGACCCTGCTCTCCCGCTGCGTCGCCGCGGCGGTGGCGGAGGCGGGCTTCCCCGTCGTCTACGAGACGGCTCAGGACGCCTTCACCGTTTTTGAGACCCAGAAGTTCTCCCGCGACGCGGAGAGCTACCACGCCGCGACGGAGCGGGTGGATCAGATTTTGGACTGTGATCTGCTGATTTTGGACGACCTCGGCACCGAGCTGACCACCAGCTTCACCCAGAGCGCCCTGTATTACATCCTCGATACGCGGCTGAACCGGAATAAAAAGACCATCATCAGCACGAACCTGGACGACCGCGAGCTGGCCCGCCGCTACCTCCCCCAGATCGTCTCCCGCATCAACGGCGAATACCACACGCTGCTGTTCCGCGGGGAGGACATCCGCAGCCAGAAGAAGCGGGAGAGATACCTCTGAGGGAAAAGGGATAAGGGACAAGGGAAAAGAATCACGCACCCCCGTCTCCTTATCCCTTGTCCCTTATCCCTTATATCTACAAGGAGAACCCCAAATGAGTTATGATTTCTTCGCCTACCTCTCCCGCCTCAAATACATCCGCCGTTGGAGCCTGATGCGGTCCACCGAGCCGGAGAACGTGCAGGAGCACAGCCACGTGTGCGCGGTATTGGCCCACGCGCTGGGGCTGATCCGGCGGGACGTGCTGGGCAAGCCCTGCGACCCGGAGCATCTGGCGGCGGTGGCCCTGTTCCACGACGCGCCGGAGATCTTCACCAGCGATCTGCCGACGCCGATCAAGTACCACTCCGACGGGCTGAAGGCCGCCTACGACGAGGTGGAGGCCGGGGCTGCGGCGCGGCTGCTGGCGTCTCTGCCGGAGCCGCTGCGGGCGTCTTATGATGCCCTGCTCTCCGCCCACAGGGACCCGGCGGAATACGAGCTGGTCCGGGCGGCGGACAAGCTGAGCGCCTATATCAAGTGCGTGGAGGAGCGCAAGGCGGGCAACCGGGAGTTCGCCAGCGCGGAGGCCTCCACGCTGCGGCGGCTGCGGGAAATGGCGCTGCCGGAGCTGGACTATTTTCTGGAACACTTCATGCCCGGCTTTGAAAAGACCCTGGACGAGCTGGGGACGCTGGAAGGAGGCAATGAGGCATGACGCAGGAGAAGATCGACCGGATCAATGAGCTGGCGCGGGCGAAAAAGGTCCGCATCCTGACCCCGGACGAGGCCGCGGAGCAGGCCGCGCTGCGGAAGGAATACCTGGAGGAGTGGCGCAAAAGCGTGATCGACACGCTGGAGCACACCTACGTCGTGGACGAGCAGGGCAACAAGCGGCCCTTGCAGAAGAAGCAATAACAACGTCCCCCGACGCGGCGCGTCGGGGGACGTTTTCAACCTTGATAGGTTTTCAAAATCTCCCGCGCGACGGCATCGACGCCGTATTCCGCGCGGGCTGTTTTTTTCGCGCCCGCGGCGAAGCGGGACCGCAGCGCCGGGTCCTCCATCAGACGCAGGATCGCGTCGGCCAGGGCTGCAGCGTCGCCCACCGGGAAGCTCAGCCCGCAGTCGTGCTCCGGGGTCACGATGTCCAGCATCCCGCCGACGGCGGAGGCGATCACCGGGGTGCCGGAGGCCAGGGATTCCAGCAGCAGGAGACTCAGGGTCTCGCTCTCCGAGGGACAGACCGTCACATCTGCCGCCGCGTAGAAGCCCGCCATGTCGCTCCGGTAGCCGGGGAACAGCACGCGGTCCAGATCGGAGGCCGCGGCCTTCACGGGTTCCAGCAGCTCGCCCACGCCGGGCAGCACGGCCCAGACCGGGCGGGCGGTCCGCTCCCGCAGCCGCCGCAGCGCGTCGAGCAGGATCAGATGACCCTTGCCCTCCACGAAGCGGGCCGCGAAGAGCAGCATGAAATCCTCCGCGGGGATGCCCAGCTCCCGCCGGACTGCCGCGCCGTCCGCGCCCTCGAAGGCCGCGAGGTCCACCGCGTTGGGGATCAGGCGGATCTTCCCGGCCGGGACGCCGTTTTGGATCAGGCGCTCCCGCCCGGCGGTACAGTTGGCGATCTGCGCGTCCAGAGAGGGGCAGAGCAGCCGGTTGCAGAGCCGGATCGCGGTCCCGTTCTCCGTCAGGATGTGATAGGTGTTCACGACCCGGAGGCCGCGGACCATCCGCTTCGCCAGCAGCGCGATATATTCCTCCCGGAGAAAATGCGTGTGGATCACGTCGATCCCGTCCGCCCGGCAGATCGCCGCCAGCTCCTTCGCGGCGCGGAAGTCGAAGGGCCCGGTCATCGTGAGCTGACGGCAGGGCACGCCCCGCGCCTGCATCCAGTCCAGCAGCGGCCCCGGCTCGTTGCAGACGAAGGATGCGCTGATCTCCCGCCCGTCCAGCTTTTCCACGAGCGTCTGGATATACCGCTCCGTCCCGCCCTGCCCGGCGAGGTTCAATAGAAATAATACGTTCATGTAAGTATGTAGGGGCCGCCGCCCTCGGCGGCCCGCCCGGCAGGCGGCTCAAGGGAGCCACCCCGATGTGTTGACAAATTGGGATTTGTGGAAATGTTGAATGTAGGGGCGACCCTGTGTGGTCGCCCGCACCAAAATTACCACCGATCCCGTAGG
>JAFSRS010000100.1 GCA_017445985.1 Oscillospiraceae bacterium | reverse complement strand
TACCAAACTAAACAGCTCTCTTGCAAGTACATTTCTTTCAAACTCCTTCCCTTCCGCTCCGCTTTTCTTGGCGAAAACGTGCAAGTTTTTTCATTGGCGGGCGAATCGCTTGCATTTCCGGGCTTTCTTCGCTATACTTTATCCAAATAAACAGCGGGAGTGAAACCCATGCAGAAGGACAAGACCGAGCTGAATCAATACATCGAGGCCCTGTGCCGCTCCGTGACGGGCGAGTACGAGATCCCCGCGCGCTATTACGAGGGCGACGCGGTGAAGCGCGGGCTGCGGAACGCCGACGGCACCGGCGTGATGGCGGGCGTGACCCGCATCGGCAGCGTACAGGGCTACTACCTCCGGGACTTCGAGAAGGTCGCCATGCCCGGCGAGCTCTATTACCGGGGCATCAACGTCAACGAGATCGTCGCTTCCCACGCGCAGAGCGGGACCTTCGGCTATGAGGAGGTCGCCTATCTGCTGCTCTTCGGCACCCTGCCCACGGCGGAGCAGCTCGGGCAGTTCAACCACGTGCTCGCCGACGCCCGGCGGCTGCCCGACGGCTTCTTCGAGGATATGATCCTGAAAGCGCCCTCCCAGAACATCATGAACAAGCTCGAGCGCAGCACGCTGGTGCTCTACTCCTACGACGAGCGCCCGGACGACACCTCGCTGGAGAACGTGATGCGCCAGTCCATCGAGCTGATCGGCTGCTTCCCCACGATCGTCGCCGATGCCTACGCGGTGAAGCGGCACTACTTTGACAACAAATCTCTCTACATCCACAATCCCAAGGAGGGCCTGTCCCTGTCGGAGAACTTCATCCGCATGATCCGCAAGGACAAGGTCTACACGGAGGAGGAGGCCCGGCTGCTGGACCTGATGCTGATCCTCCACGCCGAGCACGGCGGCGGCAACAACTCCGCCTTCGCCTGCCGGACCCTGTCCTCCAGCGGGACCGACACCTACAGCGCCGTGGCCGCGGCGGTGGGCGCGCTGAAGGGCCCCCTCCACGGCGGCGCGAACGCGAAGGTCATGGAGATGCTCTCCGACATCGACGCCCACGTGGGCGCGGTGACCGAAAGCAACGTGCGGGACTATCTGGCGAAGATCATGCGCGGCGAGGCCGGGGACGGCTCCGGCAAGCTCTACGGCCTGGGCCACGCGGTCTACACCCTCAGCGACCCCCGCGCCGAGGCGATCAAGCGCTACGCCCGCGGCATGGCGGAGGAAAAGGGCTACGGGCGGCAGTTCGCGCTGCTGGAGGCGGTGGAGCGCCAGGGCATCCCGATGATTATGGAGCAGAAGGGCCACAGCCTGCCGATGTGCGCGAACGTGGACCTGTACTCCGGGCTGGTCTATCAGATGCTGGACATCCCGCCGGACCTCTACACGCCGCTCTTCGCCATCGCCCGCATCGCGGGCTGGTGCGCCCACCGGATGGAGGAGCTGCTGACCGGCGGCCGGATCATCCGCCCCGCCTACCGCTCGTCCATGCGCTATTCGCATTACGTGCCCATAGAAATGAGATAAACGCTTTTCCTTGCCAATTCCCTTCTCCCGTGGTATAATCGTTTATTCTTTCACAGCGTCAGGAAGGAGTTGCGTCTTATGAAGTCTCTTCGGACCCTTGTCCTCTCCCTCTTGCTTGTCCTTGCCCTGCTGCCTCTGAGCGCGTTTGCCGCGGCGGTCCCCGCTGAGGCCGGCGACGCGCGGCCCGTCGCGGTGGGACTCCCCTCCGAGCTGGACCCGGAAGCTTTTTCGGCCAACATGGCCGCGGCGGAGCTGACCGTTTCCCCCACACTCGAGGCCCGTCCCGGCGCGGAGGTCCCGGTGATCGGGGAGCTCCCGATCATCGAGCGGGCGGAGACGGATCTCCGCTATTCCGATTCTCCCACGCTGCTGGAGGACCTGCCCGCCCGATGGGTGGACGAGGGACTTTCCATCCAGACCCCCATCCGGAACCAGAACCCCTTCGGCGTGTGCTGGACCTTCTCCTCCCTCGCCGCCTTTGAGGCGCAGCTCTCCCTGCGCTACAACGCCCGCTTCGACTTCTCCGAGCTTCACATGGCCTATTCCACCTGGGCGGATTACAACTACGACGCCGGAATCTCTCTGGGCGACCGCGCGCTGCCCGCGGACGGCGGCGGGCGGGAGACCGCCGCGGCCTATCTGACCCGCGGCACCGCCTTCAGCGGACCGGTGGACGAGGCCGACGACCCCTACTCCGCCGTGATGGGCCAGGAATACACCGACAGCGCCGGGCAGAAGCAATTCCCCTCCCGCCTCATCACGGAGACCGCAGCAAAGCCCCACAGCAGCGTGGCGGTGAACAATATTGTCTATCTCGCGGACTACAGCGAGGCCGGATACCTCAAGCAGGGCAGCGAGCTCATCAAGTCCGCGGTCATGACCTATGGCGCGGTGGACGCCGCGATGTACTGGGACGGGGACAACGCCTCCGACGTCGCCCCCGGCAGCACCCGCTGCTTCAACAACGCCACCGGCGCTTACTGCTTTCCAGACGTCTACCGCTACACCGACGGCATGCCCTACTGCAACCACGAGGTCGTGATCGTCGGATGGGACGACGGCTATTCCCGCTCCAACTTCAACGCCGCCGTTGCTCCCGCGGGCGACGGCGCCTGGCTGGTGAAGAACAGCTGGGGCGAGGACTGGGGGCTGAACGGCTACTGCTGGATCTCCTACTACGACCAGAACTTCCCCACCGCCCCCTTCTGCTACGACGGCGCGCGGGCCTACAGCGAGACCGAGCGCATCTATGAGACGGAGTATTTCACCACCGGCCGCTCCGTCGGCGTCAGAGGCGAAAGCCTCGCCACCTACGCGAAGCTCTTTACCGCGGCGGACGCCGTCGGCCTGCCCACCGCGGTCCGGGTCTTTCTCCCCCAGCCCTGCACGGCGGAGATCGGCCTGATCCCGGGCTTCACCGGGAACCGGAGCGATACCTTTGCCCCCATGGGCGTGGTCGAGGCCGCGTACCCCGGCTGGTATACCATTCCATTTGACTACGACGCCGTTGACCCCATTCTGCTGCACAGCGGGGACAGCTTCGCCGCGGCGGTCCGGATCAGCTCTGGCACAGCCGACGCCTGGATCGGATACGACTCTCTGAACGCTTGCGGCCTGGACAGCGTATATGCGCAGTTCGGCAGCTCCCAATATTGGCAAAAGCTGCTCTTTCAGGCGGAAAACGAGACGGCGCCCGGCGGCCTCGAGACCCGCGCCTTTAATATCGCGATCAAGCTGCTCGCCCGGGACGAGTCCAACGGCGTGACCCTCTCCTTCGATCCGAACGGCGGCAGCGGCGTCATGAACGCCGTCAGGCTGGAGGCCGGCACGGTCTACGCACTGCCGGACTGCGCGTTCCTGGCTCCGGAGGGGAAAATCTTCGTCGGCTGGCTGATCGAAGAGACGCTGTTCCAGCCCGGCGATCGCGTCGAGGTCTTCGGCGACGTCACCGCCTCCGCGGTCTGGGACGACGTTCCCTACGCCCCGCTGCGGGTGGACGCCTGGCTGAACGGCGCGCCGGGCGACGGCTCCCAGGTGGGCGGTTCCTTCGATCTGTACGTGGACGGCCTTCCGGTCGCCAGCGGCGTATCCGTCTGGTCCGGCACGGCCCCCCAGGGCGCGCAGTACGAGCTGCGGAATATCCGCCCCGCCGCCGGCTGGCTGTCCTACGGCCTCCGGGCCGGGACCCTGTCCGGCACGGTGGAGAAGGACGTCGGCGCCTCGGTGACGCTGAGCTTCCGCCGGATCATCAGGATCGGCGACGGCTTGATCTGCCGCGTCTCCGACGGCTCGCGCTGTCTGAGCGCCGCCGGCGACGGCAGCGCCGTGCTGCTCCCCCCTGACCGGGACAGCAAGGCAGACCTCTGGCTCCTGGAATGGCAGCCCAGCGGGTATTACCGGCTCCGCTCCGCTTTCGACGGTCGATCCCTGAGCTGGAACAACCCCGTCGGCGGGCTCTGGGTCGAGGATTGGAGCGGCGGCACGTTCCAGGAATGGGCGCTGCACGTGCAGACGGAGGACGGACAGCAGCGCTTCCGCCTCGCGAACCGCGCCTGCCCGGAGCGGCTCCTTCAGGCCGATCCCGTTGACCGGGGTTTGAGCATGGCCACAGAGAACGACTCGCCGCTGCAAAGCTTCGGCATCGTGGGCGTATCCGGGTCGAACGTCATTCTGGACGCCAACGACGGCTCGGGCGATTACTCGATGCTGGAGAACTGCGAATACGGCGCCGCGTTCGGGCGTCTGCCCGTTCCGGAGCCATGCAAGGGCCTGCGCTTCCGCGGCTGGTACACGCAGCCGACAGGCGGCGAGCTCGTGACGGAGCAGACCGTTTTCGACTTTGCGCTGCTCTGCGCCGCGGACTACCGGAACAACAGCCCGGTGCTCTACGCCCAGTGGGACTGCGTTCCCGGCTGCGAGGCGGCAAGAACGGCG
>JAFSRS010000099.1 GCA_017445985.1 Oscillospiraceae bacterium | reverse complement strand
GACGATCATCTCCTGCTTCTCGAACTGGTGGATGCGGTACACGCCGCGCTCCTCCAGCCCGTGGGCGCCCTTTTCCTTGCGGAAGCAGGGGCTGTAGCTGGTCAGGGTCTGGGGAAGCTGGTCCTCGGTCAGGATCTCGTCGATGTAGCGGCCGATCATGCTGTGCTCGCTGGTCCCGATCAGGTAGAGGTCCTCCCCCTCGATCTTGTACATCATCGCGTCCATGTCGTTCTGGCTCATGACGCCCTCGACGACGTTGCCGTGGATCATGAAGGGCGGGATGCAGAAGGTGAAGCCCCGGTCGATCATAAAATCGCGGGCGTAGGCCAAAACCGCCTCGTGCAGCCGCGCGATATCGCCCAGCAGGTAGTAAAAGCCGTTGCCGCTGACGCGCCCGGCAGCGTCCATGTCCACGCCGTTCAGCTTTTCCATGATCTCCGTATGGTAGGGGATCGGGAAATCCGGCACCACCGGCTCGCCGAAGCGCTGGACCTCGACGTTATAGCTGTCGTCCGGGCCGATGGGAACGCTGGGGTCGATGATGTTGGGGATCAGCAGCATCCGGCTGCGGATCTCCGCGGCATACTGCTCCTCAAGCTGTTCCAGCTCGGCCAGACGCTCGTCGTCCGCCTTGACCGCCGCCATATTCGCGTCGATCTGGGCCTGGATCGCCTCTTTCTCGGCGCCCTCGGCCTTTTTCAGCTTTCCGAACAGCGGCCCGTTGGCACGGCTGAGCTTATTTCTCATGGCCCGCAGGTCGCTGGCCTCCTGGATCGCGGCGCGGTTGCGCTGGTCGAGCCCGATCACCTCGTCCACCAGCGGCAGCTTCGCGTCCTGGAACTTTTTCCGGATGTTTTCCTTGACGATCTCCGGGTTTTCTCTCAAAAATTTGATATCAAGCATAGGATATTCCCTCTCTATTTGATACTTGTTACTTGGTATTTGTTACTTATTTCTCCGCAGCGTGCCGAACAGCCGCAGATTCTCGATCAGCTTCTCCCGATCCTCCGCGCCGTAAAATTCCAGCTCGATCCGGCCCTTTCCGCGGCCGTCCACCAGTTTGACCTTGCGGCCGAGAGCGCTTTCCAGCTCCCGTTCGACCTCGCGCACGTAATCCACGGTGACGGCGCGTCCCGCGCCCTCCCGGCGTTCTGCGGGCTCCTTCGCCAGCCGCGCGGCCAGGGTCTCCGTCTGGCGCACCGAAAGCTGTTTGGATACGACGGCCTCCGCGGCCTCCAACTGCAGGCGCTCGCTGCGGATCGGGAGCAGCGCGCGGGCGTGTCCGGCGCTGAGCACACCGTTTTCGACCTTTTGCAGCACCGGCTGGGAAAGATTCAGCAGACGCAGCGCGTTCGCCACGGCGGGACGGCTTTTTCCGACCGCTGCGGCGGTCTCCTCCTGGGTCAGACCGTAATCGTCCATCAAGCTGCGGTACCCAAGTGCCTCTTCAATGGGATTCAGGTCCTCGCGCTGTAGATTTTCGACGAGCGCCAGTTCCATGGCACGCTTGTCGTTCGCCTCGATCACGCAGACCGGGACTTCCGTAAGCCCCGCCCGGCGGGCTGCCCGCCAGCGGCGCTCCCCGGCGATGATCTGATAATAACCGTTGTCCAGGGCACGGACCGTGATCGGCTGGATCAATCCATAGCGCCGGATCGAATCCGACAGCGATTCCAGCGCCTCGTCGTCGAAGCTCCGGCGCGGCTGGTCCTCCCGGGGCTCGACCTTTTCGATCGGCAGGGTCAGAACGCCGTTTTTCTGTTCCTGTTTTGGCGGGCTGTCGTCTCCGAACAGCGCGTTGAGGCCGCTGCCCAGTCCTCCTCGTCTTGCCATGGCTTGTCCCCCTTACTGCTGTTTCAGAAATTCGTTCGCCAGATGCAGATACGCGCGGGTGCCCTTGCTGGTACGGTCGTAGGCCAGACAGGGCTTCCCGTGGCTCGGCGCTTCGCTGAGGCGCACCGTGCGCGGGATCTGCGTCTGGTAGACCTTTCCGGGGAAGTGGGTCCGGACCGCCTCCTCCACGTCGCTGGAGAGCTTCGTCCGGTTGTCGTACATCGTCAGGACCAGACCCTCCAGCTTCAGATCCGGATTCAGGCGCTGGTTGACGAGCTTGATGGTATTGACCAGGTCCGTCAGGCCCTCCAGAGCGTAAAATTCACTCTGGACCGGGACCAGCACCGTGTCGGCGGCGGACAGCGCGTTCAGCGTCAGCAGCTCCAGGCTCGGCGGGCTGTCGATCAGAATGAAGTCGTACAGCTTTTTCACGGCCTCCATACAGTCCTTGAGCCGGTATTCCCGGCGGTCCAGGTCCACAAGCTCGACGTTCGCCCCGGCGAGGTCGGCGCTGGAGGGGATCACATGACCGTAACGGGTCGCGACGACCGCGTTCTGCATGGGAAGGTCGCGAAAGAGGACGTCATAGAGGCCTCTGACCTTCGTTTTGTCGATGCCCATCCCGGTGGTCGCGTTCCCCTGGGGGTCGCAGTCCACCAATAATACCTTTTTCCCCCGTTGCACCAGCGAAGCGCAGAGGTTGATCGCCGTCGTGGTCTTTCCGACGCCGCCCTTCTGGTTCGCGATCGCGATAATCTTTCCCATTTCTGTTTCTCCGTTCGGATTAGGTGGTACGGGCGCTATTATAACAGATTGCTTCGTCGTTTTCAATCGTTTCACGTGAAACATTTTGAAAAAGGGATAAGGGATGAGGGATAAGGGATAAGGGACAAGGGATAAGGGACAAGGGACAAGAGGGATGGGGGACAAGGGACAAGAGGGATGGGGGACAAGGGACAAGAGGGACTAGGGATAAGAGGGATGGGAGATGTTTCACGTGAAACAATCAATATGGGTGTATGATATCCGCACCTACGAGGAAAAATCGTTTCTGTCTGTTACTCTAACCTCCTACCTCTTACCTCCTATTTCCTACCTCCTACCTTCTGCTTGCTAATCCCTTGTCCCTTGTCCCTTATCCCTTCTCCCTTACATCGCCCCTTGACATTCCCCTGCCAACACGCTAGACTGTTGCCGACAGAAAGGAGCGTGATCGTATGCGCTGGATCGAGGCTACCATTCAAACGACACATGAGGAGCTGGACGCGCTGTGCGCGAAACTGGAGGCCCTGGGCGTCGAGGGACTGTGTATCGAGGACGAACAGGACTTTCAAAAATTCTTAAAGGACAATCAGAAGTTTTGGGACTTCGTGGACGAGACGCTGCAAAAGCAGTACGCCGGACTGAGCCGGGTGCGCTTCTACGTGAGCGACGACGCGGAGGGGGAGGACCGGCTGCTCTCCGTCGCCATCGACCTGGACCGCCCGATCACGACGAAGGTCGTGAACGACGAGGATTGGGAGAACAACTGGAAGCAGTTTTATGAGCCTATCGCCATCGGGAAGCGGCTGATGGTGGTCCCGGAGTGGCTGGACCCGGAGCTGGACGGGCGGAAGGCGCTGCGGCTCGACCCGGGCCTGACCTTCGGCACCGGCAGCCACGCGACGACGCGGATGTGCCTGGAGGCGCTGGACGGGATGGACCTGGAGGGGAAGCGCGTCCTGGACCTGGGCTGCGGCAGCGGCATTCTTGGGATCGCGGCGCTGCTGCTGGGCGCGAAGGAGGCCGTCGCCTGCGATATCGACCCGAACGCGCGGCAGGCCAGCGAGGAGAACGCGGCGCTCAGCGGCGTCGCCGGAGAACGGTTCCGCTTCTTAGGCGGGGACGTGCTCTCGGACGAGAGCCTTCGCGCGGACCTGGGGACGGGCTACGATCTGGTCCTCGCCAACATCGTCGCGGACGTGATCGAGCCGCTGAGCGCCTTCGTCCGCCGCTTCATGGCTCCGGACGCCCGGTTCCTCTGCTCCGGCGTCATCGACCACCGCGCGGAGGGCGTGGAAAGCACGCTGAGATCGAACGGCTTCGAGATCATTGAGCACCGGAACGAGGAAGAGTGGCACTGCTATCTATGCAGATAGTTATGAGTTAGGAATTAGGAGTTAGGAGTTATCGGGACCGTGACGGTCTCATGCAGTTCCTAACTCCTAACTGGTAACTCCTAACTAACCAACTGGTCTATTTCCTCCACCGTCATGCCCTCGTGCAGCGCGAGGTTGACGGCGTAGCCGATCAGCTTTCCCACGTCCCGCACGGTCTTGTCGACGTCCCGCGGGGTGACGATCATGCTCCCGAGCTCCCCGAAGGCCGCGGGGGAGAGCTTCACGCCGCCGCGGGCGGCGAGGTCCAGGGTCAGCGTCGCCGCGTCCACCACCGTCGGGACGCCGACGGCGATCACCGGGACGCCCAGGGTCTCCCGATTGAGGGCCTGCCGCGCGTTTCCGACGCCGGAGCCGGGGACGATGCCCGTGTCGCTGAGCTGTACCGTGCGGCAGAGGCGGTCCGGGCTGCGGGAGGCCAGCGCGTCCACCGCGATCACGCAATCCGGGCGCAGCGACGCGCAGACCGTCCGCACCAGCTCGCCGCTTTCGATGCCCGTCGTGCCCAGGACCCCGGTGCAGATCGCGCTGACCGGGCGCAGGCGGGCGAAATCCTCCGGCAAACGCTCCTTCAAGTGCCGTGTCACTATAATGTGACTGACCACGTCCGGCCCGATGGCGTCCGGCGTGATGTCCCGGTTGCCCAATCCGGCGACGAGACAGCTCCCGTCCGCGTCCAGAGCCAGCAGCTCCCGGAGCTCCGCGGCCAGGGCGGAGGCGGCGCGGGGAAAGGCATCCGTCTCGCGCCGGAGCAGGCCGTCCAGCTCGACGGTGACGTAGCGACCCCGGGGCTTGCCGAGCGCCGCCTCGCCCGATTCGTCCAGGATCTCGACGACGTGTACGGCGAAGCCCTCCCGTTCGCGGTCCACGGCCCGGACGCCGGACAGCGCTTCCGTCCCGGCGCGCTCCTGCCAGAGCTGTCGCGCCTCCAGGGCCAGGTCCGTGCGGATCGTTCCAGATTTCGGCATACTGCGTATCCTCCCACACTATATTTTGTATCAGTATCCCCCGATAAAAAAATTCCATGCAAACTGAAAAAAATCCTTGCAATTCCTGGGATATTCTGATACACTATCTATCCGTGAGTCTGTATGCTGTGCCGTATCACCGTGTATTTGACTGCATTACTTTTGGAGTGAGGAGGTGGCGAAACAATGCCCAACATCAAGTCTTCCGCGAAGAGAGACGCGCTGGCCAAGGAGCGCAACGCGAAGAACAAGGCCGAGAAGAGCGCTCTGAAGACCGCGGTGAAGAAGTTCCAGGCCGCTGTCGGCAACGGCGACAAGGAGGCCGCCGCCAGCACCTATAAGGCTGCTGTCAAGGCCGTCGATAAGGCCGCAGGCAAGAACCTGATCCACAAGAACAACGCGGCGAACAAGAAGAGCAAGATGGCCGCGAAGCTGAACGCGATGGAATGAACCACGTCGGTTGCACCTCTGACCGATGAAACGATAAGCCCGCCCCCGATCTCACCCGGGGGCGGGCTCGTTCGTTTTCCGGCGGCACCGCGTTTTTTTGAATAATATTTTCAGAATGAGACATGCTAGACCCGAATCCCAAGGGAAAAGGAGCTTTCACACATGATTATGGATCGAATCGCCCTGATCCTCGCCATCATCGGCGGGCTGAACTGGGGTCTCGTCGGGCTCTTCCGCTTTGATCTGGTGGCCTATCTCTTCGGCGGCCAGACCGCCATGGTGAGCCGGGTAATCTACACACTGGTGGGCCTCGCGGCGATCTGGTGCGTGTCCCTGCTCTTCCGCGACCGGCTGAGCGACGAGCACGACTGAGTAATTGAAAAATGGAAAGAACCTGTCCCGGCGTCACGCTTGTGTGACGCCGGGACAGGCTCTTTTTTACGCCGGCAGATAGTGTGTCCGGAGATAATCCGCCCATTCGCGGTATGCCTCCGGCGTCAAATGGATGCCGTCTGTGCTTTTCTCCGCGGCGAGGTATCCGTCCGGCCCGGTCAGCGCCTCAAACAGGTTCACAAACCGGAGACCCCGCCGTGCGGCGAGCTCATACAGGGCCTGGTTCCAGTGCATGATCCGTTCGCGGGAAAACACGTTGCTGCCCGCGCTCCGTGCCTCCGTGATCGGGGTCAGGGACAGGACGTAGATCACCGCGTTCGGCTCGCGCGCGCAGATCACGTCCAGGAGCCCGTCGTAAACGTCGATGAAATAGTCCGTCTCAAAGCCGATCTCATTGATCCCAAGCAGGATATAGATTTTCCCGTACTCCTTCTGGAGCAGGGTCTCCAACAGCGTTTGGCCCGTCTCGTCAACGAGGAGGCTGACGTTCAGCACGCTCGCGCTCGTCGCGGCGACGCAGGTCCCGGCAGCCAGCCCGCCGTACCGGCAGAAGCCCTCCACCAGGCTGTTCCCGAAGAAAGCGGCGTCGTCAAAATAGCTGTCGTCTGTCGGCGGGAGCGGCGGCAGCTCCGGCGGGGCGGGGGAGCGCGTCGGCTCCGGGGTAGGTTCCGGCGTCGGCTCGATCGTCGGAACGGGACTCGATCCCTGCGCGGACTCCGTTGGCTCCGGTCCGGGCGCGGCTTCCGGCGTCGGCGCGGCCGTCGCGGATAAATCCCGTCCCGCCGCGGGAACGGCGCAGCCGCACAGCAGAGCGGCGCATATCAAAATGACGCACAACGCGCTTGCCGGATCACGTTTCATCGCTCTTTCTTCCTCCATTACCGCAACAATATCTTATATTACCATATTAGTAATATATATTGCAATTATATAAAATACTAATCCAAATTGCAATACCCTATAATTCACGGGGGGATATTTATGCGTGACAGTTTTGCGGATTATTACAAAATGATCGGCTTGAAGGTTGCCTACTACCGAAAGCTGAAGGGGCTGACCCAGGAACAGCTTGCCGAAACGATGGACGTGGATACGTCCTTTATCGGGCAGATCGAAGCGCCCAATATCCATAAGGCGATTTCGATGAACACGCTGTTTCGGATCAGCAGCGCGCTGGAGATCCCGCCGTATAAATTGCTGCAATTCGATTGAGGGAACGGAGAGAAACGAGCATGAAACACCGTATTTGCGCCCTGACGCTGGTCCTGCTGCTGGCGGCCCAGGTTTTCCTGCCGGCCTTCGCGGAGGCTCCGGCGCTGGAGGCGCGTATATCGACCCAGAGCTTCCGCGTCAACGGACAGTACGTACAATGTGAAATTTATAACGTAAATTTCAGCAACTATATCAAGCTGCGGGACCTGGCCTATCTGCTGCGGGACACCGCGGACCGCTTTTCCGTCGGCTATGACGAGGGGAGCGGCGAGGTGCTGGTCGTCTCCGGTGAGGATTACGAGATCGCCGGCGGCGAGCTGGACGCGAGCCGCGGGGACCTCTCCGCGCTGGCGCGTCTCAGCACCCAGACCCTGCGGATCAACGGGGCTCCGGTGGAGCTGAGCGCCTGTCACGTGGAGGGCTACAACTTCTACAGCCTGCGCGAGCTGTCGGAGTACCTCGGCTTCACGCTGGGCTGGCAGGAGGAGGGCAACGTCGCGGTGCTGGAGACCAGCGATTACCGCTACGTCCCCGGCCTGGGGCGCTGGCTGCTGAACGAATCGAACCGCAGCGCGGTGCTGACCGTCACGGAGGCGAGCGAAACGGCCCTGACCGCCTCGCTGAACTACCGGGAGAGCGGGCTTTCGGAGGCGCTGGACCCCACGAACGTGCGCTTCACCTCGACGGACGGCCTGACTTACAGCTCGGAGGCGGGCGTCGTGCCCGGCCTGGCGCTCCGCTTTGACGGGGACCGGGTGGAGCTGCGCATCCGGGACCTGCTGAAAACCGACGGGACCCGCCCCCGGGCCGCGACGCTGACCTGGGAGGAGTCCCCGCTGGGCGCCGTCCCGCGGCGGGCGCGGCCGACGGTCACGGGGGCGCAGCTGGAGACTCTGGCTTCGCTGCGCGGGCCGGGCCGCTCCCTGCCGCTGCGGCTGCTGGCGGAGGGACTGGAGCGGAGCATGCTGGACGGCGGGACCGCGAAGCTGGACCTCTCGGCCCTCGATCCGCAGAGGCTGAGCGCCCTCGCCGCCGCGATGCCCCTGCTGGGCGAGGCGGCCTCCGTCGAGCTGATGGCCGCGGACGGGACGAGCCGCTGGAGCTTCGAGGACGTGGCCGCGCTCTGCGACGCGCTCCCCGACGCCGTGCCGAACTACAGCTTCGAGCTCTTCGGCCAGACCCTCTCCACGACGGACGAGGATATCTATTTTGACGTGGTGCATATCGGCTCCGAGGGGCTCCCCCAGGTCCGCGCGGCGCTGAGCGTGCTGCGGGGCTGCAAGCGCTTCGTGATGGACGACTGCGGCGTGTCCAACGAGGAGATGGCCGCCCTCCGGGACGCGTTCCCGGAGCGCAACGTGGTCTGGCGCGTCCACATCGAGGGCCTGAACATGCTGACGGACGAGGAGATCCTCCGCATCAGCCACATCGTGAACGACGGCAACTGCGGCGTGCTGAAATACTGCACCGGCGCGATGTTCATCGACCTGGGCCACAACTCCCCGCTGACCGACGTGAGCTACGCGGCCTACATGCCGAAGCTGGAGTGCCTGATCCTCTCCGGCTCCAAGGTCGCCGACATCTCCGCTCTGGCCAACTGCCCGAAGCTGACCTGGCTGGAGCTCTGCTACTGCGGCTACGTCAAGGACCTCAGCCCGCTTTCCGGTCTGCGGGAGCTGAAATATCTGAATATCGCCAGCACGAGCGTCCGCGACATCAGCCCGCTGGAGCAGGTCCCGCTGGAGCGCTTCGTTTCGATGGGCGTGAACCTCGACTACGAACAGCGCACGGCCTTCGTGGAGGCCCATCCGGATTGCCTCGTCGGCTTTGAGGGGCAGCAGCCCTACGGCTATCCCTGGCGCTACAACGCCGGGCCGATGGCGATCTACAACTGCTTCTGGTACTACAAGCAGATGCGCGAGCTGTTCTGCTACTACGACGGCGACAAATACTTCGGAAACGTCAAGAACAGCCCCTACGGCGACGGGTACATCGTGAACAGAGTGGGCAAGAACCCGGAGCGGATCTACGATCAATAAGGGAAAGACAAGGACCCCCGGACGAGACGCGCGTGCGTTCCGTCCTGGGGTCCTTCGGCTGTCGGCAAATATCGTTTCTGTATAATGGGGGATCTGCCTGCAGGGACGGCTCTCAGCCGTCCGCTATCCCGGCGCGCCCCGTAGGGCGCCATCCCCTGATGGCGCCGCCGCCCCGCGCAAAGCGCGGGGCGGGATGCCATGTCGTTAGAACGCGATAATCGTGACGTTCTCCCTCTCCTGCCGCTGCGGCGGCACCCTCCCCCGCTGGGGGAGGGAAAGGAGCCGAAGACGCGACCGCCAGCCTCGAACCCACTGCGCCGAGGTGACGACTTGGTTCCCTCCCCCCAGCGGGGGAGGGAAAGGAGCCGAAGACGCGACCGCCAGCTTCGAAACCAACACGCCAAGGTAACGACACGGTTCCCTCCCCCAGCGGGGGAGGGTGGCCGAAGGCCAGGAGAGGGAGAAGGCCGAAAAATATGAGCGCAGCGCGGAGCGATCAGGGGATCGCTCTCTGCGGCGACGGAGGAAATCGTTACCGCGGACGGCTGAGAGCCGTCCCTACAAAGCTTTCCTCACTTCTCCCAATTTGTTTACAGGCTGAACCCCCGGGCGGGACGCGCGTCCCGCCCGGGGGGATATTGTTTTCATCGGATCCGAACCCCTTGGAAGCGCTCGCCCAGGGGCGCGGCCAGCAGGCTCCCCGCGCTCAGCTCGGTCAGGGCCTTGGCGAAATCCTCCGCCCGGTCGTGGCGGAGCAGGGCGGTCAGCATGACCTCCGCGCCGTAGTCGGTATCGGTGACGACGGCCTCGTGAGCGTCCAGCAGCCGCCGGACCCGCTCGAACGCCGGATAGGGACAGGGGATGCGGACCTCCCGCCAGAGGGCCATTTGCTGCACCCCCGCGTCGGCCAGCGCGGCCTTCGCGGCGGCGGTGTAGGCCCGGACCAGCCCGCCCGCGCCCAGCAGCACCCCGCCGAAGTAGCGGGTCACGACGCAGCAGAGGTCCGTCAGGCCCTCGCCCTGGAACACGTTCAGCATCGGCTGGCCCGCGGTGCCCTGGGGCTCGCCGTCGTCGCCGTAGCGCACGGTCCCGTCCCGGAGGATATAACAAAAGCAGTTGTGCCGCGCGTCGTAATATTTTTTGCGCGTGTCCTCGATCCAGGCGCGGGCCTCGTCCTCGGTCTCCACGGGCCACAGCTTGCCCAAAAACCGGGAGCGCTTTTCGTCATATTCGCCTGAGCCGAAGCCAGCGGGCGTCAGGTAGTCGGTCATGTCGTCACCCCCGGTGATTTAGTGAATAGTGAATAGTGAATAGTTGTGGTGTCGCTTCGCGACAATATTTTAGATTTATCGGCGGAGCCGATCCATCAACTATTCACTATTCATTATTAACTTTTAACTGCGTAAGCACACACTTTCCCCCACAGCTCCGGCTTCACCACCGCCTCGACCCGGACGCCGATCTCGGTGTACTCCTGGCTGAGGACGGCGGCCTCGTCGTGGAGAGTCTGGACCAGGGCGCCCCTGTCGTAGGGGATCAGGAAGGTCGCCTTGCGCTTGCCGCGGCCCAGAGTCTCGCTCACCAGCGCCCGCAGCTCGTCCAGGCCCTCGCCGCGCTTCGCGGAGACGCAGACCGCGCCCCGCTCCCGGGGCAGCAGGCCCGTGAACGCGTCGCACTTGTTGTAGACCCGGACGCAGGGCGTCGCCTCCGCGCCGAGCTGGACGATCAGCGCGTCCACGATCTTCGCCTGCGCCTCCCATTCCGGGTTGCTCAGGTCGATCACGTGCAGCAGCACGTCGGCGTATTCCAATTCTTCCAGCGTCGCCTTGAAGGCCTCGATCAGGTGCGTCGGCAGCTTGCGGATGAAGCCCACCGTGTCGCTCAGCAGGACCTCCTGCACCTCGTCCACCATCCAGCGGCGGGTCGTGGTGTCCAGCGTGTCGAAGAGCCGGTCGTTGGCGGGGATGTCGCTGCCGGTCAGGGCGTTCAAAAGGGTGCTCTTGCCCGCGTTCGTGTAGCCCACCAGGGCCACGACGGGCATCTCGTTCTTCTCCCGGCGGCGGCGCTGGGTCGCGCGGTTGCGCCTTACCTCGGCCAATTCCTCTTCCAGCTTTTGAATTTTGCGCCGGATGTGGCGGCGGTCGCTCTCGAGCTGCGTCTCGCCGGGGCCGCGGGTGCCGATCGCGCCCTCCTGCCGCTCCAGATGGGTCCACATGCCCAGCAGCCGGGGCAGCAGGTACTTGTACTGGGCCAGCTCGACCTGCAGCTTGCCCTCGCGGGTCCGGGCCCGCTGGGCGAAGATGTCCAGGATCAGGCCGCTGCGGTCCAAAACCTTGACTTTTAAATCCTCGCTGAGCACCCGCATCTGGCTGGGGGAAAGCTCGTTGTCGAAGACCGCGAGGGTCGCCTCGTTCGCCTCGATCAGGTCGCGCAGTTCCTGCTCCTTGCCCTCGCCGATGAAGCTGCGGGGGTCCGGCGCGGCGCGGTTCTGCATCAGCATTGCCACGGGCACCCCGCCCGCGGTCTCCACCAGCGCGGCCAGCTCGTCCATGCTCACGTCCGTGCTGCTCTCGCCGGGCGCGAAGCAGGCCGCGGCAAGGCCGCAGAGCACCGCGCGTTCGGTTTTGGTTTCAATATTGGTCATACAAACTCCATCATTGCACATTGCACATTGCTAATTGCACATTGTCTTGCACCACGGCGCGCAGCAGCACTTTTCGCACGCGGCCTTTCTGGCTGTGCAGACGGCGCGGCCGTGGAGGACGATGCGGTGGCAGAAGTCGGAGGACTTCTCCGGGGGCAGGATCGCCCGGAGCGCCGTTTCGATCTTCTCCGGCTCCTTCAGATCGTCCACGAGGCCCAGGCGGTTGCTGAGCCGGATGCAGTGGGTATCCACCACGACGCTGCCGGGCTTGTGAAAAACGTCGCCCAGGATCAGGTTCGCGGTCTTGCGCCCCACGCCGGGGAGGGTCAGCAGCTCCTCCATCGTGCCGGGGACCCTGCCGCCGAAGCGGTCCCGGAGCATTTGCGCCGACAGCACGAGGTCGCGTGCCTTCGTGTGGTAGAAGCCGCAGGAGCGGATCAGCTCCTCGACCTCGGCGATCTCGGCCTCCGCGAAGTCGTCCAGCGTCGGGTAGCGGGCGAACAGGGCGGGGGTAATCATGTTCACCCGCGCGTCGGTGCACTGAGCGCTGAGCCGCACGGAGAACAGCAGCTCGTAGTCCTTTTCATAATGGAGCGCGCATTCGGCGAGGGGATATTCCTCCTCCAGCGCGGCGACGATGGCGTCGACCTGTTCGGGGGTCCTCATAGACGTGATTCTCTCTTTCTGTCGGTTCTTCTCTGTAGGGGAGGGGCTTGCCCCTCCCGGCAGCAACATTTTCGTATTTCAAAAGCCCGGGCGAATTCAATACTGTTGCGAATTCGCCGGAACACACCGAAACCGGGGAACCTTCCCGCACGGGAGGGGCAAGCCCCTCCCCTACAAACGGTTCGCAACATTTCCCCTTCCCCCGCATAGACTGTCAAAAAGGAGGGGATGGGTATGGAGCTGGACGAACTGAAACGGACCGCGGCGAACAACGAGGCCCTGCGGCGGGCCGCGGACAGCGCGGACGCGCAGGCCCTTGCGGCCCGTTTCGACGGGCGGCGGGCGGAGGCCGCGCTGAAGGCCGGGGACACGGCGGCGCTCGAGGCCCTGCTGCGGCAGGTCCTGGCGACGCCGGAGGGGCGACGGCTGGCGGACACGGTGAAGCACGCCGTGGACCGGAATGGATGAGCTGAACGCGGCGCTGGACAGCCTCCTGCGGGACCCGCAGCAGATGGCGGCGATCCAGAAGCTGGCGGGGGAGCTGTTCGGCGGGCAGGGCGGCGCTGAAGTCCCGGGAGCCGGCGGAGCCACGGACGGCGGCGGGCGGTCACACAGGGCCGCCCCTACGGAGCAATCCACAGGCGTCGGAGCCCTGTCCGGCCTGTTATCCGGCTCCGGGCTTCCGCCCTCGGGCAAGGCGGCTTTGGTGAAAGCCTTAACGCCCTATCTCAGCCCGGCCCGGGGCGCGAAGCTGCAAAAGGCGCTCCGTCTGGCGCAGGCCGTCCGCCTCGCCGCCACGGCGTGGGAGCGGCTGGGAGGTGAGGGCGGCGTATAAGCGTTATCAGGGCAACACGGGCCGGGTCGAGCTGCGCGAGGACGCGGAGCCGAGAGCCGTGCCCTTCACCAAACCGCCTCCGCCGCCGGAGCCGAACGAAACGCCGCCGAGGCCGGAAAAACCGCCGCCTCCACCGGAGCCCAACGGTCCGCCGCCCCCGCCGGGCTCGAAGCCCGGCGGCCTGACCGGGCTGCTGGAGGGCCTGCTTTCCAGGCTGGACCCGGCGAAGCTGGAAACCGAGGACCTGATCCTCGCCGGGATCTTCTACCTGCTCTACCGCGAGACGGGGGACGCGGAGTTTCTGTACCTGGCGGGAGGGATATTATTTTTGTAAATCAACAATTTCAGGTGGGCGGCGCGAAGACGCTCTCGTCGGGCGTGCTGATCTCCACCGGGCCGGAGCGCATCTCGTAGATCAGCACCTCGCCGTCGTAGGTCTCCGCGCCGATCAGCAGGCCGTTTTCAACGGAGACGTAGCAGCAGGTCTCGTAATCAAAGGGCCCGGAGCGGTAGCGGGCGAAGATCACCCGCTCGCCGTCGTAGTCCGTAAAGCCCGCGTCGAGGACGTCCTCCACGGGCAGGGCCAACAGGTCCTCGTAGGTGGGGATGCTCTGATAGCCGTCCGCGTCGCCGGCGTGGGCGGGGCCGGTATAGACGCCCGCCGCGTCGGAGTACCAGATCCACTTGTCCGCGCCGCGCAGCAGGATATTTTTCACGACGCCGCTGCCGTCGCGGACCGTGACGCGGGTGCTGTCGCCCCGGACCCAGACCTCGTATTCCGTTTCCGCGCCGCCCCCGGTCCAGAAGCTCTGGACGCTGAGGGCGCGCGAATAGCTGTCGCTCCGGCGCAGCAGGGCGACGACGGTCTGCACGGTGTCGGGACGGACCTCCACCGCGCGATTGCTCTCCGCGTCCTCCGGGGCGGCGGAGGGGCTGATCGTCGGCGCGGGAGCCTCGCTGAGCCGCACGGGCGGCGTCTCCGGCGCGGCACCGGGCGCCAGGATAAAGATCAGCCCCGCCACCAGCGCCAGCGCCAGGAGCAGGAGAAGGTAGAAATAGACGTTGCGATGCTTCATAGGCAGGTAGGAGCTTATAAGTTAGGAGTTTTGAGTTAGGAGTTTGCCTCCGGTGTGGTGTGGCGGTGAAGTCGATCCGCAGCAAAAAGCGTTACGCTCTCCCTCTCCTGCCGCTGCGGCGGCACCCTCCCCCGCTGGGGGAGGGAGGGGAGCGGTAGACATTACCGCCAGCCTCGAAACCGACGCGCCGGGGTAACGACACGGTTCCCTCCCCCAGCGGGGGAGGGTGCCCGAAGGGCAGGAGAGGGAGAAGGCCGGACGCGCGCCAATGGATAGTTTCCTGTGCCGCGGTGTATAACGCAACTCCAAACTCCTAACTCCTAACTTGATATCACGTTTCCGTTCAAACCGTGAACGGGGCGGGCGGGTCGGTCCGCAGGCCGAAGTGCCACTCGATGGCGTCGGCGATGCGTCGGCAGGCCTGACCGTCGCCGTAGGGGTTGACGGCGCGGGCCATTTTCTCATATTCCGCCGGGTCGGTCAGCAGCTCGGACGCCAGCCGGAGGATCTCCGCCCGCCCGGTGCCCGCCAGCTTCACCGTGCCCGCGGCGACGGCCTCGGGGCGCTCGGTCTCCCGGCGCAGGACCAGGACGGGCTTCCCCAGCGCGGGGGCCTCCTCCTGCAAGCCGCCGGAGTCGGTCATGACCAGATAGCTCCGGTCCATCAGCCGGTGCATGTCCATCGCGTCCAGCGGCTCCGTCAGCAGCACGTTCGGAAGGCCCTCCAGATGGCTCCGGGCCGCCCGCTGGACCACCGGGCTCAGATGCACCGGGTAGACCACGGTCACGCCCGGGAAGGCCAAAGCGAGCTCCCGCACGGCGGTGAAGATATTCTCCATCGGCTCCCCGTAGTTCTCCCGCCGGTGGCAGGTCATGGCGATCACGCGGCGGTTTTGGAAATCCACGCCGTTCAGCGCGGCGCAGCCGAAGGGCCGGTCGTTGACCGTATAGGCCATCGCGTCGATGACCGTGTTCCCGGTGACGAAGATCGTGCCCTCGACCGCCTCGCGCTCCAGATTCTCCCGGTTGCGGGCGGTGGGGGCGAAGTGCAGCTCCGCCAGCCGCCCCACGAGACAGCGGTTCAGCTCCTCCGGGTAGGGGCTCCAGCGGTCCCAGGTCCGCAGCCCGGCCTCCACGTGGCCCACGGGCAGGTGATGGTAAAAGGCGGAGAGGGCGGCGGAGAAGGTGGTGCCGGTGTCGCCGTGGACGAGCACCAGGTCCGGCTTCGCCGCGTCCAGCACCGGGCCGAGGCCGGTGAGGACCTTCGCGGTGATGTCGGAGAGGGTCTGGCCCTCCGACATGATGTTCAGATCAAAGTCCGGCGTGACGCCGAAGGTTTTCAAAACGCCGTCCAGCATCTCCCGGTGCTGGGCCGTGACGCAGACCAGGCTTTCCAGCCCGGCCCGACGCTCCAGCTCCAGGACCAGCGGACACATCTTGATGGCCTCCGGCCTGGTGCCAAAGACGGAGAGGACGCGCTTCATGGCCGGTCCTCCTTTCGCTCCGGGGGCTTCGGGTCCGGCACGGAGGGCTTTTTTGCCTGGGAATGGTTCGCCCCGGCGGGGTGCTCGATGGTGCGGTAGACGAAGATGCCCACCGCGACGGCGACGCAGAGCTCGATCAGGAGCAGCAGCAGGCGCAGCTTGCCCGTGGTGCAGATCACGACGGCGGTCAGGCCCATCATCGCGGAGAGGGAATAGAGCACGGCGACGGCCTGCTTCTGGCTGAGGCCGTGGTCGATCAGGCGGTGGTGCAGGTGCCCGCGGTCCGGGGTCATCGGGTTCTGCCCGCGCAGCAGGCGGCGGACGATGGCGAAGGCCGTGTCGAACAGGGGCAGGGCCAGGGCCAGCACCGGGGCCAGGAAGGTCATGACCGCGTAGAACTTGAACAGGCCCAGGATGCTGACCGTCGCCAGCACGTAGCCCAGCAGCAGCGCCCCGGTGTCGCCCATAAAGATCTTCGCCGGGTTCAGGTTGTAGGGGATGAAGCCGAGGCAGCCGCCCGCCAGCGCCGCCAGCAAAACGGCGACGTTCGGCTCCGCCACCAGCAGGGCCGCGACCAGCATCGTCACCGAGCTGATGGCGCTGACGCCGCAGGCCAGGCCGTCCAGCCCGTCGATCAGGTTCACCGCGTTCGTCACGCCGACGATCCAGAGCACCGTCACCGGTATGGAGATCAGGTTGCCGAAAAAGACCGTCGTCTCATTGGAAAAGACGTTCGGGTTCATCAGGAAGCGGATCATGACGCCGTGGGCCACGACGATCACCGCCGCGAGGAGCTGGGCGATCAGCTTCATCCAGTAGCGCAGGGAGATGATGTCGTCCACCACGCCGGTGGCGACGATGATGACCGCGCCGATCAGGATGCCCTGGACCTGGGGCGACAGCTCGACGAAGAGCACGACGCTGATCAGAAAGCCCAGGAAGATCGCCATCCCGCCCATGCGGGGCGTCGGATGCTCGTGGATGTGGCGCTGATGGTCCGGCACGTCCATCGCGCCGACCTTCTGCGCAAAGACCTTGACGATCGGCGTCGTGCCGAAGGACACGCCCAGCGCCACGGCGAGGGCCAGCAGGACGCGGAGCCAAAGGGGTAAGTCTGGAAACAACATATAGCACTCCTGTGCAAGTGAATAGTGAATAGGTAATAGTGAATAGTTAAGGGATCGCCTTCGGCGATATTTTTGAAAATAGTCGCGAAGCGACACCACAACTATTCACTATTCACTATTAACTATTAACTGCGATTTATCTTTCTACAAATCCAACTTTTTTGTAGACCTTCCGCAAGGTCCGGCTTGCGATGCGGCCGGCCTTTTCCGCGCCCTGGCGGTAGACGGTCTGGAGGTAGGCCTTGTCCTTCAGGATGCGCGCGGCCTCCTCGCGGATCGGGCGAAGGGTCTCGATCACCGCGTCGGCGACGGCGGGCTTGAAGGCGCCGTAACCCTTGCCCTCAAATTCGGCCTCGACGGCGGCGAAGTCCTTGCCCGTGCAGGCGGCGTAGATGCTCATCAGGTTCGCGACGCCGGGCTTCGTCTCCGGGTCGAAGCGGACGCAGCGCTCCACGTCGGAGTCGGTGACCGCCCGCTTGAACTTCCGGGCGATGTCCTCCGGCTTGTCCATCAGGTAGACGACGCCGTTCCCGGCCTCGTCGGACTTGCTCATCTTGCTCTCCGGGTTTCCCAGGTCCATGACCCGGGCGCCCACCTTCGGGATGTAGGGCTCCGGCATCTTAAAGACCTCGCCGTAGACGCCGTTGAAGCGCTGGACGATGTTCCGCGCCAGCTCCACGTGCTGCTTCTGGTCCTCGCCCACCGGGACGAAGTCCGGCTGGTACAGCAGGATGTCCGCCGCCATCAGGCAGGGGTAGGTGAAAAGCCCGCCGTTGATGTTGTCGGCGTTCTTTTTGGACTTGTCCTTGAACTGGGTCATGCGGCTGAGCTCGCCGAACATCGCGTAGCAGTTCAGCACCCAGCCCAGCTCCGCGTGCTGCGGGACGTGGCTCTGGATGAAGAGCGTGTTCTTGTCCGGGTCCAGGCCGCAGGCGATGTACTGCGCCAGCTGCTCCAGCGTCCGCCGCCGCAGGTCCGCCGGGTTCTGCCGCACCGTGATCGCGTGCAGGTCCGCCATGAAGTAGTAGCAGTCGAACTGCTCGCTGCGTTCCTTCCAGTTCTTGATCGCGCCGAGGTAGCTGCCCAGGGTCAGGTCCCCGGAGGGCTTGATGCCGGAGAGCATCACGCGCTTGGGCGCGGTCTGTTCCGTTGCGGGAGTGAGAATCGTTTGTTCCATGGTCGTATTCCTCTTGCTTGTTATTTCAGAATTTTGGGTATCGAAAAATGATATGCCGTTGGAAAAGCGCGCCCGCGATTTGCGGGGCGTTTGGTTTTTCGCCGTAGGGGAGGGGCTTGCCCCTCCCGCGCAGGGCGGCGTCACGATTCTGGCACGTTCCGGCGAAATCGCAAACCGTTTCGAATTCGCCCAGGCCTTTTCAAATCGGAAATGCTTGCTGCCGGGAGGGGCAAGCCCCTCCCCTACGGTGGGTTTCAACCTTGTTCGATGGAACGTCACGTTGGCGAAAGACGCGCCGGCGGGCGACCACATGGGGTCGCCCCTACGGAAAATCGCCGGCGTATCACAAAGGGCGGCGGGCTGGCGCGGCGGTCAGCGTCCTCCGCGGCGCGTTACCACCGCTCCGCCTGCCGTGGTTCGCAAAGCGGGCGGCCGTCCCGGTCCAGCAGGTAGCCCCGGACCGCGGCGCCCTCCGGGGCGTCCAAATGGAGGCTTTCGGCGGTCAGATCGCCGAGAACCGTCAGGCCGAGCAGTCTGCCGCCGGCCGGATCGTAGGCCGCGACGAGCAGCCGCGTCCCCGCCGGGGCCTCCGCGCTCAGCGCGAACCAGAGCGTCGCGCCCACCCGCGTCAGCCGGACGAGCTCCGGCGGCTCCGCTTTTTCCTCCGCGCCCGTTTCCGCGGCGAGGACCAGGGCGGACGGCGGTCCGGCCAGCAGCGCCAGACAGAGCAGCAGGACCAGACAGCGCTTCAAGGCGATCCCTCCCGTTCCCGGAGCGCGGACGTTATAATAAGACACATTATTATATCACACCGCATGGAGGATGGCAAACATTATTTCCGGCTCTCTCCTTCTCTCGGCCTTCTCCCTCTCCTGCCGCTGCGGCGGCACCCTCCCCCGCTGGGGGAGGGAAAGGGGGTGGTAGACGGCAGCGTCAGCCACAGACCGATGCGGCAGCGTAACGATTCGGTTCCCTCCCCCGCCGGGGGAGGGTGCCCGAAGGGCAGGAGAGGGAGAAGGTCCCGATCCGCGACAGCAAAAAGCTCTCGGGACCTCCTACCTCCTACCTCCCACCTCCTACCTCTAATCCCTGCTCCCTTTTCCCCAACTCCACATTGACTTTTTCCTATAAATACATATAATAGTTCCATGTATCATTTTAACCAAAGAGAGGAGCCGATATATGGCTGATATGAAATGGATCGCCGAGCAGGAGGCGAAGATCCCCCATGACGGCGTGCGGACGCGCTTCGCGCCGAGTCCCACCGGCTTCATGCACGTGGGCAACCTGCGCACGGCGCTCTATACCTGGCTGATCGCGCGGCACAACGGCGGCAAATTCCTGCTCCGCATCGAGGACACGGACCAGGGCCGCCTGGTCGAGGGCGCGGTGGACGTGATCTACCGGACCCTGGCGGAGTGCGGCCTGGACCACGACGAGGGCCCCGACGTGGGCGGCCCCGTCGCGCCCTACGTCCAGACGGAACGGAAGCCCTTCTACGGCAAGTACGCGGAATGGCTGGTAGAGCGCGGCCACGCCTACCACTGCTTCTGCGAAAAGACCGAGAGCGAGGAGGACAGCGGCGACTTCGAGCGGCCCGACGACCCCTGCCGGGACCTCTGCCTGGCCGAGGCGCAGGAGAAGATCGCCGCGGGAGCGCCCTGCGTGATCCGCCAGCGCATCCCCCACGAGGGGACCACCACCTTCCACGACGAGCGCTTCGGCGACATCACCGTGGAGAACAAGACCCTCGACGACCAGGTGCTCATCAAGCGGGACGGCCTGCCCACCTACAACTTCGCCAACGTGATCGACGACCACATGATGGGCATCACCCACGTGGTCCGCGGCAGCGAGTACCTGTCCAGCGCCCCGAAGTACAACCTGCTCTACGAGGGCTTCGGCTGGCCCATCCCGAAGTACGTGCACTGCTCCCCGGTCATGCGGGACGCCCAGCACAAGCTGAGCAAGCGCGACGGCGACGGCACTTACGAGGACCTGCGCGCCGCCGGGTATCTGACCGAGGCGATCCTGAACTACGTCGCCCTGCTGGGCTGGAGCCCCCGCGGCGAGATCGCGGAGCGGGAAATTTTCAGTCTCCGCGAGCTGGCGGAGGTCTTCGACCTGGAGGGCATCAGCAAGTCCCCGGCCATCTTCGACCGGGAGAAGCTGAAGCACTTCAACAGCGAATACATCCGCGCCATGACGCCGGAGCAATTCGCGGCGGTGGCGGAGCCCTGGATCCGCAAGGCGGCCCGGAACCCGGAGATCGACGCGACGAAGCTGGCGGCGCTGCTGCAGCAGCGCACCGAGGTCCTGACGGAGATCCCGGAGAAGGTGGACTTCTTCGACGCGCTCCCGGACTACGACGCGGAGCTCTACGTCCACAAGAAGAGCAAGAACACGAAGGAGAGCGCGCTGGAGATCCTGCGGAAGCTCCTGCCCGTCTTTGAAGCCCTCCCCGACTGGAACCGCGACGCGCTGATGGACAGCATGATCGCGCTGGCGGAACAAATGGGCGTGAAGAACGTCAAGGTCATGCTCCCCCCGCAGATCGCCCTGGCGGGCCGCACCGTCACCCCCGGCGGCGCGGCAGACCTCGGCGCGCTGCTGGGCAGGGAAGAAACCCTGGCGCGGATTCGGACAGGCATCGAAAAACTCAGTTAATAGTTAATAGTGAATAGTGAATAGTTGTGGTGTCGCTTCGCGACCATTTTAAAATTATCGCCGAAGGCGATACCTCAACTATTAACTATTAACTATTCACTATTAACTCTTCATGTACATGGAGGGTACGATATGAAACAAAACGACAAACTCAACCTGACCATGCTCTGCGACTTCTACGAGCTGACCATGGGGAACGGCTATCTGGAATGCGGCTTCAAGGACCGCGTCTGCTACTTCGACGTGTTCTTCCGCCGGGTGCCGGATGGCGGCGGCTTCGCGGTCTGCGCGGGGCTGGATCAGGTGATCGACTACATCCTCGACCTGCACTTCGACGACGCGGACATCGAGTATCTGCGCAGCCGGGGCCTCTTCACCGAGGACTTTTTGAGCTATCTGCGCAACTTCCACTTCTCCGGCGATATCTGGGCGATCCCCGAGGGCACGCCGATCTTCCCCGGCGAGCCGATCATGACGGTCCGCGCCCCGGCCATCGACGCGCAGCTCATCGAGACCTACGTCCTGCTGGAGCTCAACCATCAGAGCCTGATCGCCACGAAGGCCAGCCGCATCTGCCGCGCCGCCGAGGGGCGCACCGTGCTGGAATTCGGCTCCCGCCGGGCCCAGGGCACCGACGCCGCCATCACCGGCGCGCGGGCGGCCTACATCGGCGGCTGCGCGGGCACGGCCTGCACGATCTCCGACCAGATGTACGGCGTCAAGGCCGGCGGCACCATGGCCCACTCCTGGGTGCAGATGTTCGACAGCGAGTATGAGGCCTTCAAGACCTACTGCGAGGTCTACCCCACCAACGCGACGCTGCTGGTGGACACCTACGACACCCTGGGCAGCGGCATCCCCAACGCGATCCGCGTGTTCAACGAGGTTTTGAAGCCCAAGGGGATCACGAAGTGCGGCATCCGCCTGGACTCCGGCGACATGGCCTACCTGACCCGCAAGGCCCGGAAGATGCTGGACAAGGCGGGCTGGCAGAGCTGCACGATCACCTGCTCCAACTCCCTGGACGAGCATCTGATCACCGACCTGATCCGGCAGGGCGCGTTCATCGACTGCTTCGGCGTCGGCGAGCGGCTCATCACCGCCCGGAGCGAGAGCGTCTTCGGCGGGGTCTACAAGCTGACCGCCGTGGAGGACGCGGAGGGCAACATCATCCCGAAGATCAAGATCAGCGAGAACGCCGCGAAGATCACGAACCCCGGATTTAAAAAGGTCTACCGCGTCTTTGACGACTCCGGCAAGTGCTACGCGGACTACATCGCGCTCTGTGATGAAGAGGTCGGGAAAGAGCCGCTGGTCCTCTTCGATCCGGTGGACACCTGGAAGCGCCGCGTGGAGAGCGATTACGTCCTCCGCGAGCTGCTGGTCCCGATCTTCGCCCGTGGCGAGCTGGTCTACGAGCGCCCGACGCTGCAGCAGATCCGCGCCCACGCCGACGCCGAGCTGGACACCCTCTGGGACGAGGTCAAGCGCTTCGACAACCCGCACAACTACTACGTCGACCTGTCCCCGAAGCTGTGGGACCTCAAGCAGGAGCTGCTGCTCAAGAGAGGAAAGTAATCCAGTTAGGAGTTTGGAGTTAGGAGTTAGGAGTTCAGCGCTCCCAATTTCCAACTCCTAACTCCTAACTCATAACTCCTAACTTTTTGGAGGTTTCGCCAATGAAGGAATTTTTAAAGCGCAAGGACATCGTCTTCTCCCCCCACCGCTATTTCATCGACGCTTTGGGGGCCATGGCGCAGGGCCTGTTCTGTTCGCTGCTGATCGGGACGATCCTCAGCACGATCGGGACCCAGCTCGGCCTGCCCTTCTTCAATACGCTCGGCTCCGCCGCCAGCGCGGTCAGCGGCCCGGCCATGGCCATCGCCATCGGCTACGCGCTGCATTCGCCCCCGATGGTGCTCTTCTCTCTCGCCGCGGTGGGCTACTCCGCCAACATGCTGGGCGGGGCGGGCGGCCCGCTGGCCGTGCTCATCATGGCCATCGTCGCCGCCGAGTTCGGCAAGGCGGTCAGCAAGGAGACGAAGGTCGATATCCTCGTGACGCCCCTCGTGACGATCCTCGTGGGCGTGGGCCTCGCGGCCCTGATCGCCGCCCCCATCGGCAAGGCGGCCAACTGGGTCGGCCGGCTCATCATGCTGGCGACGGAGCTGCAGCCCTTCCTGATGGGCATCGCGGTCTCCGTGCTGGTGGGCGTCGCGCTGACGCTGCCGATCTCCTCCGCCGCGATCTGCTCCGTGCTCGGCCTGACCGGGCTCGCGGGCGGGGCCGCCGTCGCGGGCTGCTGCGCCCAGATGGTGGGCTTCGCGGTCATGAGCTTTCAAGAAAACCGCTGGGGCGGACTGGTGAGCCAGGGGCTGGGGACCAGTATGCTCCAAATGGGCAACATCGTGAAGAACCCGAAGGTCTGGATCCCCCCCATCGTCGCCAGCGCCATCACCGGCCCCATCGCCACCTGCGTGTTCAAGCTGGAAATGAACGGCGCCCCGGTGAACTCCGGCATGGGCACCTGCGGGCTCTGCGGCCCCATCGGCGTCTGGACCGGCTGGGTCGCGCCGTCGGAAAAGGCCATTGCAAACGGGGCAACGGCGATCCAGGCGGGCGCCGGCGACTGGCTCGGCCTGGTGCTGATCTGCGTGGTCCTGCCCGCGGTGCTGTGCTGGCTGGGCGGTCTGCTGCTGCGGCGTGTCGGCTGGATCAAAGAGGGCGATTTGAAGCTGAATTAAGAAATTATTCGTATGGATCGCAAACACATCTATTATCTCGACTACCTCCGCATCTTCGCGGCGCTGTCCGTCGTGTGGATGCACACGGCTTCGTCGGGCCTGCAGGGGGAGCCGACCCTGGGCTGGCAGGCGATGAACCTTGTCACCAGCCTGGCCTTTACCGCGGTGCCGCTGTTTTTCATGATCTCCGGCTATCTGCTGCTCTCCGACCCGCGCACCGCCGAGGTCTCGACGCTGAAAACGCGGCTGCCCCGGCTGATCGTGCCGCTGGCCTGCTGGACCGTGGTCGCCGCGCTGTGGAACTGTTATTATCAGCGGGACTGGAGCGCCGCGTTTCTGCTCCGGCAGCTCGCCGACGCGCTGTACCAGCCGATCTTCACGCCCTACTGGTTCCTGTATACGCTGATCGCGGTCTACCTGATCTCTCCGCTGCTGCGGGGAGCGCTGGCGGGGACGGGAAAAGGCGGCGCCCGGCTGGTCGCGGTCCTCGCGGCGCTGGTGAGTCTCCGGGCCATGCTCCGGCCCTTCCTGCCGGACGAATGGCAGGGCTATTTAAACCTGAATTTTCTTGTAAAGCTCTCCGCCTGGGGCGGCTACCTGCTGCTGTTCCTGCTGGGCCGGGTGCTCGGCGATCTGGAAAAGAAACCGGATAACCGTCTGCTGATCGGCGCCGCGCTGGTCTGCTACGCCGTGATCGTGGTCGGCACCTGGCGCGGGACGGTCTCCCGCGGGAGCTACTTCGGCCTGTTTCAGGACCAGAGCGCGGGCTTCGAGGTCGTCCTTGCGGCCTGCCTGTTCCTGCTGGCGAAGCAGAACCTGGACCGGCCCTGCCGCTTCGTGGAGCGGAGCGGGCTGGTCCCGCTGCTGTTCCCGGTGTACCTGATCCACGCCCCCGCGCTGCGGGTGCTGACCGCGCTGGTCTACAGCCCCCAGCGCTTCCTGGCCGTGGCGGGCGTGACGGCGGCGCTGTTCGTCCTCTGCCTGCTGGCGGCAAAAACCATCGTCAGCGTGCCGTTCCTGTGTTATCCCCTGACCGGCCTGCCCTACCGCAAAACCGGCCGCCGCTGCGGCTGGTTTTCCTCCGGCGCGTAGGGCGCGATGCCCACATCGCGCCGCCCGCCCGCCAACGGCGGGCGGGACTGGGTACAAGGTCGGAGGCCGGCGGAACGCGGAGCGATGTAGGCATCGCTCCCTACGGGCTTGGTGGAAATCGTGACAACGGGAGGGGCAAGCCCCTCCCCTACGCTTTAGTTAATGACAGTACCCAGCGGGGGAGGGTGCCCGTAGGGCAGGAGAGGGAGAACGTCAGACATACGAAGCCAAAGAGTTTTTTTGATACAACGCACGGCGACGAAAAACTCCTAACTCCTAACTCAAAACTCCTAACTCGATAACCCCCCATTTACACCGCCGCAGCCATCCCTCACCGCCCGAACAGGGCGCGGAACAGCTCGACGATCCACCAGCGCAGCTCCACGGTCTCCGCGCCGCCGGACGCCGTTCCCGGCCCGGGCAGCTCGCTGAGGCCGGGGAACATCACGGTCCACCAGTCCAGGACCGCCCCCTCCGGCGCCAGCGCGCCGTCGAGCAGCGCCGCTGCAAGGGCCAGCGCCAGCGCGAGCTCCCAGCTCCGCAGCCGGTCCGGCTCCGGCCCGCCCAGCCGCGGCCCCGTCCGCCGATCCCTTTGCGCAAACCAATACTTCCGCCCCATAATCAAACCCTCCGATCCCTGTGCTCTGCACAAAGTATCGGAGGGTTTTGAATTGTTTAAACATTTTTCAGTCCGCGTAATGCGTCCGGAGGTAGTCCGCCCAGATCAGATAGCCCTCCGGCGTGAGGTGCACCCCGTCGGTGCTGATCTCCTCCGGGAGATAGCCGTCCGGCCCGCCCAGCGCGTCCATCAGATCGAGGTAATACCAGCCCCGCCGCGCCGCGAGGGCGTACAGCGCCTCGTTGTAGGCCGTGACCTTCTCCATCGTGTAGACCGTGTCCCAGCCGCAGCGCTCCTCGGTGAGCGGGGACAGGGACGTGATATAGACCGTCAGCTCCGGCTGGACCGCCAGGGCTGCGTCGATCAGGCTCTCGTAGAGCGTCGCGAAGTAGTCCGGCTCGAAGCCCATCTCGTTGATGCCGAAGAGGGTATAGAGCTTTTCGCGGGGGCGCCCCACCAGCACCTGGAACATCGTGATCCCCGAGCCCTCCGCCGCGCCGGGCAGCAGGGCGATCCGCGCGTCCGCGACGTTGACCCCGACGGAGGCCAGAAAATCAGCCCGGTCCAGACCGCCGTACTGGCTGAGGCCCGCGACCAGGCTGTTTCCGAAAAACACGGCGCCGTCAAAATACGCATCGTCCACGCGCTCCCGCGCCGGGAGCTTCGGGAGCTGCGGGGCGGACAGCGCCTCCGCTTCCGCCGCCGCCGCGGGGGAGCGCTCCGGCGGGGTATGCGTCCGGATCCAGTCGGCCCAGAGGGGGTATTTCTCCTTCGTGGGATGGATGCCGTCCAGGCTTTCCGTCTCCGCCAGGAAGCCGTCCTCCCCGGCCAGCGGCTCGGTCACGTCCAGATACCAGCAGCCCCGCTCCGCGGCCAGCTCCAGCAGGGCGGCGTTGTAGGCCTCCACCCGCTCCCGGGAAAAGGTCGGCCCCGCGGCGTCCTTCTTCGCCGTCACCGGGGTCAGGCCCATCAGGACGATCTCCGCGTCGGGCTGGGCTTCTTCGATCCGGTCCAGCAGGGCTCCGTAGAGCTCGACGAAATACTCCGGCTCGAAGCCGATCTCGTTGACGCCCAGCTCGATATAGATCTTGCCCCAGTCCCCGGCGCAGAGCAGGTCCAGCATCGCGTCCTCCGCGTCCGCCGGTTCCTCGGGCTTCATCTTCACCACGTTCACGACGCTGGCGCTGGTGCTGGCGATGAAGCTGGCCTGCTCCAGCCCGCCGAAGGCGCCCAGGCCCATAATCATGCTGTTGCCGAAAAACACCGCGTCGGCGAAATAGGCCTCGTCCGCCGCGGGCCCCTCGGCCAGCACGGGATCGTGGGGCAGCGCGTCGAAGCTCGGCTCCGGCGTGGGTTCCGGCGTGGGCACGGGCGTCGGCGCGGCGCTCGGCGTGGGGACGGCGGCCTCGATCGGCGTGGGGGTCATGGTTGGCTCCGGTATCGGCGAGCCCGTCGGGACCGCGTAGGCGCAGCCGCTCAGCAGCAGGCACAGGGCCAGCAGCACAAGTGATCTCTTTCTCATTCCTAACAACCGTCTTTTGCTCAGTATTCGTAGATGCCGCCGCCGATGAACTCGCGGATCAGGGCGTCGGGCGCGACCAGGCTCTCGTCGATCACGCCGAAAAGCTGCAGGGCGGGCAGCACCTGGCGCAGCTCCTCAAAGCGCTCGATCCCCTCCGGCACGCTCTGGAAGAGCCGGGTCGCCGTCTCGTTAAAGACCGCCAGCTCGTAGGCGTGGGTGGTGTCGAAGGTGAAGTCCGACTTGTGCTTGAAGGGGCGGACGTACTGCGTCTCCCCGCGCATCACGTTGCCCCACATCTTCATGGTCTCGTGGGGGTCGCTGCCGCGGAACTTGTAATCCCGCACCATCCGCCGCACCAGGCGGAACCACTGGCGGCGGAACACCAGGCTTCCCTTGAACGTCACGCTGCTGCGGGCGGAGATGTAGAGCTTGAAGGCCTCCGGGTGCCGGTCGGTGATCAGGTCGTTCATCGCGTGGATGCCCTCAAAGACCACGACCTCGTCCTTTTTCAGCTTGATGGACTTCCCCGGCTCCAGCACCCGCATCCGGCGGGAGAACTCATACTTCGGCACGTAGATGCGCTTGCCCTGCTCCAGCATCGTGAAGTGGCGGTTCAGCAGCTCCAGGTCCAGGCAGTAGGGGCTCTCCAGGTCCATTTCGCCCTCCGGCGTGCGGGGGACGGTCTCCGGCGTGACGGTGTTGAAGTAGTCGTCCATCGCGATGTAGTGGCTGTGGACGCCCTTCGCCTCCAGCGCCTCGGCGATCTTCATCGCGGTGGTGGTCTTGCCGCTGCCGCTGGGGCCGGATAACAGTACGATGGGACTGACGGAAAGATGCTCCGCGATCAGGTCCGCGGCCTCGCGCACCTCGCCCTTGTAGACCGCGTCGCACTCCTCGATGAAGCCCTTGGGGTCGGCGACGGTCTTGAAATTGATGTCCGA
Organism: Oscillospiraceae bacterium; assembly: GCA_017445985.1. Lineage (GTDB taxonomy): Bacteria > Bacillota > Clostridia > Oscillospirales > Oscillospiraceae > RGIG7114. Next base: position 3,237 of record JAFSRS010000099.1, on the reverse strand, counting down.
GAGATCGTAGATGAATTTGTTCTGTCTCATGATCGGGCCTCCCTGATGAGCCGCTTGTCGGAGCAGACGGTCTCGATGCCGTCGACGTATTCCTTGGGATATTTCGGGGCGAAGGAGCGGACCAGCCGCCCGTCGCCGCGCAGGAGCTTGGTGCTGCCCCCCGCGCCCATGGCGAGGATCGAGCAGAGCTCCTCCATGATGCAGATATTGTAGAGGTTTTCGGTGCCGGGCCTCGCCCAGCCCACGTTTTCCAGCCCGCCCGCCATGAACTTCTGGCGGTAGAGGTAGTAGGGGGCGTAACCGGCGGCCCGCAGCCGTTCGGCGGAGAGGTCCACCATCTCCGCGACCTCGTTCTCCGGCGGGAGGCGCGTGCCCTCCAGCGTGATCCGGCTGCCCTTTTTCAGGCTCAGGGTGTGGACCGTCACGTTCTCCGCGCCCAGGGCCAGCACCTGTTCCAGCGTAGCCCGGAAGCTGTCCGGCGTGTCCTCCGGCAGCCCGGCGATCAGATCCATGTTGACCTCGAAATCGCCCGCGGCGCGGACCAGCTCCAGCGCCCGGAGCACGTCGGCGGCGCTGTGCCTGCGTCCGATGGCCTCCAAAACCCGGTCGTTCATGGTCTGGGGGTTCACGCTGACGCGGGTCACGCCGTGGGCCTTCAGGACCGCCAGCCTTTCCGCGGTGATCGTGTCGGGGCGGCCCGCCTCGACCGTGATCTCCCGGCAGGCGGAGAGGTCGAAGGCGGCTTCCAGCGCGTGGAATACCCGGTCGAGCTGGGCCGGGGAGAGGGTCGTCGGCGTCCCGCCGCCCAGATACAGCGCCCGGGGGCGCAGCCCGGCCTCCCGCGCCGCCGCGCCGGTGGCTTCCACGTCCCGGAGCAGGGCCTCGACGAAGGGCTCGATCAGAGCCATGCTTTTCTCCACCGACTGGCTGACGAAGCTGCAATAGGCGCAGCGCGTCGGGCAAAAGGGCACGCCCAGATAGAGGCAGACGTCGTTCGGTCCCAGCAGCGCCGAGGCCGTGCGGGACTGCCGCGCCGCGTCCAGACAGAGGGCGCTCCGCTCCGGCGACACGTCGTAGAGGCGGCGGAACTCCCGGACCGCGGCGGGCTCGGAATATCCCTCGTCCAGCAGGGCCCGCAGCAGCTTCGCCGGGCGCACGCCGCTGAGGGAGCCCCAGGGCGGGCGCCGGCCCAGGATCGGCAGCGCGGCGCGGTAGAAGCTCTTCCCCAGGATATGCCGCCGCTGGCGCTCGGTCTCCAGCGGGTCCGCGCAGCGCTCCAGCGGGACGCGGGCCAGGCCGCGGGCGGTCTGCCCGCCATAACTGAGCGTCGTGCTTGCCGTCAGCCAGCGTTCCCCGGCGGAGCAGCGCACCCGCGCCCAGCGGTCCCCCGCCGGGGCCTCCGCGTAGACCGGCCGCTCCGCGGGGAACAGCGTCAGCATGATCTGCTCCACGGTGTATTTATCGTTGTGTCCGTCAAAAATCAGTTCCATTTATTCAGTATAACACAAAGCGCGGGGAGAGACAAGATGGTTTTGAAAAGGGAAAAGGGATAAGGGATAAGGAAAAGGGAAAAGGGATTAGGGACTAGGGACTAGGGGTTAGGAGGTGGGAGGTAGGAGGGGGGAGGGACTGTAGGGGCGCTTCGTGAAGCGCCCGCAGCGTGTAGACAGATCGGGATTTGGCGAGATGATGCGCCGCCGCCCTTGGCTCCCCTGAAAGGGGAGCTGTCGCCGCCGCTTGCGGCGGTGACTGAGGGGTTCTATCGCGGCGCACACGGCACCCCCCAGTCCCGTTCGCTTCGCTCACGGGACAGCCCCCCTTGCAGGGGGGCCAGAATACGCGCCAGCCCCCCCTTGCAGGGGGGCCAGAATACGCGGCCCCGGTGGCCCGCCCGGAAACGCGCGGACGCCCCCGAGCCTTGTCGGCTCGGGGGCGTCAGATCCGGGGGACGCGCTGATCAGAACACGATGTTGACGCTGATCTCGCGGAGCACGCCGATGTTGGCGGACAGCCAGCCCCAGCTGTTCACCAGCGAGACGAAGGGATTGTCGTTCTGCTGGTAGAGATCGAAGTCGAACAGGTCCGTAACGGTGGTGACGTAGCGCAGGCCGACCTTGCTGACCGTGTAGGTGCAGCTGTGGAGCGAGAAGAAGAGATCCTGATTCTCCTTCAGCTCGTGGCTCAGGACGTAGCCCCGGTCCAGCTGCCGTTTCCCGCTCTTGACCTCCGCCAGGAAGTTCTGATAGGTCTTGGTTTTCAGGATCTTTCTGAAAAACCGGCCGCTCAGCTCGACGTAGTTCTGCCCGAGGACCGCGTAATCCACCAGCGCCGCGGAGCAGGTGTAGCCCGCGAGCCGGGCGAGCTGCGCAGCCGTCAGCCAGGCGAGCTTCAATCCCAGCCAGGTGGACAGCAGCACGGCGCTCCGGTCCTTTTCGCTGAGCTCCACGCCCTCCGGGACCGAAACGCCGGAGGCCTCCCGCGCGCGCCGAAGGAGCTCCGCCAGCGCGTCAAGCCCGGTCTTTCCGTCGGCGTCCTGCTCGGACAGGACCCGCTTCACGTATTCCGAAAGCGCTTCCAGCTTTGCGAAGTTCCCGGAGCTCACGCTCTCCCGGATGGTATCCAGGTAGGCGTTCAGCTCCTCGGGCTTCATGGTCTGCAGCTTCAGGGCCTCGGCCTGCAGGAACAACACGTAGTCCCTGGCGAGCGCTTCCAGCGCGGCCCGGACGCTCTCGGCGTTTTTCTCCGCGCCGGGCAGCAGCGCGCTCAGCCAGGCGGGCGGCGTCGCGGATTCCTTCCGCTCCGCGGCGGGCGTGCCGAGCGCCAGGGCGTTCCCGGACAGCGACAGCAGCGTGACGGCCGCGAGCAGGACCGCGAGGGTTTTTCGGAACAAAGATTTCATAAACAGCGCTCCTTTCCGAGGGTTCCCGGGAAAACGGATCTATTTCGTTTCGAAAATTCATTATATTATATTGTACTTGATGGCGCATGGATTGTCAATCGAAAAACAGGGGACGGAAAATTGGGATTTATCGAGCCAGTTAGGAGTTATGAGTTAGGAGTTTGCTTATTATGGGCCGTATCAGTTGAATCAAAAATAGCAAAATGCGTTACGTTCTCCCTCTCCTGCCGCTGCGGCGGCACCCTCCCCCGCTGGGGGAGGGAGGGGAGGCGGTGACGTTACCACCAGCCTCTAAATCGACGCACCAGGGTAACGACACGGTTCCCTCCCCCAGCGGG
>JAFSRS010000098.1 GCA_017445985.1 Oscillospiraceae bacterium | reverse complement strand
TGACCGCCAGCCTCAAAACCATCGCGCCAGCTTAACGACACGGTTCCCTCCCCCAGCGGGGGAGGGTGCCCGAAGGGCAGGAGAGGGAGAACGTCAGACATACGAAACCAAAGAGTTTTTTTGATACAACGCACGGCGATGAAAAACTCCTAACTCCTAACTTATAACTCCTACCTCGATCAATCCCAATTTACCCCGCCGAAAGGAGGCTTTTTCCTTGAAAACGGTCTTTCATAACGCTGTCGTATACCTGGGCGGCGGGCAGTTCGCCTCGGCCTTTGCCGTGGAGGACGGCGTGATCCGCGCCGTCGGCTCCGACGAAGAGCTGTCCAACCTGCCCGCCGACGCCCGCGTGGACCTGGGCGGGCGCTTCGTCTGCCCGGGCTTCCACGACTCCCACCTGCACCTGCTGGGCTACGGGCTGGCGCTGGACGGGGTGGACCTGGCCGCCCACACCGGCAGCCTCGCGGGGCTGCTCGACGCGCTACGCGTCCGCCTCCTCAACGACCCGCCCCCGGCGGGGGGCTGGCTCCGGGGCCGGGGCTGGAACCAGGACTATTTCACCGATGCGGCCCGGATGCCGGACCGCCGGGACCTGGATTCCGTCAGCACGGCGGTCCCCATCGTCGTCACCCGCTGCTGCGGGCACTGCTGCGCCGCGAACTCCCGCGCCCTCGCGCTGGCGGGGATCGGGGCAGACACGCCGGACCCGGCGGGCGGGGCCGTCGGGCGCGGGCCGGACGGGGAGCCGGACGGACGCCTCTTCGACAACGCGATGGAGCTGCTGACCGCCGCGATCCCCCTGCCGGACGGGCCCGCGCTGGAGCGCCTGATCCAGCGTGCCTGCCGGAAGCTGAACGCCTACGGCGTGACGGCGGCGCAGAGCGACGACTACTGCGTCTTTCCCGAGCTGGACTGGCGGACGGTCAACGCGGCCTTTGAAGCCCTCGACCGGCGCGGGGAATTGACGGTTCGGGTCTGGGAGCAGTGCAACTTCGCCGACGAGGGGCGCTTCGCGGACTTCCTCTCCACGGGCCTGCGGACCGGGGCCGGGACGGGGCGCTTCCGGATCGGGCCCCTGAAGCTGCTGGGCGACGGGGCCCTGGGCAGCCGGACCGCGCACCTCAGCCGGGACTACCGGGAGGGCGGGGGCCGGGGCTTCTCTCTGCTCTCTGAGGAACGCCTGAACGCGCTGGTCTCCATGGCCCACGGAGCCGGGATGCAGATCGCGGTCCACGCCATCGGCGACGCCTGCCTGGACCGGGTGCTGGACGCGCTGGAACGGGCGCAGATCGAAAGCCCCCGCCCTGACCCGCGTCACGGGATCGTCCACTGTCAGGTCACGCGGCGGGAGCAGTTGGAACGCATCCGGGATCTGGGCCTGCAGGTCTACGCGCAGACGATCTTTCTGGACTACGACAGCCATATCGTCCCGCGCCTGCTGCCGCCGGAGCTGGCGGAGAGCAGCTACCGCTGGCGGACGCTGGCGGAAATGGGCGTCCGGGTCTCCAACGGCACCGACAGCCCGGTGGAGCCGCCCGACGCGCTCAGGGGCATGCGCTGCGCGGTCACGGGGCGCTCGCTGGACGGTACCGGGCCGCTGCACCCGGAGGAGCGCTTCTCCGTGGCGGAGGCGCTGGACAGCTTCACCATCCGAAGCGCCGAAGCCCGCTTCGCCGAGGGCTGGCTCGGACGCATCGCGCCGGGCTGCGCCGCGGATCTCGTGGTGCTGGGCGCGAACCCGTTTGAAACCCCGCCGGAGGAGCTGCACACCATCCCGGTGGAGGAGACCTGGCTGGACGGGGAGCGGGTGTACGGGAAGTGAAAAAGATATAAAGCATGATAAATAAGACGATTGCGGCGACGGGACAATCGGTCTGTAGGGACGGCTCTCAGCCGTCCGCCGTCATGATTTCCGCCGACGCCGCAGGGAGCGATCCCCTGATCGCTCCGCGTTCCGCCGGGACAACCCTTGGCTCCCCTGAAAGGGGAGCTGTCGCCGCCGCTGCGCGGCGGTGACTGAGGGGTTCTGCCGCGACGAATACGACACCCCCCAGTCACGCGCGCTTCGCTTGCGCGACAGCCCCCCTTGCAGGGGGGCCAGAATACTGCCCCCCGCGCCTTGCGTGGGGCGTGATATGACGTCGAAACATGGCGCAACGCGGAGCGATCAGGGGATCGCTCCCTACGGCGTGGCAATCGTCGTGACCTGCGGGCGACCACACAGGGTCGCCCCTACGAACATGTTCTCGCCAAATCCCAATTTACATTGGAACGATATTTGTCTACAGTCTGAGGGGCGCTCCGTTTGGAGCGCCCCTGTTGGGTTGCTATGATATTTTCAGCTCAGCCGAAGCGATCTGCCTTACTTCATCTTCCAGCCGAAGACCTTGTCGAAGGTCGCGCCTTCCTCGAGCAGCTTGGTGAGCTCGGGCATGCGGGAGATGTCGCCGATCAGGTTCACGCCCGCAAGCTGACCGCGGCGGAAGTAATACTTCTGATACTCGCCGCGCACGTCGTCGCGGATCTCCACGGTGCGGAGGCCCTTCTCCAGCTCGTTCGGGCCGGCCTTGCCGTTGGTGCCCAGCGCAAAGACGGAGGTGTTCATCGCGTTCAGCACGGTGCTGCCGCTCTGCTCGGTGTAGACCAGGTCCTCGCCCGCCGCGTTGGCGCCGGCGATGCGGCCGGACTCCTCAGCCTGGGCCCAGAAGCCGTGGGGCACGCCGCGCAGCTCGGTGCAGTCGCCCGCGGCCCAGACGTCCTGGGCGCTGGTGTGCATGTGGTTGTCGACCTTGATGATGTTGCCGATCTCAATGCCGCTGTCCTTGGCGACGGCGACGTTGCCGCGCATACCGGTGGACATGATGACCAGCTCGGCGGGGAACTCGGTGCCGTCGGCCAGGATGACGGCCTTATCGGTGATCTGGGTGATCTTCGCGCCGACGACCACGTGGACGCCGTTGCGCTCGCACTCCTGCTTCAGCACGGTGCCGGCCGCGTCGTCGAGCTGGCGCGGCAGCAGGGCCGGGGCGGTCTCCAGGACGGTCACGTCCAGGCCGCTCTTGCGCAGCTCCCAGCCGCTCTCCATGCCCATGATACCGCCGCCGATGACGACCGCCTTCGTGGCGCCGTCCGCGACGATCTCCTGCACACGCTCGCAGTCCGCAATGGAGCGGATGGAGACGACGTGCGGCTGATCCGCGCCGGGGATCGGGGCGACGAAGCAGCGGGCGCCGAGGCAGTAAATCAGCTTGTCATAGGCCAGCTCGCTGCGGTTGGTCTTGACGATCTTGTTGACGGTGTCGATGTGCTGGACGGTCTGACCGAACATGATGCGGATGTTCTGGCGGGAATACCACTCGCGGCTCTCGATGGCCAGCCGGTCGCAGCTCAGATCCTGCAGCAGGACCTTGGTCAGCATCGGACGGTTGTAGGGGATCTCGTTCTCGTTCGTGATCATGACGATGCTGGCGCTGGCGTTGCGCTCCCGGATGGCTTTCGCCGCGAAGTGGGCCGCCGGTCCGCCGCCGAGGATCAGGAACTTCTCGAAGGTGGCCTTCTGGAAGCGGGTGGAGTTGTCCGCCACGGGCACGCACTGGCTCTTGCCGACGCCGCAGACCGGGCAGGCGTCCAGGTTGGAGGCGAAGATCGCGCCGCAGACCAGGCACTTCAGCATGGTGGCGGGACCCACGGGCGCGGTCTCGGGCTTCTCCTCGCGGCGCATCATGGAGCAGGCGAAGCGATAGCCGAACTCATAGGCGTCGAGCAGCTCGTTCTCGCTGGGCTGCAGCCGGATCTTGAAGCCCTCGTCCTCGACCTTGAAGCGGAGCTGGCGCAGACGCTCCAGCAGGTGCGGGACCGCCTCGCCGGACCAGCCGTAGCTGCCGAAGGCGCTGGCGAACTTGCCGCCGTGGATGGGCGGGAACAGACCCAGGGTCAGGTCCCAGATGGGCTTCAGGGCCTCGCCCAGGATGGTGGGAGAGCCGAGGAGGATGCCGTCCGCGGCGGCCAGGTCGGCCTGCACGGCGGCGGCGTCCGCGGTGACCATGTCGTAGGTGTGGACGTCGATGGGACCGGCGTCCGCGACGCCCGCGGCGATGCGCTCGGCGAGCTGCCCGGTGTAGCCGTAGGCGCTGACGTAGGGCATCACGACCAGCTTGCGCATGCGCTCCTCAGGCAGGGCGCACCACTGCTTGTACAGGTCGAAGATCTCGTCGAGGTTGCTGTCCAGCACGGGGCCGTGGCCGGTGCAGATCATCTCGATGTCGTAGTCCTTGATGCGCTCCAGAGCGTCGCGCATGAAGGGATTGGCGAAGGGGCCGATGATGTTGTCGAAGTAATACTTGGTGGCGCGGAGGTAGCCCTCGTGGTCGGGCACGTTGGAGCGGAGCACGCCCTCGTGGCTGTAGTGGCTGCCGAAGGAGTCGCAGGTGAAGAGGACCTTGTCCTCCTGCAGGTAGGTGTACATGGTGTCGGGCCAGTGGAGCTGCGGCAGGACCATGAACTCCAGCGTCTTGCGGCCCAGGTCGAGGGTGTCGCCATCGTTGACCGCCATGGAGTTGAAGTCAGAATTGATGATCTGACGCAGGAAATCCAGCGCGGTGGAAGTGGCGACGACGACGGCGCGGGGATAGAGCTCCAGGAGCTTCTTCACGCTGCCGGCGTGGTCGGGCTCGGTGTGGTCCACGATGATGTAGTCGAGCTCGCCGGGGCCGACCAGCTCCTGGACGGCTGCCTTGTACTCGTCCCAGAACTTCACCTTCGCGGTCTCAAAGACGGCGGTCTTTTCCTTGCCGCGCAGGAAATAGGAGTTGTAGGTCGTACCGAACTCGGTATGCATGATGATGTCAAAGACGCGCAGATCAGGGTCCTGGACACCGTTCCAGTAAAGGTTGTCCATGAGCTTCAGCGTTTTCATTCAATTTGCCTCCTTCAATTGAATTGTGCTCATCTGTCATTATACATACTCTACAAATAAAAGGCAATGAAAAAAATAGGATTTTGGGAAAAATTTTTCGGAAAATCATGGCCCGGAAGCGGCTGCAAGCCGCTTCCGGGCCATGATGATTTCGTTACCGCTCTTCGCGGAAGTACGCGAGGCCGAGGCTCTGCGGGGGCTGGTTTTCCTTCTTGCTGCGCACGGAGGAGATGATCAGCACGATGATCGTGACGATGTAGGGGAGCATCTTGTAGAGCTCCTTGTCCGCCATGCCGGAGGGGATGAACAGGTAGAGGATGTACAGCCCGCCGAAGAGGATGCTGGCGAGGACGGAGACGTTGGGCCGCCAGACCGTGAAGATCACGAGGGCGATGGCCAGCCAGCCGCGGTCGCCGAAGGCGTTGTTGCTCCACACGCCGCAGGCGTAGTCCATCACGTAATACAGGCCGCCGAGGCCCGCGACCATGCTGCCGACGCAGGTGGCGCCGTACTTGTAGCGGGCGATGTTCAGACCGGCGGCGTCCGCCGTCGCCGGGCTCTCGCCCACGGCGCGGAGGTGCAGGCCCAGCCGCGTCCGCTTCAGGATGAAGGCCGCGATCAGGGCGATGGCGACGGCGGTATAGGCCAGGAATCCGTAGCTCAGGAAGATCTGCCCGAACCAGCCGAGCTTCTCCGCGAAACCGAGGCTGCGGCTGAACACGGCGCTGGTGGCGGAGAGCGCGATACTCGGCACGTCCGCGCCGGAGAGTTTAATTAAGCTCCCGCCGAAGAAGTTGCCGAAGCCGACGCCGAAGGTGGTCATGGCCAGGCCGGTCACGTTCTGGTTCGCCCGGAGGGTGACGGTCAGGAAGCAGTAGAGCAGGCCCATCAGCAGGCTCCCGGCCAGGCAGCTCAGCAGGGGGATCAGCAGCGCCAGGGCCGGGACCACGTTCCCGCCGCAGCTCTGCTCGTAGAGGAAGGCCCCGATCACGCCGGAGATGCCGCCGACGTACATGATGCCGGGGATACCGAGGTTCAGGTTGCCGCTCTTTTCCGTGAGCGTTTCGCCCGTCGCGCCGAAGAGCAGGGGGATGCCCTGCATGACCGCGCGGGGGATGAAGCCGACCAGATCAAACATTGGCTTCCCCTCCCTTCTCCGCCTTCACGCGGAAGTGGAGCTGATAGTTGATGAAGAACTCGCTGCCGATGATGAAGAACAGGATCACGCCGGTCAGGATGTCGCCGAAGGAGTTGTTCAGCCCGTAGACGGTGCTGATCTCGCTGGCGCCGCGGCCCAGAAAGACCAGCAGCAGGCTTGCGAAGATCATGCCGATGGGGTTGAACTTCGCCAGCCAGGAGACCATGACCGCGGTGAAGCCGCGCCCGCCCGCGATGGTGGTGGTGACGGTGTGGTCCGTGCCGCCGACCAGCAGCAATCCCGCGACGCCGCAGACCGCGCCGGAGAGGAGCAGGGTGCGGATAATGACCTTCTCGACCTTGATGCCGACGTAGCGGGCGGTGCGCTCGCTCTCGCCAACGACGGCGATCTCATAGCCGTGCTTCGTGTAGTTGAGGTAGACGTACATCAGCACGGTGAGCACCGCGACGACCAGGATATTCAGCAGATACTTGTAGTCCCCGATCTGGGGCAGCCAGCCCGCCTGGGTGCTCTGGTTGATGATGCCGATCTTGCCCGCACCCTTGGGGACCTCCCAGACGATGACGAAGTAGGCCACGAGCTGCGTCGCCACGTAGTTCATCATCAGGGTGAACAGGGTCTCGTTCGTGTTGAACTTCGCCTTGAAGAAGGCGGGGATCACGGCCCAGATCGCGCCCGCGGCGACGCTGGCGGCGATCATAATGAGGATCAGGACCGCGTTGGGGACCTTGTCGCCCAGCAGGATCATGCAGGCGGCGCAGGCCAGGGCGCTGATGAGGACCTGGCCCTCCGCGCCGATGTTCCAGAAGCGCATCCGGAAGGCGGGGGTCACGGCCAGGGAGATGCAGAGCAGGATCGCCAGGTTCTGCATCAGGGTCCAGACCTTGCGGGGGGTGCCCAGCGCGCCCTGGATCATCGTGCCGTAGACCTTCAGGGGGTTCAGGCCGGTGGCGAGGGTCGTGATGAGCGCGCAGACGATCAGGGCCAGCACGATGGCCGCGCCGCGGATCGCCCAGGCCTTGTACCAGGGCAGGGCCTTGCGCTTGGATATGTGGAAGCGGCTCTCCTTATTCATTGGCGTCCCCTCCTCCCAGCTTCGTCATCATCAGGCCGACCTCGCGCTTGCTGGTGCGTCGTCCGTCCACGATGCCGCTGACCTTGCCGCCGCAGAGGACCAGGATGCGGTCCGAGAGCTCCAGCAGCACGTCCAGGTCCTCGCCGACGTAGATCACGGCGACCCCGGCCTCCTTCTGCTGGTTGATGAGGTCATAGATCGTGTAGCTGGCGCCGATGTCCAGGCCGCGCACCGCGTAGGCCGTCAGCAGCACCGTCGGCGCGGCGGCGATCTCGCGGCCCACCAGCACCTTCTGCACGTTGCCGCCGGAGAGGCGGCGGACCGGCGTGGAGACGCCGGGGGTGTTCACGGAGAGGTCCGCGACCACCTGCTCAGCCAGCTTTTTCGGGCTCTTGCGGTCCACGAAGGGACCCTTGCCGCGCCGGAAGGAGCGCAGCATCATGTTGTCGGTCAGGTCCATGCTCCCGACCAGGCCCATGCCGAGGCGGTCCTCCGGCACGAAGGAGAGCACGACGCCCTTCTCCGCGATGGCGAGGGGGTCCTTGCCCAGCAGCTCCTCGGCGCCGCCGTCCGGCTCGTAGTAGGTCACGGAGCCGGTCTCCACCGGCTGCAGGCCCGCGATGGCCTCCAGCAGCTCCTTCTGTCCGCAGCCGGAGATGCCCGCGACGCCGAGGATCTCGCCGCTGTTGGCGGTGAAGCTCACGTCCTCCAGCTTCACGATGCCGTCCACGTTGCGGACGGTGAGGTTTTTGACCTCCAGACGCTTCCGCGGGTTTTTGGGCTCCGGGCGGCGGATGTTCAGCGTCACCGCGTGGCCCACCATCATGTTCGTCATTTCCTGGGCGTTGGTCTGCTTCGTCAGCATGTCGCCGACGAACTGCCCGTGCCGCAGCACCGCCACGCGGTCGGACAGGTCCTCGACCTCGTGCATCTTATGGGTGATGATCACGACGGCCTTGCCGTCGGAGCGCATGTTGCGCAGCACGGCGAAGAGCTTGTCCGTCTCCTGGGGCGTCAGGACCGCGGTGGGCTCGTCCAGAATGAGGATGTCCGCGCCGCGGTAGAGCACCTTGACGATCTCCACGGTCTGCTTCTGGCTCACCGACATGTCGTAGACCTTCTGGTCCGGGTCCACGTCGAAGCCGTAGGTGTCGCAGATCGCGCGGATCTTCGCGGCGGCGGCCTTCATGTCCAGCTTGCCGCCCTCCTTGAGCCCCAGAACGATGTTCTCCGCCGCGGTGAACACGTCCACCAGCTTGAAGTGCTGGTGGATCATGCCGATGCCCAGGGCGAAGGCGTCCCTGGGGGAGCGGATCACGACCTCTTTCCCGTCCACCGAGATCGTCCCGGCGTCGGGGAAGTAGATGCCGGACAGCATGTTCATCAGCGTGGTCTTGCCGCTGCCGTTCTCGCCCAGCAGCGCCAGGATCTCGCCCCGGTAGATGTCCAGCCAGACCTTGTCGTTCGCCACGATGTTCCCGAAGGTCTTGGTGATGTCCCGCATCGCGACGGCGGGAGTTTTATTTTCCATGCGTGATATCCTCTCTTTTTCGGGGGGGGGGGATCGGGGAATAGTGAATCGTGAATAGTGAATAGTTAAGGTATCCCCTTCGGGGATTTATTTCTTTGGTTCGCCGGTCTGCGCGTAAGGACGCCCGCCGACGAAACGATCGACGCGAAAAGCCCGCGTCCGCGATCCCCTCCCTCCCCCAGCGGGGGAGGGTCCGCCCGCAGGCGGAGGAGAGGGAGAAGGGAGCGACTACAAACAGCTTTCGTATTTCACGCGCAGCGAAGCTCTGGCTTCTCCCTCTCCTGGCGCTGCGGCGCCACCCTCCCCCGCTGGGGGAGGGAAAGGGGGTGCTTGTCGTTCCCGGCGCGAAACCATCGACGATCGGTGATTCGTAAATAACGTAAAACGCTGCATAGGGGGCAGCTATGCGAAATAACTGCCCTCATGCAGCTGGTGCTCAGGGACGTCCGACCCGATTGGGAGGGACACCCATTATTGCCTGTTCAATTAGAAAGCGGTGTCAAGGAGCGTGATCCCGTCGATCTGCAGATCGAAGTACGGGGCGCTGCGGAACTCGCTCTCGTGGAAGTAGCCGTCCAGGACGACCTCGGTATCGCCGGTGTAGGCGGCGTCGGTGTCCACGTCGGCCAGGTAGCTGCTCAGAGCCTCGCCGCCCACGGTGAAGGTGGAGACGTCGTAGACGTGGCGGGTGCCGGCGGTCAGCTCGGCCTTGACGGCCTCGATGGCCTCGGCGGTGCCGGCGGCGGCGGCCTGCTCGTTGACCTCGGTCAGCTTGACGCTGCCGGTGCCGATGGTGCCGGTGTAGTCGGAGGGAATCTCCTCACCGTTCAGCACGGCGTTGATCACGTACTGATAGTAGGGAGCCCAGTCGATGCGGCTGGAGACGATGAAGGTGTTGGGGCAGGCGTCCTTGGTGGAGCCGTTGTAGCTGACGTCGGGGACCCCGGCGGTCTCGCAGGCGGTGGGGGCGCCCATGGAGTCGGCGTGCTGGCTGATGAGCTTGCAGCCGTTGGCGATCAGCTTGTTCGCGCCTTCCTTCTCGGCGGTCTCGTCATACCAGGAGCCGGTGAAGGTGACCTCCATCGTGACGGTGGGGCAGACGCTGCGCGCGCCCAGGAAGAAGCTGGAATAGCCGGACACGACCTCGGCGTAGGTGAAGGCGCCGACGTAGCCCATCTTGGCCTCTTCGGCGGTGAACTCACCGGCCTCGATCATCTCGTTGAGCTTCATGCCCGCGGCGACGCCGGCCAGGTAGCGGCCCTCGTAGATGGAGGCGAAGGCGTTGTGGTAGTTGCTCAGGCCCTCGGTGTGGGCGCGGGTGCCGGTGGCGTGGCAGAACTGGACGTTCGGGAACTCCTTGGCGGCCTGGATCATGAAGTCCTCATGACCGAAGGAGTCGGCGAAAACGATGGTGCAGCCGGCGTCGACCAGCTCGGCGGCGGTGTCGTAGCACTCCTGGCCCTCGGGGATGTTGGTGCGGTAGATGAACTGATCCTCGCTAAAGCCCATGGCCTTGCAGGTCTCCTTGGCGGCGTTCAGGAAGTTCAGGTCGTAGGTGGAGTTCTCATCGTGCAGGAAGATGAAGCCCACCTTGAGGTTCGCCTTGGCGTCGTCGGTCTTCGTGGTCTCGGTGTTGGTGGTGGCGGTCTGGGTGTTGGTGCTGGTGGTCGTGGTGCTGCCGCAGCCGACGAGCAGGGCGGTGACGAGCGCGAGGGCCAGCAGGATGCTCAGGGTCTTTTTCATGTTTGTCCTCCTAAAAATAAAATGGTTTACAAAAATTTAAAGGCTCCCGAAGACGATCCCGTTCTCGTCCATCCGCTCGATCAGCGCCAGGCTCTCCACCCGGAGGCCCTGGGCGCGCAGCGCGTTGCCGCCGCCCTGGAAGCGCTTCTCGATGGCGACGGCCGCGCCGGCCACCTGCGCGCCCGCCAGCTTCGCCAGTTCGACGAGGCCGACCAGCGCCGAGCCGGAGGCGAGAAAATCGTCCACCAGGAGCACACAGTCATTGCTTGTGAGATAATCGCGGCTGACCACCACGTTGTAGTCCATGCCGTGGGTAAAGGAGTGCACCACCGTGCTGTAAACGGCGCCGTCCACGTTGCTGGTACGGTGCTTTTTCGCAAAAACCAGGGGCTTTCGCATAGCCAGCGCCGCGGCGGAGGCCAGGGCGATCCCGCTGCTCTCGATCGTCAGGATCTTCGTCACGCCGCAGCCCGCGAAGAGCCGGGCGATCTCCTCGCCGATGGCGTGGAGCAGCTCCGGGTCGATCTGCTGGTTCAGGAAGGAGCCCACCTTCAGCACGCCGCCGGGCAGGAGCTTCCCGTCGCGCAGGATCATTTCTTCCATCAGGCGCATAGGCGGTCCCCCCTCTCTCAAAAAGCGAAATCAGACCGCGTCGGGACGGGTCTGAAAAAACGATACGCCGACGCTCCCCATTTCAACAGGAGGGGGCGCGTCCGACCGGGCCGATAGTCGCGGCTGAGGCGCCGCGGTAGAAACGTCCGGGCCGTCCATCCGGACTTATATCGACTGGGTATGCGGTTGTGATGGCTTCATCGTACACGCAAAGCCGGAGATTGTCAATCATAAAGCAAGCGGGTTTTGTAAAGTTTGTCGAAGCCTCTGAATGAACGCCGGAAAAACCGGGCTGTCTGGTGAAATAGCACAAGCAAACAGGCCGTTTTTTGGCAGGCCCCGCAGGGCGGGAGGTCGGGTTGTCCGTACAAGGCGGACAGTGGAACGCGAAAATCGGAACAGAAAGCTGTAGGGACGGCTCTCAGCCGTCCGCCGAACGATCCCCGCCGACGCCGTAGGGAGCGATCCCCTGATCGCGCCGCGTTGCGCCAACGCCGCGATTCTCGCATGGCTCTTGGCTCCCCTGAAAGGGGAGCTGTCGGCCCCAAGGCCGACTGAGGGGTTCCGCCCCGCGCTCCGCGCGGGGCGGCGGCGCGATGTGGGCATCGCTCCCTACGGGCCTGGCGGCAATCGTGAAGCCGGGAGGGGCAAGCCCCTCCCCTACGGGCCCGGCGTGGAACCCCGCAAAATCTTTTTCCCGTTTTCAGAACCGTTTCAGAATCCCGTGGATAATGGGAGGCAACAAAGGGGCGCGACCCCGGTAAAAAAGGAGGCTTTCCCCATGAAATCCAAATCCATCCACACGATCCTGGCGCTGGCGCTGGCCGCGGCGCTGCTGGCGGGCTTCTGCGTGTTCCCCGTGTCCGCCGGATATGACACGAGCGGGGCAACCGCCTTCGTCTTTTCCGACGGCGGGATCGCCGTCACCGAGGGGAACTACACGGGCTACAAGCTCGAGGGCACGGCCCTCACCATCAACGGCGCGGGCGTGTACGTGCTCTCCGGCAGCTGCGCCGACGGCTCCGTCAAGGTCAAGAAGGGCACCACCGGCGTGACCCTGCTGCTCGACGGCCTGACGCTGACCAGCGCCACGACTGCCCCGATCTGCTGCAACAAGAGCACGGAGGTCACGGTCGTGGCCGCGGCGGGCAGCGTGAACACCCTGACCGACAGCGCCTATAACAACGACGACAATTACCCCGACAATGAAGACGCCGAGAGCGCGGTCGTCAAGGCCAAGGACGGCGCGAAGCTGACCCTCTGCGGGACCGGCACGATCAACGTGATCGCCAACGGCAAAAACGGCGTCAAGGGCGGCGCGACCACCGAGGACGAGGGCGAGGCCAGCCTGACCGTCAAGGAGCTGACCCTGCACATCACGGCCCCGGTCAACGACGGCCTGAAAAGCGATCAGGAGCTGAACATTCTGAGCGGCACGGTCACGGTGTCCGCCGCGGACGACGGCATCAAGAGCGACTACGTGCTGAACATCGGCGCGGCGGGGACCGCGGGTCCGGTCGTCACGGTCACGGAGAGCACCGAGGGCATCGAGGCGGCGACCCTGAACATCTATTCCGGCAGCGTCACGGTCCACGCCGCCGACGACGGCATCAACGCCGCGAACAGCGATCTGACAAATTATGACTTCTCCTGCGCGATCTCCGGCGGCACGGTGTACGTGGACGCGCAGGGCGACGGCATCGACTCCAACGGCAGTCTGAGCATTTCCGGCGGCACGGTGGAGGTCTACAGCGCCTCCTCCGGCGACAACAGCCCCCTCGACGCGGAGAGCGCCGTCAGCGTCACCGGCGGCACGGTCCTGGCGGTGGGCGCGCCCGGCATGGGCGTCAGCTTCGCCCAGGGCAGCCAGAGCTACGTGATGTTCGGCAGCGGCGCGATGGGCGGCGGCCCCGGTATGGGCGGGCAGCAGCCCGGCGGGCCCGGCATGGGCGGCTGGAACAACAGCAGCGCGGGCGCCGCGGAGCTGATGGCCTTCGGCGGCCCCGGCAGCAACCCAGGCGGCATGGGCGCCGGTCTGTCCGTCAGCGCGGGCAGCACGCTTGCCATTCTGGACGCGGATGGGAACACGGTCTATTCCGCGACAGCCGTCCGCGCGGCCAGCATGGCGCTCTTCTCCTCCGACACGCTGACGGGCGGCGAGAGCTATACCCTGACCGTGAACGGCACAGCCGCCGCCACCGCGACGGCCGCCACCGGCAGCGGCGCGGGCGGCAATCCCGGCGACGGAACGCAGTCCGGCACAGGCACCGAGCCCCCGGCCCAGCCCGGCGCGGGCGAGCAGCCCGATCAACCCGGCAGCGGCGATGAACCGCCCGCTCCGCCCACCGAAGGCGAGCAGACCACGCCGCCCGCGGACGGCGGGCAGGCGCCCGCGGCGTCCGGCTTTGGCGACGTTGCGGCGGGGGCCTGGTACGCCGAAGCGGTGGCCTATGTCAGCGAGACGGGTCTGATGCAGGGCGTCGGCGGCGGCAGCTTCGACCCGAACGGCGCCGCCAGCCGCGCGATGGTGGCGGCGATCCTCTACCGGCTGGCGGGCTCCCCGGCGGTCAGCTGCGGCGCGGGATTCTCCGACGTGGCTGAGGGACAATGGTACACCGACGCGGTGCTCTGGGCCGCGGAGAACGGGATCGTCGAGGGTTATGCCGACGGGACCTTCCGCCCCGGCGCGGCGATCACCCGCGAACAGCTCGCGGCGCTGCTCCACCGTTATTCCGTGCTGAACGGGACCGCGGACGAAAATGCCGACCTGAGCGCCTTCACCGACGCGGACGCGGTCTCCGCCTGGGCGGAGGACGCCCTCGGTTGGGCCGTCGGCGCGGGGCTCCTCCGGGGCTCCGGCGGCAGGCTGAACCCGAAGGCCACCGCCACCCGCGCCCAGCTCGCGCAGATTTTGATGAATTATCTGGCATAAGAACCGCCCGCGGCGGCCCCCGGAAGGGGGCCGCCGTGAGCTTGCGGACAAATTGGGATTGGTTTTTCATCGTAGGGGAGGGGCTTGCCCCTCCCCTCCTCACGATTTCCACCAAGCCCGTAGGGAGCGATGCCTTCATCGCTCCGCGTTGCGCCAACGCCGCGATTCTCGCATGGCTCTTGGCTCCCCTGAAAGGGGAGCTGTCGGCCCCAAGGCCGACTGAGGGGTTCCGCCCCGCCTTGACTTTCCCCTCCGTTCGTTGTATAAATTATAAATGTATGCTCGGCGGGTCCTGCCCGCCCGGAAAGGATGGAAATGATTTATGAGCAACGCTGCGATCGTCGGGATCAACTGGGGCGACGAGGGAAAGGGCCGGATGGTGGACCTGCTGACGGGGGACTACGACGTGGTCGTCCGCTATCAGGGCGGCGGAAACGCCGGTCACACCGTCATCAACGACTACGGCAAGTTCGCCCTCCACCTGCTGCCCTCCGGCATCTTCCGGCCCGGCGTGATGAATATCCTGGGCAACGGCGTCGCGCTGGACGCCGAGAACCTCTGGAACGAGATCGAGACCGTGCGGGCCAAGGGCGTGCCCCTGGGGCCGGAGAACCTGCGGGTCAGCGAGCGGGCCAGTCTGCTGCTGCCCTGGCACCGGCTGCTGGACGGGCTGGAGGAGGCCCGGCTCAAGGACAAGAAATACGGCTCGACCAAGCAGGGCATCGCGCCCTTCTACGGCGACAAGTACCAGAAAAAGACCGTGCTGGCGGGAGAGCTGTTCTACCCGGAGCACCTGAAGTCCCATCTGGCGGACCTGCTGGAGTGGAAGAACCTGACCCTGACCCGCGTCTACGGCGCGGAGCCGGTGACGATGGACGCGCTGCTGGAGTGGGTCGCGGACTACGGCGAAAAGCTCAAGCCCTTCGTCTGCGACACCTCCGCCTGGCTGCGCGAGGCCAGCGCCGCCGGGAAGCGCATCCTCTTCGAGGCCCAGCTCGGCGCGCTGCGGGATCTGGACTTCGGCATCCACCCCTACACGACCTCCAGCAACGCGATCGCGGCCTTCGCCCCCGTGGGCAGCGGCCTGCCCGGCGCTACGCTGGACGAGGTGATCGGCGTCACGAAGGCCTACTCCACCTGCGTGGGCGAGGGACCCTTCGTGACCGAGTGGTTCGGCCCGGAGGCGGAGGCCCTCCGCGAGGAGGGCGGCGAGTACGGTGCCAAGACCGGACGGCCCCGCCGCGTCGGACCCATGGACCTGGTGGCGACGCGCTACGGCACGCGGATGCAGGCCGCGACGGCCCTGGCCCTCACGAAGCTGGACGTGCTGAGCTACATGCAGGAGATCCCCGTCTGCGTCCGCTACCGCGTGAACGGCGTCGAGACGGACGAGTTCCCCTTCCCCGCCGCGCTGGCTGACGCGGAGCCGGTCTATCAGACCCTCCCCGGCTGGGGCTGCGACGTGAGCGCCGCCCGGAAGTGGGAGGAGCTCCCCCAGGCCGCGCGGGACTACGTGGAGTTCATCGAGCGGGCCGTGGGCTGCCACATCCGCTACGTCTCCGTCGGCCCGGAGCGCGACAGCATCATCATCCGGTGAAGGAACGGAACGAAGCTTTGTCATTCTGACGCTCTCCCTCTCCTGCCGCTGCGGCGGCACCCTCCCCCGCTGGGGGAGGGAAAGGAACCGAAGACGCGACCGCCAGCCTCGAAACCGACGCGCCGGGGTGCCGACTTGATTCCCTCCCCCAGCGGGGGAGGGAAAGGAACCGAAGACGCGACCGCCAGCCTCGAAACCGACGCGCCGGGGTGCCGACTTGGTTCCCTCCCCCAGCGGGGGAGGGAAAGGAACCGAAGACGCGACCGCCAGCCTCGAAACCGACGCGCCGGGGTGCCGACTTGATTCCCTCCCCCAGCGGGGGAGGGTGGCCGAAGGCCAGGAGAGGGAGAAGGCCGGTCATTCCGGCATGTAAAGATTTTATTGTTGTGATGAAATAACGCCTGCGATTTCCATTTTCTATGAATTAAGATAAGAGGTTTCCCGCTATGCTTGACCGTTATGAATCCCCTCTTTCCTCCCGCTACGCCTCCGACGAGATGCTTGCCCTGTTCTCCCAGCGCCGCCGGATCGAGACCTGGCGAAGGCTGTGGGTGGAGCTGGCCCGGGCGGAAATGGAGCTGGGCCTGCCCGTCACCCGGGCGCAGGTCGACGAATTGGAGGCCCACGTCTCCGACATCGACTTCGCCGCCGCGGCCCGGCGCGAGGCGGAGGTCCGGCACGACGTGATGGCCCACGTCTACGCCTTCGGCCTCGCCGCGCCCGCCGCCGCCGGGATCATCCACCTGGGGGCGACGAGCTGCTACGTCACCGACAACGCCGACCTGATCCTCTACCGGGAGGGCCTGGACCTGCTGCGCGGCGGGCTGCTGGGGCTGATGCGGGCGCTGGCGGACTTCGCGGACCGCTGCAAGGCCCTGCCCACCCTGGGCTACACCCACTACCAGCCCGCCCAGCCGGTGACCGTCGGCAAGCGGGCCGCGCTCTGGCTCCAGGACTTTGAAAGCGACCTCCGCGAGCTGGACGAGGTCCGCGCCTCGCTGCGCTTCCGGGGCGCGCGGGGCACTACCGGCACCGAGGCCAGCTTTCTGGACCTCTTCGACGGGGACGGGGCGAAGGTCGATGAATTGAACCGGAAGCTCTGCGCGGCCTTCGGCTTTTCGCGCTGCTTCGCGGTCTGCGGCCAGACCTACCCCCGCAAGACCGACAGCCGCATCCTGAATTGTCTCAGCTCCATCGCCCAAAGCGCCTGCCGGATGGCGACGGACCTGCGGCTGCTGCAGCACGACCGGCAGCTGGAGGAGCCCTTCGAGACGAAGCAGATCGGGTCCTCCGCCATGGCCTACAAGCGCAACCCGATGCGCTGCGAGCGCATCTGCTCCCTGTCCCGCTACCTGATGGCCGACGCGCTGAACGCGCCGCTGACGGCCTCGGCCCAGTGGATGGAGCGGACCCTGGACGACAGCGCGAACCGCCGGATCAGCCTGCCGGAGGGCTTCCTCTGCGCCGACGCGATTTTGCGGCTCTGCCGGAACGTATGCCGGGGGCTGGTGGTGAACGAGGCGATCATCGGGCGTTCGCTGCGGGACTATCTCCCGTTCCTGGCGACGGAGAACCTGATGATGGAGGCCGTGAAGCGCGGCGGCGACCGTCAGCAGCTCCATGAGATCATCCGCGCCTGCTCGATGGAGGCTACGGCGCGGCTCAAGCGCGGGGAGGAAAACGACCTCCTGGACCGCCTCGCCGCCCGGCCGGAGTTCGGCATGAGCCGGGCCGAGCTGGACGCGCTGATGGAACCCGCGCGGTATATCGGGCGCTGCCCCGAGCAGGTGACGGCCTACCTCGCCGAGCTGGCGCCGCTGCTGGCGGAGGCGGGGGAGACGGCGGACGCGGAGCTGCGGGTGTGACTTACGCCGCCACGCTGCCGTCACGCTGTAGGGGCGACCCTGTGTGGTCGCCCGCAGACCTGGCCGATCGCGCAACGACGGGCGGCCACACAAGGCCGCCCCTACGGCGGAACCGGAAGAACAAGGAGCGTTTTTATGCACGATGAATTGACGAAGACCGATCTCGAAAAGATGCGGGCGGAGCTGGACGACCGACGGCTGCGGCTGATGCCGGAGCTGATCGAGGAGGTCAAGCGGACGCGGGCCTTCGGGGACCTGAGCGAGAACTTTGAGTACAAGGCCGCGAAGCAGGCGCAGAACCGCAACCGGAGCCGCATCCGCTATCTGGAACGGATGATCGCCTCCGCGAAGGTCATCGAGGACCGCTCCGGGGCCGACGAGGTCGGGCTCTATGACAAGGTGGATATCTTTTTGGAGAACGCCGGGATGCGCCAGACCGTCCGCGTCGTGACCACGGTGCGGACCGACCCGCTGAACGGGCTGGTGAGCAAGGAGTCCCCCCTGGGCCGCGCCCTGCTGGGCCGCCGCGTCGGGGACGTGGTGACGGTGGAGGTCAACGAGGGCTTCTCCTATCAGGCCCGGATCGAGGCCCTGGAAAAGGGCAGCGACGACGGGAGCGCGGGATTGCTGCAATATTGAGCCATCCCGTAGGGCGCGATGCCCACATCGCGCCGCCGCTCCGCGCGACGCGCGGGGCGGGAACGATCGCGGAGCGATCAGGGGATCGCTCCCTACGGGATGAAACGCGAGAGGCGCGGGCATTGCTGCCCGCGCCTCTCGCGCAAATTGCATGCTGCGTTGTATTACAGACCGTACTTCTTGTTGAACTTGTCCACGCGGCCGCTGGTGTCGACCAGCTTCTGCTTGCCGGTGAAGAAGGGGTGGCACTTGGAGCAAATTTCAACGGTGATGTCCTTCTTGGTGCTGCCGGTGGCGATCACGTTGCCGCAGGCGCAGCGGATGGTGGTCTGCTGATAATTGGGATGGATGCCCTGTCTCATGGTTCGATCTCCTTGTCAATCAGGCTGTCTTGAGTGCGCGGAAAAACGCCGTTACAAGACGCAAGAAGTATTATAGCAGGCATTTTCCCGGATTGCAAGCATTATTTTTCTCCGCTCCGCCATTTCTTTAAAAGAAACGCTTCCGCTCCCGGCGGTCCCGGTCGTAGGCCCCGCTGATCTCCACCAGAATGATGTCCCGCCCCAGCTTTTTCACGCAGCCCATCGGGATCAGGAAGTCCGGCTCCCGCCCGAACAGCCCGAAAAAGCGCGCCGGGCCCGGCACGATCAGCGCCTTGACGCAGCCGGAGGGCAGCTCCACCTCCGCGTCGCAGACGTAGCCCAGCCGGTGGCCGGAGTTGACGTTGATGATCTCCTTGCACCGCAGCTCCTCGAAGCGCATACAGCCTCACCTCTGGAAGAGTCTATGCGGAGCGCGTCGAAAAAAGAACAAAAGAGATAAATCGCCGGATCGGGCTTTCAGCCCGGTCCGGCGTCTGATTCATTCAGCTTTCGTTCGCAAAAGGCTTTCAGCGCGGGAACGTCGCCGACCGCGACCTCCCAGACGATGCGGAGCTTGATCTCGCCGTAATCGTGGACGACGATATTCCGCATCCCTCTGATAAGAAAGAATCTATGTGCTCCAATCGCTGCGCGTCACGCGGCTGCATAGATGATCCTCCTCTCCCGCCGGACCGCGTCCCGGAAATGCCGCCGCCCGCGGCGCTCGGTCGGCTGCTCCAGGCTGTCCACGGTCACCAGGTCGATCTCGGCTTCCAGCGCGTCCGCCAGGTCCTGATAGAGACTCACGAACCGCAGCCCGTGCACGTCGGAGCCCGTCAGGTCCACCAAAAGATCGACGTCGCTCTCGGCGGTCGCCTCGCCTCTGGCGTAGGAGCCGAAGAGATAGACCGCGGCCAGACGATAGCGCTCCGCCACCGGCTTCACACGCCTGCGGATCTCTTCCACAGAATACGGAAGCATACCGACACCTCCCCTCTCTACGTATTATACCCGGCACACGGCAAAGATGCAAGCCCCCCCAACACAAAACACCGGATCGGGGGCTGCCCGGTCCGGTGCTTTGCGAAAAAGAGAGAGTATATGGAAAGAGAGGAGAAACATCTATTTGATTTCCAACGGCCTGGCAGGGCCGCCGTTTCGCTCAGTAGAGCTCGTTTTGATCCATGATGCGGATCGGGAGATCCATCGTCTCGCCCTCGCGCCAGACGGTGAGGGTCAGACTGTCGCCCACGCCGAGGCGGTTGCGGATCTCGAGGAGCTGATCGGTCTCCCGGATCTCCTCGCCCTCGGCGGCGATGATGATGTCGTCGGGCCGGATGCCCTTGGCCTCGGCGTCGCTGCCCTCGGTGACGGCGGTGACGTAGAGCCCGTGGGGGATGCCGTAGCGCTCGCAGACCGCGGCGGAAATTTCAACCACCGTGATGCCCAGGCCGGGCCGACCCTTGACCTCGCCCTCGGCGAGGAGCTGGTCCACGACCTGCTTGACGGTGACGGTGGGGATCGCGAAGCCGATGCCCTCCACGGTCACGTCGGAGTAGTTGTTGACCATCTTCATGTTCGTGACGCCGATCACCTGGCCGTAGCGGTTCAGCAGCGCCCCGCCGGAGTTGCCCTCGTTCAGGGCGGCGTTGGTCTGCAGAAGGGTCATCGAACGCCCGTTCACGGTCACGTCCCGGTTGATGGCGGAGATGATCCCATCGGTCAGGGAGTTCACGAAGCTGTCGCTCAGCGGATTGCCAAGCGCCGCCACGCTGTCCCCGACGCGCAGCTCGGAGCTGTCGCCGAATTCCGCGGGCGTCAGGCCGCTGGCCTCGATCTTCAACAGGGCCAGGTCGGTCAGGGTGTCCTCGCCGATCAGCTTCGCGGGATACTCGGTCCCGTCCTCAAAGACCACGGTGACGCTGTCGCACTCGTCGATCACGTGCTGGTTCGTCAGGATCAGGCCGTCGTCGCTCATCACGATGCCGGTGCCCCAGGCGTAGCTGATGGACCCGGCCTCCTTGGCGTCGATGCCCACCACGCTGCCCGCGCAGCGCTCGTAGAGCTCCTGCAGGCTGAGCTCGTCCCGTCCCTCGGCGCTCCGGAGCGTCAGCTCCGGCGCGTCGGAAACGGTGGCGCGCTCGACCCGGCTGCCGCTGCGCTGCTCCGCTTTGTCGGAATAGCGCGCGCGGAAGAAGCTGCGGTAGTCGCCGTCCTCCTCGTCCTCCGCGGGCTCGCTGTCGCCGCGGGGGTAGACGTCCGGTACGGTGAGGACCGCCCGGGGGAAGGGGATGTTGTTGAAGCCGTCCGTCGCGACGTACGCGATCGCGGACAGCACGATCACGGCGCAGAGGATCAAAAGCAGGACTTTCAGGCCTCGGTTTTGTTTCTTCTTGATCGCCGGCGTCGCTGCCGCCGGTTCGCTGACCGGCGGGGTCTGGTCATACCAGGCGCTGCGCGGATATTGATCTGCCATCTGCCTTCCTCCTTGGGAACGAGTTCATTGTAACAGAGAATTAAAAGCAAACTATGAAAGAATCGTGAAAGAACTGTGAATGATTGCCGTCATTTTCCCGTCATCCTGTCATCGCGAGCCAGTGCCGCAGCACTGGTGTGGCGATCCCACTTTTACGCGGCTGCTTCCGGATGGGATTCCCACGCCAGTCTGCGGACTGGCTCGGAATGACAGGCGTTTGCCGTCATTTTCCCGTCACTTTTCTTTCTTCAAGGTCAGCGAGAACAGGAATTCCGTCACGCCGTCGCGGCTGGTGACCGCGATGTCCTCGCCGTGGTTATTTAAAATGGTCTTGACGATGTAGAGGCCCAGGCCGTAGCCGTCCCGGTCCTCGCTGCGGGACTTGTCCGTTTTGTGGAAGCGCTCGAAGATCAGGGGCAGCTCCTCCGCCGGGATCGTGGCCCCGCGGTTCTTGATGGACACGTAGGCCTTCTCCCCCTGCTTGAAGGCGCTGACGCCCAGCACGCTGCCCGGCTCGGCGAACTTCACCGCGTTTTCCAGCAGGTTGTAGATCACCTGGTTGATCGCGTCCGCGTCGCCGTAGACCTGCATGGCCTCCTCGGGGATCAGCGCGTCCACGTCCAGGCGCTTCGCGTTGATCTTCTGCTCGAAGAGCAGCAGGGTCCGGACCAGCAGCTCGCAGAGCTCGAAGCTGCGGCTGCGCAGGGCCTCCGGGCCCTCGCTCTGCATCCGGCTCAGGTCCAGCATGCTGCGGACCAGGCGGTTCAGGCGCTTGGTCTCGGAGGAGATGGTCTGGAGGTACTGGTCCTCCTGCTCCCGGGGGATCGTGCCGTCCAGGATGCCGTCGGCGAAGCCCGCGATGGTCGTCATCGGGGTCTTCAGCTCGTGGGCGACGTTGGCGATAAAGTCGCTGCGGCGGCGCTCCTGCTGCTCGAGGGACTCCGCCATCTGGTTGAAGGCGTCGGCCAGCGCCCCCAGCTCGTCGTCCCGCTCCGCGTCCACGCGGGCGGAGAAGTCGCCGTGGGCGAATTTCAGCGCCGCCGCCGCCATCTCGTTGAAGGGCCGGGCGCTGAGCCGGACCGAGACGTAGGAGAGGATCAGCAGCAGCACCATGATCGACAGGCTGGTGACGAAGAAGATGTTCAGCAGATTGCTCCAGGTCTGCAGCACCCCGCTCACGTCCGCGCTGGCGAAGGCGTAGGCCAGCGCCGTGCCGTCCAGGTCCCGGACGGGCAGGGCGGAGACGTAGCGGGCCTCGTCATAGAAGCCGTCCATGCGGCTGAGGGCGTTGAAGCCCGACCCCGCCCGCAGGGCCTCGAGGGCGCTCTCGCCCACGTTCTCGCCCACGTGCCCGCAGGAGAGCATCCGGTCCGAGCAGACCAGCACCCGGCCCTCGGCGTCGGTCAGGAAGCAGTGGGTCCCGCTGCTTTCCGCCACGGCGGAGAGGGTGATGCGGAACTCCCAGCTGTCCAGGTCCCCGTCCCGGGCGTAGGCCGCGGCCAGGCGGCTGAGCTCCAGCGCGTTGCTGTCCAGCTCGCTCCGCCGCTCCCGCAGCATGTAGTTCCGCCCCATCCCGACGAACGCCGCGCCGAGGATGATGAAGGAGAGCATCACGAGGCCGGCGACTAATAAGTAGTTCTTGAAGTAATAGCTGCGCATTTATTGGTTGATCAACTCAAATTTGTATCCCACGCCCCAGACGGTCTTGACGCTCCACTGTTCGCTGACGCCCTCCAGCTTCTCGCGGAGGCGCTTCACGTGCACGTCCACGGTGCGGCTGTCGCCGAAGTAGTCGAAGCCCCAGACCTCGTCGAGGAGCTGGTTGCGGGTAAAGACGCGGTTGGGGGCGCTGGCGAGGTGGAAGAGGAGCTCCAGCTCCTTGGGCGGGGTGTCGATCCGCTTGCCGTCCACCACCAGCTCGTAGCTGTCCAGGTCCACGATCAGCTTGTCGAATTCCAGGCGCTTGGTCTTTTTCTGCTCGCCGCCGTCGTCGCTGCGGCGCATGACCGCGTGGATGCGGGCCAGCAGCTCCTTCGGCTCGAAGGGCTTGGTCATGTAGTCGTCCGCGCCCAGCTCCAGGCCGGAGACCTTGTCCGGGGTCTCGCTCTTGGCGGTCAGCATGATGACCGGGGTCTTGCCCGCCTTGCGGACCTCCCGCAGCACGCTCCAGCCGTCCATGACCGGCAGCATGATGTCCAGCAGGATGATATCCGGCGCGAAGGCCCGGAACATCTCCATGCCCTCGCCGCCGTCCGCCGCCCGCTGCACGTCGAAGCCGTCCTTCTCCAGATACAGCCGCAGCAGCTCGGCAATGTTGCCGTCGTCCTCGATGATTAAGGCTTTTTTGTTCATAATCTTAACTCCTTTGCATGGCGTACAGCATAAACGGATTCGCCCGCCGTTCCCGGCTCAGCGTCGTGGCCTCCATGTGTCCGGGGTAGACCTCGTAGTCGCCGGGCAGCTCCGCCAGGCGGCGGAGGGAGCGGAGCATGGCGGCGCTGTCGCTCTTGGGAAAGTCGGTGCGCCCGCAGCTGTCCCGGAACAGGGTGTCGCCGGTGAAGAGGGCCCGCTCCTCGCTGCCGGTCTCCATGGCCAGCAGGGTCACGCTGCCGGGGGTGTGGCCCGGCGTCTCCAGCACGGCGAAGCTGATGCGGTCCATCGCGATCACGTCGCCCTCGTGGAAGAAGTTGGTCCCCTCCGGCGCGGTGAAACGGTAGAAGGGCCCGGCGATGGAGATGCCGTCGTCGGCCCTGTGCATATAGAGCGGGGCCCCGGTCTCGGCGCAGAGGTCCTCCACCGCCCCGGTGTGATCGAAGTGCCCGTGGGTCAGCAGCACGCAGGCGCACTTCAATTTGTTCTCTTCCAGATAGTCCAAAATCGTGTTCGCCTCCGCGCCCGGGTCGATCACCGCGCAGCGCAAGGTCGTCTCGTCCGTCACGATGTAGCAGTTGGTTTCGTAGGCGCCCAATGAGAAGGATTTGATCAGCATAGATTATACCTCCAGAATAATGGTCACCGGCCCGTCGTTGACGCTCTCCACCGCCATGTCCGCGCCGAACTCGCCGGTCCGGACCTCGAAGCCGCGCGCGCGGACGGCGGCGATCACCTGCTCGTAGAGGGGGATCGCGGTGGCGGGGCGGGCCGCCTGGGTAAAGCCGGGGCGGCGGGAGCGGGTGTCGGCGTAGAGCGTGAACTGGCTGACGATCAGCACGGCCCCGCCCGCGTCGGCGAGGCTGCGGTTCATCTTCCCGTTCTCGTCCTCGAAAATGCGGAGCCCGCAGATCCGGTCCGCCATCCTCGCGGCCTGCTCCGGCCCGTCGTCCGCGTGGACGCCCAACAGCACCAGAAAGCCCCGTCCGATGGCCCCGACGGTCTCCCCGCCGATCCGCACCGAGGCGGAGGATACTCTTGTCAATACAGCTCGCATAAATCCTCCTTATTACCCGTTGCTCCGTCCGACCTTCTTGACCCCCGGCACGGTGGCGAGGCGGGCGATGATGGCCTTCAGCTCGTCGAGGTTGCGGACCTCCAGGGTCAGCGTGGTGCTGGCCATGCCGCCGCCGACGGCGCGGGCGTTGAGGGAGCGGACCTTGGCGTTCATGCTGCTGAGCACCAGGGCGATATCCATGACCAGGCTGTTCCGGTCGATGGAGTTGATGTAGACCGTGGTGATGTAGGTCTCCGCGGCGCTCATGTCCCAGGCCGCGTCCACCCAGCGGCCCTCGCCGTCGGGGTGGAGCCGCCCGGCGATGTGGTTCTTGCAGTCGCTGCGGTGGATGCTGACGCCGTAGCCGCGGGTGATGAAGCCCACGATGTCGTCCCCGGCCACCGGGGTGCAGCAGCGGGCGAATTTCAGCAGGCAGTTGTCCAGGCCCGCGATCAGCACGCCGTTGATGGGCCGCGGCTTGGGCGGGTCCTTCTGGTTGCGGCGCTCGGCGGCCTCGTTCACCTTGTCGAGGGCGGTCTTGCCGGTGTCAGCGGCGGAGCGCCGGGCCTTCAAGAGCTCGTCCTTGAGCCGGTTCGCCACCTTCGGCGCGGTCATGCCGCCGTAGCCGACGGCGGCGTAGAGGTCGTCCACGTTGGAAAAGCTCTGCTTTTTCAGGATGGGCGGGAGCAGGTCGAACTCGTTGACCTCCGCCATCGTGATCCCGGCGCGGCGCAGCTCGGCCTCCAGCAGCTCCTTGCCCTGGACGATGTTCTCCTCGCGCCGCTCCTTTTTCAGCCATTGCTTGATCTTGGTCCGGGCCGAGCCGCTCTTCGCGATCTTGAGCCAGTCGCGGCTGGGGCCGGGGGCGGATTTGCTCGTTAAAATTTCAACGATATCGCCGTTGTGGAGCTCCTGTCCGTAGGGCACGATGCGCCCGTTGACCTTCGCGCCCACCATGCGGTTGCCGACGGCGGAGTGGACGGAGTAGGCAAAGTCCACCGGGGTCGCCCCGGCGGGCAGGCTCGTCACGTCGCCCTTTGGCGAGAAAACGAAGACCTCGTCGGCGAACATGTCCACCTTGAGCCCGGAGAAGAAGTCGTCGGCGTCGGAGTCCTGCTGGGTCTCCAGCAAGCGGCGGACCCAGGCGAACTCCTCCTCGTCCCCCTCCCGGACCCCGGCGGGGCCGGACTTGTACTTCCAGTGGGCCGCGACGCCGTACTCGGCGGTGCGGTGCATCTCCCAGGTGCGGATCTGTACCTCGAAGGGGATGGCCTCGGTCCCGATCACGGTGGTCTGGAGGGACTGGTAGCCGTTGGGCTTGGGCATGGAGATGTAGTCCTTGAACTTGCCGGGGACCGTGTTGAACATGTCGTGGACCAGGCCCAGCACCGCGTAGCAGTCGGGGAGCGCGTCCACGATGACCCGCAGGGCGCAGATATCCCAAATCTCGCTGAGCTGGAGCTTCTGGCGGTACATCTTGCGGTAGATGGAATAGGTGTGCTTGATCCGGTGGTAGATCGTGCAGTGGATGCCCCACTCGCTGAGCCGGGCCTTGATCTTGCGCTCCATGCGGTCCATGAAGGCGTCCAGATCGCCGCGCCGCTCCGCGATGGAGCTGGTGATCGCCTGGAAGGCCACCGGGTCGAGGTATTTCAGCGCCAGGTCCTCCAGCTCCCACTTCACGGCCTGGATGCCCAGACGGTGGGCGATGGGGGCGTAAATTTCCATGGTTTCGAGGCTTTTCAGCCGCTGCTTCTCCGGCGACTGGTAGTCCATGGTCCGCATGTTGTGGAGGCGGTCCGCCAGCTTGATGAGGATCACGCGGATGTCGCGGCTCATGGCCAGCAGCATCTTCCGCATGTTCTCCATCTGCTCCTCCTCGCGGGAGGTGTAGTTGACCCGGGTCAGCTTCGTGACGCCCTCGACGATGTTCGCCACGTCGGGCCCGAACTGCTTGGCGATCTGCTCGTGGGTCACCGCGGTGTCCTCGATCGTGTCGTGCAGCAGCGCGGAGACGATGGAGTCCTCGTCCAGACCCATGTCCACGGTGATGTCCGCCGCGGCGATGCAGTGGGTGACGTAGGGGGTGCCGTCCTTGCGCTTCTGCCCCGCGTGGGAGGCCGCAGCCAGCTCGAAGGCCGCGCGGATGCGGCCGTGGTCGACCTTCATCCCCGCGGCGTTGATCTTATTTTCCAGGGCGGCGTACTGCCGCTCGACGATGGGATCGAATGTTTCAGGCATGGGAGTACCTCCAAGGGACAAGGGACAAGGGATAAGGGACAAGGGACAAGGGATAAGGGATAAGGGATAAGGGATAAGGGATTAGGGATTAGGGAGGAGGTAATAGGTGGAAAGTAGTCCGTAGGGACGGCTCTCAGCCGTCCGCGTGTGACGCTTTCCTCCGGCCCGTAGGGAGCGATCCCCCTGATCGCTCCGCGTTCCGCTCATAATTTTCGGCCTTCTCCCTCTCCTGGCCTTCGGCCACCCTCCCCCGCTGGGGGAGGGAACCAGGTCGTCACCTCGGCGCGTCGGTTTCGAGGCTGGCGGTCGCGTCTTCGGTTCCTTTCCCTCCCCCAGCGGGGGAGGGTGCCGCCGCAGCGGCAGGAGAGGGAGAACGTCACGATGATCGCGTTCTAACGACATAGCATCCCGCCCCGCGCATCGCGCGGGACGGCGGCGCGACGTGGGCATCGCGCCCTGCGGGATCGGCGGTGGTCGTTCCGGCGGACGGCTGAGAGCCGTCCCTACGGGCAGACCTTAACCACGGACCACTAACCACTAACCACTATCAACTATCAACTGCTCCCTCCAGCGCCCGCAGCGTCGGAGAATCGTGCAGGTTCGCCCGCTTGCCGCTGACGCATTGGATGACGAGCTCGCGCTTCTGCTCCGTCAGGCGCAGCAGCCCGACCTCCTCGAAGACCCGCAGGGCCAGGGCGACGCGCTCCTCCCGCTGGGTCGGGGCAAGCTGCTCGGTCAGGGACGCGAGATTGCCTCTCACCTGTCCGCCCCGGGCGCAGAGGGCCTTCCAGACGGCGACGAAGTCCTCCCGGCCCGGGCAGTCCACCGCGTCCGCCGGGCCGACCGGCGCGCGCAGCAGGCCGCGGCCCAGAGTCTCGTCGTGGGGCCGGAGCTCGCTCAACAGGAGCTGGACGCTGCTGCGCCCGCGGAAGGTGTTGATCTGCGGGAAAAAGGCCGCGTCCACCCAGTCGCCGGGGCGGACCGGGAGCTGACTGACCTGCCGGGAGAAAAAGACGCATTCATAGCTCTGGCCGAAGCGCTCCAGCCGGGCGCGGGTGTGCCGCCCGCCGCCGATGGGGGTCAGCTCGCTCAGCCGCGCCCCGCAGAGGCAGAGGGTGGGCCGGGCGTTGCCGGTGCCGCAGGGCTCCAGGCGCCCCAGGGCCTCGACGCTCTCCATGCTGAGCAGCGCGGGATCGTCCACGCAGAGGTCCAGATCCAGGCTCGGCTCCCCCTGGGCGGGGTGGCTGCGCCAGTAGGCCGCCAGCGCGGCGCGGAACTCCCCGATCCGCTCCCGGCGGATCGTCAGGCCCGCGGCCAGCGCGTGGCCGCCGAAGCCCTCCAGCAGCTCGCCGCAGTCGCTGAGCGCGTCGAAGAGGTTGAAGCCCCCGCAGCTCCGGCAGGAGCCCTTCCCGTGCTCCCCCTCCAGGGAGATCATCACGGCGGGGACGTTGTAGGCCTCGGTGAGGCGGCTGGCCGCGATGCCGATCACGCCCTGGTGCCAGCCCTCGTGGGCCAGGACGATGGGGGCCCCGTCGGTGCCGCCGCGGAGCTGCTCGGTGGCCTCCTGCCAGATGCCCAGCTCCAGGGCCTGGCGCTCCCGGTTCAGCTCGCAGAGCTCGGCGGCCTTGCGCTCGGCCACCGCCGGGTCGTCGGTGAGCAGCAGCTCCGTGGCGATGGGCGTCCGGCCCAGCCGCCCGGAGGCGTTCAGCCGGGGGGAGATCGAATAGCCGATGCTCCCGGCGGTCAGCTTGCGGTCTCCCAGCCGGGACTGCTCCACCAGCGCCCGCAGGCCGGGCCGCGGGTCGGTCTCGAACTTCTCCAGCCCGCGCCGGACGATGTAGCGGTTCTCCCCGGTCAGGGGCATCACGTCCGCGACGGTGCCGATGGCCACCAGGTCCGCGTAGCGCCGGAGCACGGCCTCGCTGTCGCCCTCCAGGGCGCAGAGCAGCTTGAAGGCCACGCCGACGCCCGCCAGCTCCGCGCCGGGGTAGGCGCAGTCGGGCCGCTTGGGGTCCACCACCGCCGTGGCGGGGGGGAGGACCTCCCGGCACTCGTGGTGGTCGGTAATCAGCATCTCGACCCCCTGCTCCGCGGCGTAGGCGGTCTCCTCCACCGTCGTCACGCCGCAGTCCA
This sequence comes from Oscillospiraceae bacterium, assembly GCA_017445985.1. Taxonomy (GTDB): domain Bacteria; phylum Bacillota; class Clostridia; order Oscillospirales; family Oscillospiraceae; genus RGIG7114. The sequence continues at coordinate 5,300 of JAFSRS010000098.1, read as the reverse complement.
CGGTGACGATCAGGCTGACGCCCTCGGCCTTCAGCGCGTCGATGGCCTCGCGATTGACGCCGTAGCCCTCCTCCATCCGGTCGGGGATGTAGAGGATGCAGGGCAGGCCGCGGGAGCGGAGATAGTCCGTCAGCATACAGGAGCTGGTGATCCCGTCCACGTCATAGTCGCCGTAGACCGCCACGCGCTCCCGCGCGACGATGGCCCGCCGCAGCCGTGCCGCCGCCCGGTCCATGTCGGTCAGCAGATAGGGGTCGGAGAGCGCCGAGGCGTCCGGGTCCAGAAAGGCCCGCGCCGCCTCCGGCTCGTCCAGTCCGCGCGCGTGCAGCAGCGCCGCCAGCAGCGGCGGAAAGCCCGCGCCGACCAGAGCCTCCGGGACCGAGACCGGCCCCCGGGGGATGTTCCATCGTAAATCCTTCATCGCACAATAACCCTTATAATATAAATAATAAAATAGTATAACACGCTCTCGGCCGGGACGCAAGGGGGAAATGGCGCGGGGGGGAAGGATAAGGGATAAGGGATAAGGGATAAGGGACTAGGGACTAGGGACTAGGGATTAGGGATTAGGTAGGAGGTAAAGGATTCCGTAGGGACGGCACTCAGCCGTCCGCATTTGGCCCCCCTGAAAGGGGGGCTGTCGCGTGAGCGCAGCGAACGCGACTGGGGGGTGTCGCACGCCACGGAGGAACCCCTCAGTCAGCGTCGCTGACAGCTCCCCTTTCAGGGGAGCGGTGGGCGCTTCGGAAAGCGTCCCTACGGGCTTGTTCTGTTTCGGCCCTCTCCCTCTCCTGCCGCCGCAGCGGCAGGAGAGGGAGAACCTGACGCGTTTGCCGCGGATCGTAGCAATTGGAACGACACACCGGAGACAAACTCCTAACTCATAACTCCTAACTCCTAACTCGATAGATCTTGATTTTCCCTCTTGACAAAATCGGTCTATTGTTATAGACTTGCATCAGGTCGATAAACATAGACCGAACGGAGGGACGCAGGATGGATACCAAACGCCTGGCGGAGAGCGACTACCGCCTGATGTGCCTGATCTGGGACAGCGAGCCCGTCGGGAGCACCCGGCTGGCGGAGCTGGCCCTGGCAAAACTCGGCTGGAAAAAATCCACCACCTACACGATGATCAAAAAGCTGACGGAAAAGGGCCTCGTCAAGAGCGAGAACGCCGTCGTGACCGCGCTGACGCCCCGGGAGCGGGTGCAAAGGGCGGAGAGCGAGAAGTTCGTCGAGCAGACCTTCGCCGGGTCCCTGCCCGGCTTCCTCGTGGCCTTTCTCGGCGGCAAGCGCATCAGCGCCGCCGAGGCCGAGGAATTAAAGGCTCTCATTGACGCGCACCGGGAGGAGGCATAAGCCATGGAGCAGTTCTTCCTGACCGTATTGAACATGTCCGGCACCGGCGCGGTGGTGATCTGCGCGGTGCTGCTGCTGCGGCTGCTATTAAAACGAGCGCCGAAGAAGTATTCCTACTGGCTCTGGCTCGTCGCGGGCTTTCGGCTGCTCTGCCCGGTGAGCTGGCGGAGCGTGTTCAGCATCTTTTCCCTGGCCCCGGCGAGCGCGGTGGTCGTGGTGGAGCAGGCTTCGGAAACGGCTGCGTCCGTCTCCGCGCCCGCCGCCAGCGCCATCGAATACGTCCCCTCCAACATCGGCCTGATGGCCGAGCCGAAGGTCAGCCTGCCCGTCCCTGCGCTCAGCGAGGCGGTGAACGAGGTCCTCCCCGCCGCGACGCCGTTGGACAGCGTGAACCCGATGCAGGTCTGGCTTTTGATCGGCGCTGTCATCTGGATGGCAGGGATCGCGGTCATGCTGGCCTGGGGCGTCGTGAGCTACCTCCGCGTCGCCCGCCGTCTGCGGACCGCGACGCGGCTGGACGGCAATCTCTGGCAGTCGGAGGCCGTGGGCTCGCCCTTCATCCTCGGCTTCCTCCGCCCGCGCATCTATCTCCCCTACGGGCTGGAGGGGGAGCGGCTGGACTGCGTGCTGGCCCACGAGCGCTATCATCTGGCCCGGCGGGACGATCTGGTAAAGCTGCTGGCCTTTCTGATTTTGGCCCTCCACTGGTTCAATCCGCTGGTCTGGCTCGGCTTTTACTGCCTGAGCCGGGACATGGAGCTGCGCTGCGACGAGGCGGTGCTGGGCCGGACTCCCGCAAAGCCCACGGACTACAGCGAGACCCTGCTCTCCTTCGCGGTGGGCGGGCGCTTCCCCCGCCCCGGCCCCCTGGCCTTCGGGGAGACGGGCGTCAAGGCCCGGATCAAAAACGCCCTGCGCTGGAAGGAGCCGCGCTTCTGGGTCACCTGCGCCGCTGCCATTCTGGTGTCACTCGGCATCGTCGCCTGCGCCGCGAACCCCACCGGGACCATGAGCGACGCGGCGCTGCGGGCCGACGCCTGGACCGCCGTCAGTGGCGCGAAGGACGCGGCGGGCGTGCAGATCAACGAGCACATTGTCGAGCTCGAACGCGGCGAGGACGGCACGACGGTCACCGTGGCCTATCCGATCACCGGCGAGGTCTACCGCAGCCCGGATGAAGACGGGGCCGAGCGCGTGACTGTGAAACCCGTCGAAGCCCCCCATGACGCGGACAACCCGCGCCTGACCGTCACCTATCACTTCGACCCCGCCGACCTGCGGACGCCGCTGCGCGCAGAGGTCGAGCTGACCGGCCCCACGCCCTGGGTCTGGACGCACACGGTCAAGTCGGAGAGCCTCAGCGGTGTGAAGCGGACCATGCTGATGAGCTCCTACGGCTTCCCGCTCACGGAGCCCCAGCTCGCCGCGGTCTGCGCCGCGCTGAGCCGGGTCCCCGCCGACGCGGTCTATCCGGGCCGGGGCTTCCCCGCGCGGGACACCGTGACGCTGACCGACGCGGAGGGGCGCGTCTTTACCCTCGCCTACGCCGACGGTTACGCCGTGCTCTCCTTCGACGACGAGACGGCGAAGAAGTGGCCCATCGACCCGGAAAACCCCGCGCCGAGCTGGGAGGTCCACGACGCGGCGCTGTCGGAGCTGCTGGAAAACCTGACGGAGGAAACGGATACGGACGCGCAAACCACGGACGCGGACGCGCCGATGGGCACCGGCGAGGCGGCGCGCCTGCAATTCCCCGACGCGCTCCGGCAGCAGATCGTCGAGGACTGGAAGAATCATGATATGTTCTCCTCCCAGATGATCGGCAGCGCCTACCGCTACTTTGACGAATGGGCGGACGCCTGCGCCTGGGCGGGCTTCGCGCCGGAAAACCCGCTGGAGGACGAGCTCGTCTGGCTGATCCCGAAGAACACCGCCGGGACCGACGTGCTGCTCTACGGAGAGCGCGACCACGCGGCGGCCTACGCCCAGGGCGACGCGAACGGGAATCCGGAGTCCCTGTCGCTGGAAGCGGGCTACGCCTTCGCCTTCGGGGATGTGCGCGTCGTGTTCACGGCGGTCTGGAACGCCGACGGCGGAACGCCCATCTTCAACGGCGCGGCGACGGTCTACGGCGCGAGCGCCGGCGTGATTGAGTTCGACGGCTCCGCGACGGTCTACGGTACGCCCGCCAGCGTGACCGAGGACGAGGGAGAGCGGTATCTCGCACGGGCGCTGAGCTATCAGCGCGGCATTTGGCTCTGCGGTGTCCGCCTGATCTCCAACAGCAAGGACGAATCGGCCCTCGACGACTGCTGGACGCGGCTGATGAATCTGTACGCCGCGCCGCTGGAGATCAGGGCCGAGCTGGACGATACGGAGGATGGGAGTACCCTGGCCCCGGCCCTGCTCGCGGAGCTGCTGGAATGGGGCCGGGAGCTGGCGAGGGCGGACGTGGAGGCCCACGACAAGTTCGGGCGCAGTTTAGAGTTCACCTATCGCATCCAGACCGCGGCCATCACCGGCCTGACCCGCATCGAGACCGGCACGGCGGCGCTGGACCATGACATTGTGATGTATCAACTGGAATACCGCCTGCTGGCCGACCACCCGGACCGGGTGCTGCTGGCCGGCGGGATGCAGCGGGACGGGGACTGGCTGACGGAGGAGTGCAGCATGGGCCATCCCTATCTGGTGCTGCTGCACGACGCAAAGGGCTGGACCCGCCTGGGTGTGGCCTGGTCCGGGGACATGATCCGCGCCCCGGAGCTGCTGGAGCCCTACGGCGGCAACCCCTACACCGCCGCGTGCATGATGCTGTATCAGCAGTATCTCCAGGAGCGGGAGTCTCCGGATCTCCTCGCGGGGTTGCCGGACTTCCACGAGGGGGACGATTTCACGCTGCGGCTGCTCTCTCCCGCGGCGGACAATCCGGACGGGCTGCACTGGGACCAGGTCCGCGCGGTCGAAAACGCCTGGAGCTTCCACAACGCGCTGGGACAGTATGACAGCCTCAACCTCCTACGCTGGCGCGAGACGGAGCGCCCCGACGCGGAGACGCTGCGCGCCGCCCGCTGGGTCGTCCAGCTCGAAACGGCAAATTGGGGCCTCGGCGCCTGGCAGGGCGTGGACGCGGTCTGCATCACCGATGTCGCGCACGGCAGCCGCTGGTTTCTGCCGGAGCTGGAATTCGGCGAGCTGGTCGAAAACCTCGTCTATCTGCGTTTGCGCGCCTGGTACGACGAGGCGGAGTGGAACGCGCTCCTGGACGAGACGCCCTGCGCCGTGCGTTACGGCGTCCCCATTGTCCTCCCGGACCGGGAGCTGACGCCGGAGCAGGCCGCGCAGACTGTCTGCGACGGAAACGCCGCGCTGAGCCTGCGGGTGAGCGAGGGGAGCATGTTCCGCAACAGCTACGCCAAAGCCGTCGTGGAGGGCTACGAGCCCTGGAACGAGCGCTTTGACGAGAGCGGCTACGCGGACGGGCAGCAATGGCGCTTTCTGCTGTACCTGATCTTCGTCCCGGAGAACGAGACCGCCCTGCGCTATCAGATGGCGGGCAATACCCATAAATACACCGGAACCGATCTCTCCGTCCCGGCGGGGGCCTACGAGTGCACCCGCTGCGGTTACGCCGTGCGGGAGGCCGACGGCTGGCACGTCACGCTGACCGGGACGAGCTGGTGAGGGAACAAGTAACAAGGAACAGGCCTTGCGCCGTCGGAACGATTTGGCCGTAGGGGCGGCTCCCATGAGCCGCCCGCCGCGACCGCCAACGGCGGTCGGGAAAAACGGGCCGCCGAAGGCGGCGGCCCCTACATAAAAACGGTGCGCCGCCCACGCCGTAGGGAGCGATCCCCTGATCGCTCCGCGTTGCGCCATGTTTCGACGTCATATCACGCCCCGCGCGTTGCGCGGGGCGGCGGCGCGATCAGGGGATC
>JAFSRS010000097.1 GCA_017445985.1 Oscillospiraceae bacterium | reverse complement strand
GGAGGCGTCGCATTTGAACCGAAAACAGAAAAAGCTGCTGTTCCGCATCGTCCTCGCCGCGGCGCTGCTGGCGCTGGTCTGGCTGCTGCCCTTGGGGGAGCCCTGGCGCTGTCTGGCCTTTCTGCTGCCCTACGGCGTCGCGGGCTGGGACGTGCTGTGGAGCGCGCTGCGGAATATCGTCCACGGCAACGTCTTTGATGAAAAATTCCTGATGAGCGCCGCGACGCTCGGCGCCTTCGCCCTGGGAGAATACCCCGAGGGCGTGTTCGTGATGGTCTTTTTCCAGGTGGGCGAGCTCTTTGAGAAGCTGGCCGTCGGGGCCTCCCGCAAGAGCATCGCGGCCCTGATGGACATCCGCCCCGACTCCGCGAATCTGGAGCGGGACGGCGCGCTGGTGGAGGTGGACCCGGAGGAGCTGGCCGTGGGCGATATCATCGTCGTCCGGCCCGGCGAGCGCGTCCCGGTGGACGGGCGCGTGCTCGAGGGCGCGTCCAGCCTGGACACCGCCGCCCTGACCGGCGAGAGCCTGCCCCGGGACGTGGGCGCGGGGGACGAGGTGGTCTCCGGCTGCGTCAGCCTGAGCGGGCTGCTGCGCGTACAGGTCGGCAAGCCCTACAGCGAGAGCGCGGTCAGCCGCATCCTGACCCTGGTGGAGGAATCCGCCGCCCACAAGTCCCGCAGCGAGACCTTCATCGCCCGCTTCGCCGCCTGGTACACGCCGACGGTGGTGATCTCGGCGGTGCTGCTGGCGCTCGTCCCCGGCCTCATCACCGGGGCCTGGGCGGTCTGGCTGCGCCGGGCGCTGATCTTCCTGGTGACGAGCTGTCCCTGCGCGCTGGTGCTCAGCGTGCCCCTCGCCAGCCTGGGCGGGATCGGCGGGGCCGGCCGCCGCGGCATCCTCGTCAAGGGCGGCAACTACCTGGAGGCCCTGGAACGGGCGGAGCTGGCGGTCTTTGACAAGACCGGGACCCTCACCGAGGGCAGCTTCACCGTCGTGGCGGTCCATCCCGCCGGGGACGCGGACGAGGCAACGCTTTCGGAGACCGCGGCCCTGGCCGAGGTCTGGAGCGAGCACCCCATCGCCCGCTCCCTGCGGGAGCACTGGGGCATGGCGCTCGACCGTACCCGCGTCACCGAGGCGAAGGAGACCGCGGGCCGCGGCGTCGAGGCCCTGCTGGACGGGAAACCCGTCCTGGCCGGGACCGCCGCGCTGCTCATCTCCCACGGCATCCTCTGCGCCGCGCCCCCGGAGGTGGGCACCGCGGTCCACGTGGCGCTGGACGGGCGCTACCTCGGCTGTCTCGTGATCGCCGACACGGTGAAGCCCGACGCGGCGGAGGCCCTCGCCCAGCTCCGCGCCCTGGGCGTGCGGAAGTGCGTCCTGCTGACCGGTGACCGCAGGGAGACCGCGGAGGCCGTGGGCCGTCAGCTTGGGCTGGACGAGGTCCGGGCCGAGCTGCTGCCCGAGGACAAGGTCCGCGCGGTGGAGGCGCTGCTGGCGGAGAAGAGCCCCCGCGGCACGCTGATCTACACGGGCGACGGCGTGAACGACGCCCCGGTGCTCTCCCGCGCCGACGTGGGCGTGGCCATGGGGGCTTTAGGCTCCGACGCGGCCATCGAGGCGGCGGACGTGGTGCTGATGAACGACGACCCGGGCAAGCTGCCCGAGGCCCTGCGCCTGGCCCGGCGGACGGGCCGGATCGTCCGCCAGAACATCGCCTTTTCGTTGGCGGTCAAGCTGCTGGTGCTGGTCCTCGCCGCCCTCGGCGCGGCCAGCATGTGGATGGCCTCCTTCGCCGACGTGGGCGTGTGCGTGATCGCGGTCCTCAACGCGATGCGGACGCTGAGTCCCGGCGGCAAGGTATGATCCCGGCGGGCGCGGAGGCAGAAAGCCTTCCGCCCCGTAGGGCGCGATCCCCTGATCGCGCCGCCGCCCCCCAACGGCGGGCGGGCAGACTGTCGACAAATTTCATAACGTGCTGTTTTTTCTTTTTTGCTGTCAATCGTCGTTGCGGACGGGCGACCACATAGGGTCGCCCCTACAAAATGCCGTTACGCTTATCGCGTCGCGGAGCGATCAGGGGATCGCTCCCTACGGCGTGGGCGGAAATCGGTTCGCACGGACGGCTGAGAGCCGTCCCTACAGACAAGTCAATCACCAGAAAACATATCATCAGGGAGGACAAAACCATGAAACGATGGAGAAACGCGCTGATCCTGCTGCTGGTCCTCGTGCTGGCGCTGCCCACGGCGGCGCTGGCGGACGGGACCGCGCCGGACTACGGCAGGCAGGACAACTGGGCCTACTTCGCCGAAGGCGAGGACAAGACCGTGGACGTGTTCCTGATCTGTCCCCCGGTGGACACCAGGAGCGAGACGAACGCCACGGAGCTGAGCGACACCTACAAGGCGAAGTTCCTCTACGCCCTCGACATGGAACGCGGCATCTACAAGGAGACGGGCCGCCTTTACGCCCCCTACTACCGCCAGATGTCCATCAACGCCTACAAGCTGCCGGAGGCGGAGCGCCAGACCGCGCGGGCCCTGGCCTATTCCGACGTCTCGGCGGCCTTCCGCTGGTATCTGGACCATGAGAACAACGGGCGCGGGCTGATCCTGGCGGGCTTCTCCCAGGGCGCGGACCTCTGTCTGGAGCTGATGAAGGACTACTTCGGCGGCACGGGCGCGGAGGCCAGGGCCCTGCGCGGGCGGCTGATCGCGACCTACGCCATCGGCTGGTCGGTGACGGAGGAGCTGACGGCGGCGTACCCGCAGATCGTCCCCGCAACGGGCGAGACGGATACCGGCGTGGTGGTCAGCTTCGACTGCGAGGACGGCACCTTGACCGAGACGCTGGTGATCCCCGCCGGGACGAAAGCCCTGTCCATCAACCCGCTGAACTGGAAAACCGACGGCACCAAGGCCGACAAGTCCCTGAACCTGGGCGCGGTGATGGCCACCGGCGCGGAGCCGCAGCCCGGCCTCTGCGGGGCTTACATCGGCGACCGCGGCGAGCTGGTGGTCACGGACGTGACGCGGGCGGACTATCCCGCGGTGATCGACATCTTCCCCGCCGGGGCCTATCACGTCTACGACTACCTGTTCTTCTTCACGAACCTGAAGCAGAACGTCGCGAAGCGGACCGAGCGCTGGCGGAGCGCCCAGACCTTCCGGGACGTGGCGCGGGGGACCTGGTACGCCGAGGCGGTGGAGTGGGTCCATGAAAAGGGCCTGATGGCCGGGACGGGCGAGGGGCTGTTCAGCCCCAACGGGGGCCTGACGCGCGCGCAGCTCTACACGATCCTCTGGCGCATGGCGGGGGAGCCCGTGGTCAATTACGCCCTGCCCTATTCCGACGTGGCGGCTGAGGCCTGGTACGCCGAGGCCGTGCGCTGGGCGGCGGCGGAGCGGCTGACCGACCGCGCGGGCGGCAGCTTCGGCCCGGACGACGCGCTGTGCCGGGACGAGACCGCGGAGATCCTCTGGTACTACGCGCAGAAGATCGCCAAGGCGGACGTCAGCGTCGGCGAGAGCACGAACATCCTGAGCTACAACGACGTATTCGAGATCCAGGGGGCCTACATCCCCGCGATGCAGTGGGCCGTGGGCGCCAGCGTGATCCAGGGCACCGGCGAGGGGAACCTGCGCCCGAAGGGGCGGCTCACCCGCGCCCAGGCCGCGACGATGCTCCGGCGCTTCTACACGGTGCTGCACACCCGCCCCGAGCTCTCCCTCTGGACCGAGGACGCCAAGGCCGCCGACGCGCTGACCGCCTACGTGAAGGCGGTCACGGACCCGGACGGCAGGGACTATATCCCCGAGCAGGACCGCATCGCGGTCTTCGACCTGGACGGGACCCTGTTCTGCGAGACGGACCCGAACTATTTCGACTACACGCTGCTGGCCTACCGCGTGCTGGAGGACCCGGGCTACAAGGACAGGGCCAGCGAGTTTGAGCGCGAGGTCGCCAACAAGATCATGGAGCAGAACAAGACCGGCAAGTCCTTCGAGGGCCTTGAGGTGGACCACGGCCGCGCCGTCGCCTCCGCCTTCGCGGGGATGACCGTCGCGGAGTTCAACGCCTACGTCCAGGAGTTCAAAAAGCAGCCCATGCCCAGCTATACGGGCATGAAGCGCGGCGACGGCTGGTACCTGCCGATGCTGCAGGTGGTCGGGTATCTGCAGGAGAACGGCTTCACGGTCTACGTGGTCAGCGGCACCGACCGCCTGATCGTCCGCGGTATCGTGGACGGCAGCCCGCTGAATATCCCGAACCGCCAGATCATCGGCTCCGACGAGGCGATCGTCGCCAGCGGCCAGGGCGACACCGACGGGCTGAACTACGTGTTCTCCGCGGGCGAGGACCTGATCCTCGGCGGCGCGTTCCTCATCAAGAACCTGAAAATGAACAAGGTCTCCGTCATCATGCAGGAGAT
>JAFSRS010000096.1 GCA_017445985.1 Oscillospiraceae bacterium | reverse complement strand
GAAGCGACAGACGTCAAGACCCCGAAGCCCGATACCTACAGCACCTTCCTGCTGATCACCAAGAACCCCACCGACGAATACCATACCGAGGGCGAGACCGCCTGGTTCGTGGCCAACGCCGAGAACTGGAGCACCGCGACCTGGACCTTTGTCGATCCCTACGGCAACGAGTGCTCGTGGCAGAGCTTCAATAACCGCTTCCCGAACTCTTCGATCTCCGGCGGAGACAGCCCGAGCGTCAGCGTCTCCAACACCCAGGTGAGCATGAGCGGCTGGGGCGCTTACTGCACCTTCTACGGCAACGGCCAGACCGCCCGCACCACCACCGCCTACTTCAACATCAGCCCCAGACAGCCCGCCTACGGCCAGATGGACGGCGTCGTCACCGACGCGATGATGAGCACCGTCACCATCGCCCTCGATAACGGCGACACTGTGCAGCTTCTGAAGGATATCTGCACCGTGACCGGCGGCAGCCTCCAGACCGGCTGCGCCGCCACGGTCTACTACCGCGACTACCCCAGCCGCGACAACATCTACGCCTGCAGCATCCAGGGCAGCTCCGGGCCCGACTACGGCCAGATGGACGGCTACGTCTCGGACTACCTGATGAGCACCGTCACCATCGCCCTCGATAACGGCGACACCGTACAGCTTCTGAAGGATATCTGCCAGATCGACGGCAATCTCGACTACGGCTGCGCCGCCACGGTCTACTACCGCGACTATCCCAGCAGCGACAACATCTATTCCTGCTACATCCAGGGCAGCTACGATCCCCCCGATCCCGGCTACGGCCAGATCGGCGCGACCTTCGTCGGCGCCACCATGAGCGGCAGCGGCTTCAATCTTGACGACGGAAGCTATGTCACCGTCCCGTTCTCCCTCATCTCCAGCTACGGCAACGTCACCTACGGCGACTCCGCCACCGTCTACTACAGCGGCGGCTACCCCAGCGCCGACACCATCTACCACGTCGACGTCTATGGCACCGCCGGCGATCAGGATGACCCGGATGAGCCCGACGATCCCGACGGCCCCTGGATCGATCCCGTCCTGCCGCCGGATTCCGACAATCCCTGGGTCGGGCCCCTCATCAGCCCCGATTTTGACGGCGGCTGGGCCGGCATGAACAACCAGGACATCGGCTGACGCAAATCTGTATACTGACAACGGGCTCCCTTCCTTATCAGGAGGGGAGCCCTTTTCTGTCGCGGTCACTTCCGCCTTGCCTCTTGACACGGAGGGGCGTCTGTGTTATCCTGCAACTGTACTAATTGAGTTAATACAGTTAACACGCAAAAGGAGGCGGCGGCTTGATCCAGATCAACTATCACGATTCCCGCCCGATCTACGAGAAGGTGAAGGACTCGCTGCGGCAGCTCATTTTGAGCGGCGCGCTGCCCGAGGGGGACAGGCTCCCCTCGGTGCGGGAGCTGGCGGTGAGCCTGACCATCAACCCCAACACGATCCAGCGCGCCTATCGGGAGCTGGAGCAGGAGGGCTATATCGTCTCGGTGCCGGGCAAGGGCAGCTTCGTCGCCCGCGGCGGCGGGGCGAGGGCCGCGCGGATGGCGGAGCTGAAGGAAAAGCTCTCCGCCCTGGCGGCGGAGTTTGAGGCCGTCGGCGTCTCCCGGGCGGAGATGGCCGACATGCTGAAGGAGGAAAAACCATGATCGAGGTGAAGGAGCTTCAAAAGAGCTTTGATGGCTTTGAAGCGCTGAGAGGGCTGAATATCCATGTACCGAAGGGCGCGGTCTACGGCCTCGTCGGGCCGAACGGCGCGGGCAAATCCACGGTGATCCGCCATCTCGCGGGAATCTACCGCCAGGACGGCGGCGAGGTTCTGATCGGCGGGCAGCCGGTGTACGAGAATCCGGCGGTGAAGGAGAAAATCGCCTACATCCCGGACGATATTTTCTACTTTGGCGCGGCGTCCATCCGGGACATGAAGAACCTCTACCGTGCCATGATCCCCACGTTTTCGGACGCGCGCTTTGAAAAGCTGCGCGAGGCCTTCCCCCTGGATGAGAAGCGCGCCATGCGCAGGCTCTCCAAGGGCATGCAGAAGCAGGCGGCCTTCTGGATCGCCCTGAGCTGCTGCCCGGAGGTGATTTTGCTGGACGAGCCGGTGGACGGTCTCGACCCCGTGATGCGCCGCCAGGTGTGGAGCCTTCTGCTGCAGGATGTGGCCGAGCGGGGCACGACGGTGCTGGTCTCGTCCCACAACCTGCGGGAGCTGGAGGACGTGTGCGATCACGTCGGCATCATGGATAAGGGGAAAATGCTGCTGGAGCGCCCGCTTGCGGCTTTGCAGGAGAACACCGTGAAGATCCAGCTCGCCCTGCCGGACGGGAAAGAGCTGCCGGACGGCCTCGACATCCTGCACGAATCCCGCACCGGGCGGCTGCGCCAGCTCATCCTGCGCGGGAACGCCGGGGAGCTGACGGCGAAGCTTGCGGCCTGCGAGCCGTTCTTCATGGACGTGCTGCCGCTGAGCCTGGAGGAGATTTTCATTTACGAGCTGGGAGGGGAAGATCATGAGATCAAGAACATCCTTCTTTGATATCCGCTTTTCGAGGCACCTGCTTCGCCGCTTCTGGCCGCTGTGGCTGCTGTGGCTTGCCCTGCTGCTGCTTGTCGGACCCCTTGGGCTGAACGTCAGCCGCTATCAGGAGCCGGCGCGCTATGTCACGGAGCTTCGCGGCGAGCTTTTGAGCTCCGCGCGGGGCGCG
>JAFSRS010000095.1 GCA_017445985.1 Oscillospiraceae bacterium | reverse complement strand
CGGAGAACCCCTCAGTCACCGCCGCAAGCGGCGGCGACAGCTCCCCTTGCAGGGGAGCCGCAGCCCCTCAGTCACCGCCGCAAGCGGCGGCGACAGCTCCCCTGGCAGGGGAGCCAAGGGCGTTCCCCATTTTCCAACCCCATCAAGGAGGAAACCCATGGAGCAAGGCTTTTCCGTCCCGGTCTACGACGCGGGGCGCGTGGACGTGGCGGTGATCGGCGCGGGGCACGCGGGGATCGAGGCCGCCCTCGCCGCGGCGCGGCTGGGCTTGGAGACCGTGATCTTCACGATCAACCTGGACGCGGTGGGCAACATGCCCTGCAACCCCGCCATCGGCGGCACCGGCAAGGGCCACCTGGTCCGGGAGATCGACGCCCTGGGCGGCGAGATGGCCCGGGCCGCGGACCGCGCCGCGATCCAGTACCGGATGCTCAACCGCGGGAAGGGCCCGGCGGTCTGGTCCCTCCGCGCCCAGTGCGACCGGCGGCGCTATCAGGAGCTGATGAAGCATACGCTGGAGCTGGAGCCGCGCCTGCGGCTCCGGCAGGCGGAGGTCGTCCGCATTGAAACGGAGAACGGTCAGGTCAGCGCCGTCGTGACCGCCGCCGGGGCCCGCTGGCGCTGCCGCGCGGCGGTGATCGCCACCGGGACCTACCTCCGGGGCCGGACCGTGATGGGCGAGGTGGTCCGCGCCTCCGGCCCGGACGGGCTGGCGGCGGCGGAGGGGCTGTCCGACTCCCTCCGCGCCCTGGGCCTGACGCTCCGGCGCTTCAAGACCGGCACCCCGCCGCGGGTCAACGCGAAGAGCGTGGACTTCTCCCCGATGGAGCTGCAGGAGGGGGACCCGGAGATCGAGCCCTTCTCTTTCTCCACCGACCCGGCGGGGCTGCGGAACCGGCGGGTCTGCTACCTGACCTACACGAACGCGGAGACGCACCGGATCATCCGGGAGAATCTGGACCGGAGCCCCCTCTACGCCGGGGTGATCGAGGGCGTCGGCCCGCGCTACTGCCCGAGCATCGAGACGAAGCTGGTCTCCTTCCCGGACAAGGCGCGGCACCAGCTCTTCATCGAGCCGATGGGCCTGAACACGGAGGAACTGTACGTGCAGGGCTTCTCCTCCTCCCTCCCGGAGGAGGTACAGGTGCGGATGCTGCGGACCCTGCCGGGGATGGAGCGGGCGGAGATGATGCGCTCGGCCTACGCCATCGAGTACGACTGCGTGGACCCCACCGAATTGAAGCCGACGCTGGAAACGCGGGCGGTGGCGGGGCTCTACGGGGCGGGGCAGTTCAACGGCTCGAGCGGCTACGAGGAGGCCGCCGCCCAGGGGCTGGTGGCGGGGATCAACGCCGCGCTGAAAATAAAAGGCGATGCGCCGCTGATCCTCCGCCGCAGCGACGGCTATATCGGCACCCTGATCGACGATCTGGTGACGAAGGGCACCAACGAGCCCTACCGGATGATGACGAGCCGGACGGAATACCGCCTGCTGCTGCGGCAGGACAACGCCGACGAGCGCTTGACGGCCATCGGGCACCGGGTCGGGCTGGTGTCCGACGAGACGCTTGCCGCGGTGGAGGCGAAGTACGCCGCCGTCACGCGGGAGCTGGACCGTTTGGAGCACGTCGGCCTCGGCCCGACGCCGGAGCTGAACGCGCTGCTGGAATCCCTCGGCACGGCCCCGGTGGAGCACGGCGCGACGCTGGCTGAGCTGCTGCGGCGGCCCCGGGTGGGCTATGAGGACCTGGCCCCCTTCGACCCGGAGCGGCCCGAGCTGCCCCGGGCGGTGCGGCAGCAGGTGGAGATCCGGATCAAGTACGAGGGCTACGTCCGCCGCCAGGAGCGGCAGGTCGCGGACTTTGCGCGGATGGAGGACCGCCCCCTGCCCCCGGAGCTGGACTATGAGAGGGTCCCCGGCCTGCGTTTGGAGGCCCGGCAGAAGCTGAACGCGCTGAAGCCGGAGTCGGTGGGAAGAGCCGGCCGCGTCTCCGGCGTCAGCCCCGCCGATCTCGCCGCGCTGCTGGTGTGGCTGGGAACGAGGGAGAAATAACAAATTGGGATTTGGCGAGGAGTTGAATGTAGGGGCGACCCTATGTGGTCGCCCGCCCCCAAATTACCACCGATCCCGTAGGGCGCGATCCCCTGATCGCGCCGCCGCCCCGCGCGTTGCGCGGGGCGGAATGCGACGTCCGGGCATGGCGGAACGCGGAGCGATCAGGGGATCGCTCCCTACGACGTGGCAATCGTCGTGACCTGCGGGCGACCACACAGGGTCGCCCCTACGAACATGATCTCGCCAAATCCCACTTTGTCCCTCCGCGGTTCCTGCCTTTCCTTTTTCCCGATTGACGAGTGCGCCCAATGGGGGTATAATATGGAAAAATGCCGCCCCGCGGCGGCATGATACAGAGAGGAGTGTTCCCATGTTCAGCTACAGCTATACTTCCCGCGGCGGTTCCGGCGCCCTCGGCCTGGTCGCCTTTTTGCTCGCCATCGCCGCTACGGTCGCCATCTGCATTCTCGTGATGCCCAAAAACAAGCGCGAGGGACTCAGCGGCTTCCTGCTGAAGCTCCACGAGATCGTGAACTTCAAGAGCCTCATCATCGAGAAGATTTTGAAGGTCCTCTACGTGTTCTGCACCTGCCTGACGGTCCTGCTGGGCTTCTTCGAGATCTTCGCGGGCATGCCCTTCTTCGGCTGCCTGGCGCTCATCGTGATCGGTCCCTTCGTCGTGCGGCTGATCTATGAGGGCCTGATGCTCTTCATCATCTGCGTCCAGAACGTGATCGAGATCAACAAGAAGCTGGACGGCGGCCTGACCGCCAAGCCCGTCGCGCCCCCCGCGCCCGCCGAGCCCAAGATGGTCTTTTGCACCCAGTGCGGCACCCGCTACGACGCCGCCGCCGGCCCCTGCCCGAACTGCGGCGCGAGGAACCAGTAAGCGTTTTCGTAAAAATCAGGCCCTCCCGTTCCGATTCGGAATGGGAGGGCCTGATTTTTATACCTTCGCGATGACCTCGCACTCGAGGAGCGCGTCCTTCGGGAGCCGCGCGACCTCGACGCAGGAGCGGGCCGGGTAGGGCTCGGTGAAATGCCGCGCGTAGACCGCGTTGATCGCCGCGAAATCGTCCATATTCTTGATGAACAGCGTGGTCTTGACGGCGCGGGAGAGGTTCGTCCCGGCGGCGGAGAGGATCGCCGCGGCGTTGCGGAACACCTGCTCGGCCTGGGCCTCGACCCCCGCGGGGATCGTCCCGTCCGCGGGATTTACAGGGATCTGCCCGGAGGCGAACACGAGGCCCCCGGTCACGATGGCCTGGGAATAGGGCCCGATGGCGGCGGGAGCGGAAATCGTGGAAATTATATTCATTTTAAGCACTCCTTTGTTTTAGTTAATAGTGAAGAGTGAATAGTGAATAGTTAAGGGATCGCCTTCGGCGATCATTTTAAATTGTCGCGCAGCGACACCACAACTATAACTATTCACTATTCACTATACACTATTCACTCTTCACTGGCCTTGGCGCCCAGGTCGTCCACGAACTGCCTGGCCGTCCGGCCGGACAGCCCGCCGTGGCGGATGGCCCAGGCGTCAGCCCGGCGGTGCAGCTCGTCGGCGGGGACCTCGATCCCGCGCTCGGCGCAGAGCCGGTCGATGATCTCGTAGTACAGCCGCCGGTCGGGGCTGTCGAAGCGGATATTCAGCCCGAAGCGCCCGGCGAGGGACAGCTTCTCCGCCACGGTGTCGCTGCGGTGCAGGTCCTCGTCGTACTCCATGTCGCGCTTGTCGGACCAGGTCTCGCGGATCAGGTGGCGGCGGTTGCTGGTGGCGTAGATGCGGACGTTCTCCGGCATGGTTTCCAGACCGCCCTCGATGGCGGCCTTCAAATGCTTGTATTCCGTCTCGTGGTCCTCGAAGGAGAGGTCGTCCAGAAACAGGATGAATTTCAGCCCGCGCCGCCGCAGCCGGGACAGCAGCCCCGGCAGCCCCGCGAACTGCGCTCTTTGCAGCTCGACCAGCCGCAAAGCACTATCATCAAACTGGGACAGCAGCGCCCGGACGCAGGTGGATTTCCCCGTCCCCGCGTCGCCGTAGAGCAGCGCGTGGTTGCTCTCCCGCCCCTCCAGAAAGGCCGCGGTGTTTTCGACCAAAAGCCGCTTCTGCTGCCCGTAGCCCACGATGGCGTCCAGCGGCGGCAGCTCCGGGTCCGGGATGGGGCGCAGCTTGCCGCCACGTCCGGCGCGGAAGGCCCGGCAGAGGGCCAGCTCCCCGACGCCGCAGCGCCGGTAGGTCTCCGCCAGCGCGTCCCGCAGCGCGGCCGGGGTCTCGCAGGCGGCCAGCG
>JAFSRS010000094.1 GCA_017445985.1 Oscillospiraceae bacterium | reverse complement strand
GCCGTGCCCACCAGGCCGCCCTGCTTGTTCATCTCAATGGCGTTGGCGGTGGTCCAGGTGATGATGTCGTGATTTTTGGCAAATTCCTTCAGGGCGGTGGTCTTTTCCTCGATTTGCTCCCTGCTGGCGGTCATGGCGTCCACCATCTGCTCCAGCTCCCGGCACATCTGGTATGCCGCGTCGCGGTCGGCCTGCGTGCCATGGCCGTCCTCGATGCCCGTTTCCACGTAGCTGACGCACTTGTTGGCCCGGCGGACCTCCTGGAAGTACCGGAGGTAGCCGTTGCCCACAGGCAGGGGCCAGGAGGCGGAGTAGACGTCGATGGAGGTGATGAGCAGGTCCACGGTGCCGGAGAAGCCGGCCTCCATCACGTAGCCCCAGCCGGTGTCGAAGAGCTGCGGCCACCAGTCGCACACCTTGTTGCTGTAGCCGAACTCAAAGACCACCTCCGCGTTGACGCGGACGCCGAGGATCTTGTAGATGCCGATGCCGAAGGACCCGCCGGCGTAGATTTTGCCCTTGAAATCGAAGTTGAAGCTGTAATCCTGTCCCTTGATCTTGTCGGCGTTCAGGAAGTCGTCATAGCTCTGGTAGCTGTCCAGGGTGGCGTTGGGGTCCGCCGTGGTGCCCAGGAAGATCGAGAGGTCCAGTCCCGCCTCCAGGTTGATATACGCGGGGATTCCGGGGGGAATGCAGAAGTACCAGGTGTAGCCCACGCTGGCGCCGAAGCCGAGGAAGCCGCCGGCGCCCATGAAGAGACAGTCGTGGCTCTTCTGGGGGTTGCCGTTGGCGTCCAACTCCTTCAGCTCGATGAAGCCGAAGTCGATGTAGACGCCCACGTAGGCGTGGAACTCGAAGTGGAGGCCGCCGTATAAGGACATTGACTTTTTGCCGCCAAACAGGCCCTTCTCTTTATTCGTGTTTATCAAGGTCTGGCCGCTGGATGTGGCGCTCTGACTGGCATTTACTTGATCATTCCATAGATTGGCCGCTTTCATGTTATACGCCGTCTTGAAGGGGTTTTTCTGGGCTCTGTAGCCGGCGCCGCCGCCGTAGGAGAAGATGACGCCCAGCATGAAGCGCACACCGCCGTAGTAGGTCTCGTCGAACTTGATCAGAATGTCCACCAGGATGTTCTGCATGGCGCCGCCTTTGCCGTCGCTGTTGGCCTCGGCGCCGGACACGCCCTCCATGTCAGCGTCCGTCCAGTCAAAGCCGGCCTCCTCCTCGTCGTCAAGGCTCATGGATGCCAGGTCGCCCATCAGCCTGCTCATCTCGGCGGAGTGGGTAAGGGAGGAGGCGACGAAGTGGAACACGTGGACCGCCGCGGTGATCTCGCCGATGTAGGGGAAGGCGCCGAAGGAGGCCCGCTTGTCGTCGCCCAAAAGCTCGCCGTCCTCGTCGCTGGCGGGCTCCACGTTGAACATTTCCGCGAAGTCGTCCACGTCAAACTCGAAGACCTGGGCCTTATAGTCCGGGTCGGAGATGACGGCGTAGCCGGTGGAGACGGGTTCATAGCGCATCTGCTCCTGGCCGGTGAAGGCGTAGGTCACGGTCCGCTTGTCCGTGGTGAGGCGGCACATGAGCACGTCGCCGTAGGTCCACAGATTGGGCTGGTCGGGGGAGAACTTCGGGATCTCCAGCTTGAAGACGCCGCCGGTCTCATTCGGCGTCCAGGTCCACTTCGCCGGGGAATTGGCGTCCGGGGTCTCGTTGGAGGAGAACATCCCGTGCTCCGCGCCCGTGTACTGGTCCATGAAGAAGAGGGTCACGTCCTGGATGTGCTCGGTGTAGGTCTGGTTCTCCAGCACGTACTGGCCGCCGGCCACCTGGACGGTCACCTCCAGCTTCTTGCCGTTGAGGGACATGGCGTCCACCGCGCCCAGGAGCCTGCCGCTCTGCTGGACGAAGACGCTCTCGAAGTGGGCGCCGTTTTCGGAGAAGCTCTCCACCATGACGGTGCCGGCCTTGACCTTCACCGCCTTGACCGGGACCATCTTAATAATGACCTTCTCTTTCCCGTCTTCATCCAGGGTCTTTTCGGTCACCTGGGCCTCGGCGGAGTAGGTCCTGGCGGTCTTGCCGGGGACGATGGCCTCCTTGACGCTGGTGACGCCGTTGTAGTCCACCAGGAAGCGCACCCGGGTGCTGTTGGCGCAGCGGATGGCGGGCAGCTGAAAGTCGCCCTCGTCGTTGGTCAGGGTGCCGAAGCCCCCATAGGACACCCAGGCGTTTTCCGCCAGGTTGATGTCCGTGGCGCTGCGCTCGGTGTTCATGTTGAAGGTCGCGGTGGCGATCGTGCCGGAGAGCACCATATAGGTCGTCCCCTGGCTGTTCGGCACCGTCAGGGTGATGACGTTCTCCTCCGGCAGGGGGTTGGTCAGGGCGTAGAAGATCTCGCCGGAGTAGGCCGTCCCGTCGGCGGTCTCCCAGCTGGGGATGGCCGTGTCGTCCGGGGTGTAAGCGTCCAGGGTGTAAACGTCGTTGGCGAGGACGTCCTTTGCCACCACGATCCGGTAAACGCCGTCCTCGTGGAAGACGGAGACGTGGCCGTCTTCCGCAAGAATGCCCCTGGTGGCGTCCAGCTTCGCGTAGTCCGCGTCGCTGATGTTCACCACGAGCTGGTTATGGGCCTGGGTGAAGGTGGGCTTGAGCTTGTAGTAGGGCCGGTCCACCACCGCGCCGCCGCTCGATTCGCCGGAGAGACGGAGGTCGATGGTGCCGTTGATGTAGTGCAGCAGGTTGGAGTTCACCACGTCGCCGGTGTTGCCCTGGGCCCGCAGCTCATACTGCACGCCGTCGACCTGCATGTCCAGGGTTTCGCCCTTCGCGCTGAGGGTGGTGGTGAAGCTCAGGACATCGCCCAGATGGTAGGTGTAGGTGCCGGGGGTAAGCTGCACCGTGCCGCTTTCATTTCCGGGCTGATACTGCCTGGCGCCGGCCTCGTCCTGGAAGAAGGCGATGTAGTCGATGTCGATGTGCTTCCCGGACTCGCAGCCGGCCAGCGGGTCCAGACGGAAGCAGTTGACGCTGTTCTTCCAGTTTTCATTGGTGACCTGGACGACGTACTCGTGCCAGGCGCTGTCGCTGGCCAGGGAGATGTCCTGACAGCTATAGCCATACCAGCCCATGTCCGTGCAGCTTGCGAAGAGCTGCAGCCTCACGTCGGCGCCGGCGTCGTGGCGGGCCTTGATCTTCACCCACTGCAGATTCGAGGCGTCGCCGGAGTACGGGGTGCCGATGAAGATGTAGGGATCGCCGCCGGAGGCATAGAAGGAGTAGTAGCCGTTTACCGTGCCGCTGCCGCTTCTGCTCACGTATCGGCTGAGATCGTCGCTCTTGTCCGACATGACGCTGTGCATGTTGTTGTCGGAGCCGAAGTCCCAAACCAGCGAAGGCTGGGGCGCCATGGCGTTCAGACTGCCGTAGCCGTCCTGGTCCGCCACAACCTCCACGGTGGCGTTGATGTAATCGAACACCGGGCGGACGGTGATGGTGCCCTTGTAGAAGCTGCCGCCGAAGTCGCAGCTTCCGTTCTCGCTCCAGAAAATGACGTCCTTGCCCTGGAGCACGTTGATGTTGTCCACGGTCAGGTTCACCACCACGCTGGAGGACTTGCCGTCGATGGTGGCGATCCGGACCCAGGTCCCATCCTTCGCCCTGGCGTCCATGCCCACCAGGCGCAGGGGGCCCTTGGTCTTGGCGGTGAGGGAGAAGCTGTCCTCCGTCCAGTGGGTCTGACTGGTTTTGGTGTTGCCGTCCAGATACACGGCCTCGTAGTTCGTCAGAACGTAGTTGTCGTCCACGCCGATGAGGGGCTTCACCTCGGCGGGCTCCACCTTGATCTCAAACTGGCGCTTGATGAGCCGGACCTCGTCGACCCACATGGCGACGTAGCTGTCGGTGTTCACGATGCCCTCGACGTCCACGTCCGCCGCCTCGATGGTGATCTGATCGGGGGCCTTCGGGGCGTTCCAGGCGCCGTAGAGCCAGTGGTCGTTATGCTCGCCGCCGTCGTCCTCATAGTTATAGTGCATATTGGTGCCGCTGCCGCCGTTCCAGCGGGACAGGCGGGCTTCGGCGTCGCACCAGTTCAAAAACCAGTTGAAATGCACGTACATACCGTCGTAGGCGTAGCCATACGCGGCGGCGGTGTTCAGCCAGTAATGGACGGTCTCCTTCTTGTTGGAGTGGGTGAACAGATGGAAGGAGGTGTCGGTGTCAAAGCCGCCGTTGTCGAACCATCCGTTTTTGAGGTAGATGGGGTCGGTGAAGGGGTGGCCGTTGGCCTCGGCAATGCCCAGCAGCTCGCCGTCCGCGTTGAGCTGGTCCGCCGCCGGGATGATGACGTGGGTGGTGCTGCGGGTGATCTGCTCGTCCGACAGGGCGGTGATGGCCACATAGAAGTCCTTCTGCACCGTCCCGTGATACACGGGGATCTCCACAGAGCGGGTGGTGAGGCCCATGGAGAAGTAGAGCTTCGCGCCGATGCCGCTGTATTCCTTGCCCTCCTCGGCGCTGCCGTCCCAGGAGGAGATCATGACGCCCTTGAGCGCGTTGATGCGGCCCGCGCGATTCACCGTGATCACCGCCTTGCCGTTTTCCGCAACGACGGTGTCGTAGGCCATGTCGACATAGACGCTCTCCGGCTCGTCCTCATCGGAGATGACGATGCTCACGGGGTTCACGTCCTCGCCGATGGCGTAGCCCTCAGCCGGGTCCTTCAGCATGAGCATGATCATGGCGTCGCCCTCGGCGGCCTCCGAATAGAGGGGCGTGATGACCAGGAACTTGGTCTCCTCGCCGGGGGCGAAGGTCAGGCGGTATTCCTTGCCGGGGTAGTCCTCCTGGACGGCGTCCGCCATCGCCTGGTTGTATTCATCCTCGCTCATGAGGCTCTGGCCCAGGTTGTTCAGGTCCGCGGAGCTGGAAAGCTCCTGCCGGTCGGAGGTCGTGCCGGTGTAGGCGTCGCGCGCCGCGCGGAGGCGTTCGGTGGCGGAAAGCTCCCGCTCCCGCTCCGGCTCCGGCTCGGTCTCCGGCTCGGTCCACTCGGTCTCCGTCACTTCGCCGGGGATCACAGGCGCGGCGGAGGTCTCCTCCTCGGCTTCCCCCTCGGGGGAAGCTGTCGGCGCAGCCGACTGATGAGGGGTATCCTCGCTCTCGGCTTCGACCTCTGCCTCTGTCTCGGGCTCGGATTCCAACTCAGCCTCGGCGGTTTCCTCCTCGGCCGTGGTCTCCTCCTCGGCGAGAGCCTCATCCTCGGCGGGGGTCTCGGTCTCCTCGACGATGGGATTCCCGTTCTCGTCCAGCGGCGTGGCGGTGATGGTGGCGATCGTGTTGCCCTCGCCGTCCACCAGGTCCGCGCCGCCGTTTTCATAGACCAACTCGCCCAGCGCGCTTTCGTCCTCGGCGGTCTCGATTTCCTCGATCCCGTCGGCACTCTGGATGAGGGCAACAATGGACTGGTCGTCAAAGACGATCTCCGGGTCGATCGTCTCCTTGTAAATCTCCACGGTGTAGTTCACATCGTGGCGGGCGCTGAGGTCGGTGACCTTCAGCGTCACCTCGGTCTCTGCGTCCAGATCGCCGGTGCGCTGGATCGGGATATAGAGCTTCTCCGTGCTCTTTTCACTGGTCGAATAGTAGGCTTCGGGAATGAAAAACCAGTTCCCGCCGTCCTGGAATTTCTCCGGCACGGTCAGCTCGATGTATTTCGCGGGGTTGACCGCTCTGTCGATGTCCTCGACAGCAAAGGCAATGCCCATCTCGCCCACCTCAAACAGCATGAGGAAGGCCAGCAGCAGCGCCAGCGTTTTTTGCAGATAGTGTTTCATAAGTAACTCCCTTTCTGGAATACTTCTCTTTCCAAGGCCTTTACTCCGTAGGGGAGGGGCTTGCCCCTCCCGTGGGGCGAAGCTATGCTGAGCCCCGAATGATTTCCCCGTCCCCTTGCAGCGGACGGGCGGGAGGGGCAAGCCCCTCCCCTACACCAGTACCCCAAGGGGGGGGGAGTACAAGGCGTGGCTCCCCCTCCCTGCCGCACTCGCTCAGCCGTTGCCTCTCAGGTCGTCGTCGATGGGCTGGTTGCCCGCACGGGGACGGTCGCCCCAGGGGCTGCCGGCGCCGGAGACCTGGAACACTTCCTCCTCGTTCAGCTCCTCCATCACGTCGTCGGCGGGGTTGGTTTGCGCCTGCTGCTTGGCTTCCTGATTCTTTCTGAGTTTCATGGTGGTATCTCCTTTTCTAAAAAATTATTTTTTATTTTGAAAGCGATTTTTTTTGCGTTTGCGAGCGGGGTCATGGTCGCCGTCTCAAGGACGAACTGACCGTAGATGCTGTCCTCGTCCGGCGGCGCGATCTCCACAAAGTCCAGGGCGGGAACGGTGTAGTCCCAGCTTCGGACGCTGAGGCAGCACCCGGCTTCAAGGATCCAAAAATTATTCTTCGTAGGGGCGACCCTATGTGGTCGCCCGCCGTAGCAGTGTTTTTCTTTCTGTTGGCAGAATTTTCAACGTTTCGGGCGACCACATAGGGTCGCCCCTACGGGCAATTTCTCAAGTCAGTTCGCTCCGGAGCCGGTCCAGGGCCTTTTTGTGCTTCACCTTTACCATGCCGTAGCTGATGCCGGTGAAGCGGGAGATTTCCGTCAGCGTCCGGCCCTTGTAATAGCGCAGGACGATAATGTCCCGTTCCTCCGGGTCCAGGGCCTTCAGCGCGGCGGCCAGGCGGTCCAGCGTTTCCCTGCGGAGAAACGCCTCCGCCGGATCGTCCGCCCCCGCAAGATCCTCGGGAAGCGGTTCGCTGGGGTGTCTGGTTCGTAAGTAGTCGATCAAAGTGAATCGTGTGATCTGATAGATCCATGTGGAGAGCGACGCCTTTTCCGCGTCGTACTGCGGCAGGCAGCGCAGCACCTCGGCGAACACCTCCGCGCACAGGTCCTCCGCGTCCTCCCGGCACGCCGTCCGGCTCCTCAGGTAGGCGAGCACCTTATCCCGATAGGCGGCGTAGAGCTCAGTCCCGGACAGCGCTTTCAAAGCGGTCCGTCCCCCTTCAGCGGATGCGGCGGCGGTGTGGCAAAGGGGTCCCCAGCCGCCGCGAGCGTGGTCATCACGTCGTCGGACAGCTCCTCGCCGAAATACCGGGCCTCGACCTCGTCGAGCACGCTTTGCAGCGCCGGAGCGCGTTCAAGCCGCTGATAGTCGAACAGCGCCTCCAGCAGCTTGTCCACGTCCATACGCATCACCTCGCTCTCCTCTCTGATGATTGATTCGATTCACTTTGACTTCTGGCAATCACATGTAAAAATATTTTCAAATTCTCTGCCGCTCGACCAGCTCGGCGAAGATGCCGCCCTTGGCGATCAGGGCGTCGTAGGAGCCCGCCTCGGCGATCTTTCCGCCGTCGAGCACCAGGATGCGGTCGCAGTGCCGCACCGTGCTCAGACGGTGGGCGATCACGATGCGGGTGCATTTGAGCGAGGCGAGGGCGTCGGCCACCTGCTTCTGCGTCTTGTTGTCCAGGGCGCTGGTGGCCTCGTCGAACAGCAGGATCTTCGGCTTCGGCGCGATGGCGCGGGCGATCATCAGCCGCTGCTTCTGGCCGCCGGAGATGCCGCCCTGGCTCTCGCTGATGAAGCTGTGCATCCCCATCGGCATGGCGCGGATGTCGTCCGCGACGCCCGCCAGCTCCGCCGCCTCCCAGGCCTGGTCCAGGGTGAGCTGCGGCGCGGAGACGGTGATATTGGAATAGATATCCCCGGCGAACAGGGCCCCGTCCTGGGTCACCACGCCCATCTTGCGGCGCAGGGAGTGCAGGTCGAGGGAGCGCAGGTCTTTTCGGTCGAAGTAGATCGCGCCACGCTCCGGCGTCTCAAAGCCCAGCAGGAGGCGCATCAGCGTCGATTTCCCGCAGCCCGTCCTGCCCACAACCGCGACGTACTCCCCTGCCTTGATCTTGAGATTGAGGCCGTTGAGGATATAGGGCGCGGTCTCACTGTAGCGGAAGGAGATATTGGAAAACTCGATGGCGCCGTTGAGCTTCGTCACGAACTGTCTGCCCGCCGCCGTTTCCGGGGCGGTTTTCAGGATCGGCTCCGCCATTTCCAGGATCGGCCTGATCTGCGAGGCCGAGGACGCGACGGTGGAAAAGGCCGTCACCGCGCCGGTGACCATGCCGTAAGCGGCAGTGAAGGCGAGATAGGCCGAGGGGTCCACCCCGGAGGACACCGCGCGGAAGTAGAGCCACACCGTGCCGAACAGGGAGACCGCCAGCAGGACCGCGGAGCTGATCTTTTCCAGCAGCGGCGGGTTGTAGGCGACCTCCGCCCCCGCGGAATAGATCTTCGCCCATTTGGCGAAGGCCCGCTTCTCCGCGCCAGACAGCCGGATCTTCTGGATGCCGGAGATGATGGCGTAGCAGATACCGGATTCCTCCGCCGCCGCCGCCATGTACTCCCGCTCTCCCCGCATCTTCATAAAGCTGAACAGCAGCGTCAGCGCGACGGAAGCCAGGCTGATGACCAGCGCCGGAAGCCCCAGCGCGGGCGCGTACGTGAAGATCTGGCTGACATAGAGGAACGAGGCCACGACCGTCACGCCCGTGGATAGCACGCCGCCCAGCAGCAGCGTGGAAAGGCTGTTGATCGCCCAGCTCCGGCTGGCCAGCTCGCCGGCGGAATACTGCTTGAAGAAGGTGGTCGGCAGGCTCATCAGCCGCGACATCATCGCGGCCTCCATCGGGACGCCGACCTTGATCTGGATGCGCGACATCGCCAGCTCCCGCGACGCCGTGAGGAGCTGGGAGGACACGAGGACGCAGAGCATGAAGACCGCGGTGCCCCACAATATCACGCCGTTCCCGCTCTCCAGCACGAAGCCGGACAGCATTTTGGTGATCAGCGGCATCAGCATCCCGCTCAGGGTCACCAGCAGCGTCAGGCCCAGCAGCATGGCGAAGTCCATCCAGTTGAGGCAGCTCGTCATGTAGCCCAGCAGGCCCTTGACCCCGATCGCTTCCAGGGGCAGGGAGCTGTAGAAGCAGATCGCGTCCGGCAGGAGCTGGGACGCCGTCTGTTTGTTCCCCCTGACCTTGTTCCCGTCCCGGTCGTGCCAGGTGTAGCCGCCGAATTTCCCCGGCAGCAGCACCACCGGGCGATTGTCCTCCGCGCGGTAGGCGATCATCGGGGAGAAGCCGCTGCGGTACCAGTCCTCGCTGAGCACGACGGCCCGGTACATGATGCCGTGGGGCCGCAGCGCGTAGTCCATCTGGTCCTCCGCCGTTTTCAGGGAATCTGGGATGTCCACGCTCTTGCAGTGATAGAATTTCAAAATCTCGTCGATGGCGGCCTTCGTGATGATGCGCTCGTCGTTCAGGACGCCCGCTCCGTGCCTGCCCATGACCGAGGCGGCCATGGAGAAGAGGGAATCTTCAAAAAGCTCCTGATCCTTGTCCATGCGGAGGCGGATCTGTTCATCGTACCATTTCATGCGTTCCCCTCACCCCTCAGTCGCTGGAAATGAGCTCGGTATAATACCCGCCCTTGGCGTAGAGCTCTTCATGGGTGCCGCGCTCGACCACCTTGCCCCGATCCAGGACGATGATCTCGTCGCAGTCGCGGATTGTGCTCAGCCGGTGGGCGATGATGATGCAGGTCGCGCCGCGCCGGTTGACCGCCTTCGTGACGTCAAACTCCGTTCTGGCGTCCAGGGCGCTGGTGGCCTCGTCCATGATGATGATATGGGGGTCCTGGGCCAGCACGCGGGCGATCTCGAGCCGCTGCCGCTGGCCGCCGGAAAGGTTGCGCCCGCCGTCGGAGAGCTTCTCCTGATAGCCGCCGGGCCGCGCCATGATATCGTCGTGGATCTGCGCGTCGCGGGCGGCCATGATCATCTCGTAATCCTCGATGGAGCTGTCCCACATCTTGATGTTGTTGGCGATGGTGTCCTCAAAGAGGATCACGTCCTGATCGACGACGGAGACGCTGCAGGTGAATACGTTGTGGTTGATCTCCGAGATCGGCTTGCCGTCGAACAGGATCTCGCCGCTCCAGGGCTGGTACAGGCCGGAAACGAGCTTCGCCACCGTGGACTTGCCGCAGCCGGACGCGCCGACCAGCGCCACCCGCCCGCCGGGCCGGATGTGCAGGGAGAAGTTCTCGATCAGCGGCGGCGCGAGACGGGAGTAGCCGAAGGTCACGTTTTTCAGCTCCACCTCGCCGGAGAGCTTGTCATAGTCGATGTCCTCATCAGCGGGACCGTCGGAGAAACGGGCGTCCTCCGGGTATTCCATCACATCCTCTACCCGCTCCATCTGCGTCCGCATCTCCTGAATCACCTGCCCCGCCCGGATCATCGTCATTGCGGGCGTCATGAAGCTCATCAGGAAGGACTGGAAGGCCGTCACCATGCCGAGCGTGAATTCGCCGCGCATACACAGCCAGATCCCCAGGACCAGCACCAGCGCGTTCGCCAGCGTGGTGATAAAGGCCGGGATCATGCCCAGGTATTGATTCAGCACCGTGAAGCGCGTGGACTGGGCGTTGACGGAGGCCTGATAATCGGCCCAGCGCTGGAAATAGCCGTTTTCCGCGCCGCTGGCCTTGATGGTCTCCACCATCTTGATGCCGGAGACCGTCGAGGCGGCGAGCTTGCCGGAATCACGGGCCTGGACGCGGGTGATGTTGACGCGCTTTTCCGAGATCAGGCGGCTCATAACGATGTTGACCGCGATGCTGGCGACGCCGATGAGCGTCAGGAGCGGACTGTAGCGCAGCATGACGATCAGGTAGAAGACCAGCATCACAAGGCTGATGGCAAGGGGCGTCAGGGTGTTGACCAGCGTGGCCGCGATGGAGGCGTTGGATTTGTGCCGCATCTGGATGTCGCCCGCGAGGCGCTGGGAGAAGAACTCCATCGGCATCTTCATGACCTTCCAGAGGAAGGTGCTGCTGCCCATGACGGCCATCTTCCCGTTGATCTTGAGCGAATAGACCGCCTGCACCGCCGCGACGAAGACCTGCAGCACGGCGACCGCCGCCACGAGCCCGATGAAGGGCGTCAGCAGCTCTTTGTTTTCGTCCGTCAGCAGCCGGTCCATGAAAAACCGGGAGAAGGCCGGATTCACGATCGTGAACAGGTAGCCGATGGCGCTCGTCAGCATGACGAAGGCCACGGCTCCGCCCGCGCCGGCGAGGCGCTTTTTGGCGAATTCAAGGGTGCTCTTCCGCTTTCCGCTGGGCTGGAAGCGCTCCGAGGGGGTGAAGGTCAGGCAGATGCCGGTGAAGGCCTTGTCGAATTCCTCCATCGTAACCTTGACGTTGCCCCGCGCGGGGTCGTTCAGATACGCGTAACTCCCGCGAAAGCCGCAGAGCACCACAAAGTGGTTGAAATTCCAATGGATGATGCAGGGAAAGGCGCCGCTTTTTTTGATCGCCTCCACGCCGGACTTGAAGCCCTTGGCGGTCAAGCCGTAGCCGCGGGCTGCCTTCAGGATGTTGCCCGCGTTGGAGCCGTCCCGCGAGACGCCGCAGTCCGCGCGGACCTGCTCCAGCGGCAGCCATTTGCCGTAGTAGGCCAGGATCATCGTCAGGCTGGCCGCGCCGCACTCCAGCGCCTCCATCTGCATGACCACGGGGACCCGGGCAACGCCCGTTTTCTGTTTCCTCATCGGCGTCACCCTTTAGTTGAAGAGCATTTCGATGATCTTCGTGCTCCGGTAGCCGACGCGGGCCTCATAGCTGCCGTCCGGGAGGCCGACCTCCGCCACAGCCAGAAGGCGGCCGTCGTCGTCGCGGCCCAGGGTCAGAACGGGCGTCACGAGGTCGCCCACGCTGACGTTCATGCCGATCTCCACGTTCGCGGCCTTTTCCGCGTCGTCAAAGGTCAGCGTCAGCACGCCGCCGCGCACCTCGGCGTCCCCCGCCGCGTAGCTCTCCACCGCGGTCACGCTGCTCCAAACGAACAGGCTCGCCAGCAGCAGGATCACCGCCGCCAGCACGACCCAGACCGTAGGGGACGTGACGCGCAGATAGTCGCTGAGCTGCTCCGGCGAAGAAACGCGCTCAATGCTCTCTTTTCTGAATAGCTGCTTCTCCATGCTTGCTCCTCAAGTCTTCTTCCGCAGCGTCAGACGGTTGCAGCCGCCGCTGTATTCGTAGGTCACCTCGTTGACCATGTTCTTCACCATGAAGATGCCCAGGCCGCCGATGCCCCGCTCTTCCCCGGACAGTTCAATGTCGGGGTCGGGCTTCGCCAGTGGGTCAAAGGGCGTTCCGCCGTCGATCAGTTGGAAGGTGGCCACGCCGTCGGCGACGGCGCCGCGGATCTCCGCCCAGCCGTCGCCTCCGGCGTAAGCGTAGAGGGCCACGTTCACGTACAGCTCCTCCATCGCCATGCGCAGCTGCTTGCGCGCCTTGGGCGCAGCGCCGTTTATGTCCAGCAGGTAGCTGACAAAGCCCAGGACGACGTCCATGCCCTCCAGCTTCGCCGGGATGCGCAGGATGCTCTCTTTACTCTCTATCTCCATCGTTGCTTGTTCCTTTCCGAAGCGATTTGAGTCCGATACAAAACCAGCATACGGTTCTTCATGTAGGGGCGGCACCCCAGAGCCGCCCGCCCATTCGCCAAATGCGAACGGGGATGCGGGCCGCCGAGGGCGGCGGCCCCTACATCCAAATCATAACGTGCCAACTCGCACCACGGGGGCAATTTCGTTCGCCGCCCGCGCTTACTGCACGTCGAACACGGCGTCCAGGCCCGTGTTTTCCAGCACGTCCATGAAGCCCTCGCCCACGTTGGTGAGGCGCATGTCGCCGCCGGAAGCCTTCATCTGCTTGAAGGTGCCCAGCAGCACGCGAAGGCCGGCGGATGAGACGTAGTCGCACTCCGCGAAATCCAGCGTCAGGTTCTCCACGCCGTCCAGCTCCGCGTCCAGCAGCGTGGACAGCTTCGGCGCGGTCAGGGTGTTGAGCTCGCCGGACAGGCGCACGGTCAACTCCGAGCCGTTCTTTTCAGTGGTCAGTTCCATGTTCTGTTCCTCCTGATATTTCAGTTTTTTATTTGATCGTCAAAACAACCATCGTGATGTCGTCGAACTGAGGCACTCCCGCGGCGTATTCGTTCACGTCGTCAAAAATGCGTCCCAGCGTCTGTTCACCCGTCTGATCCCTGGCGCCGTCCAGCACCGCTTCCAGGCGCTCCATGCCGTAAAGGCCGTTCGTCTTGTCATGGGCCTCCACGACGCCGTCCGTGTACAGCAGCAGCCGGTCTCCCGGTTCCAGCCGCAGCTCGCCCTGCTTGTAGCGCGTGAATTCCATCCCGGCCAGGAACAGGCCGTGGACCTTTTTCAATTCCTCGCAGGGCTGATCCTTGCGGATCAGGATCGGGTAATTGTGTCCGGCGTTGGTATATTGCAGCGTCCTCGTCCGGAGGTCCAGGATGCCGATCCACGCCGTCGCGAACATGCCCGCCTTGTTGTTCTCGCACAGCCGGGCGTTGACGGCGGTGAAGGTCGCGGAGGTGCTGTCCTTGGTCAGCGCGTAGTCCTTGATCATGGTCTTTGCCGTCATCATAAACAGGGCCGCCGGGACGCCCTTTCCGCTCACGTCCGCGATGAGCACACAGAGGTGATCCTTGTCGATCATAAAAAAGTCGTAGAAATCACCGCCGACCTCCTTCGCGGGGTTCATGCTGGCGTACAGCTCGAATTCCTCTCCGTCCGTAAACTCCGGAGAGATCAAGGGGAGCGCGTTCACCTGGATCTCCGTCGCCATGTTGAGCTCGCTCTGCGTGGCGGCCAGTTTGCTGCTCTTGTCGTTGAAAATGATGCAGTACATGATGATCAGCGACACCAGGATCATGCCGTATTGGGACGCGTTGCCGAAGGTCCCCCCGACCATCGCGTAATTGAGCAGCGGCAAGAGGATAAAGGTCAGACCTGCCACCTTTTGGTTGAGCGGGCGCTTGCAGCGGATAATCAGGATCGTCGTCGCCACCGAGACCACGATCAGGGCGACGTCCTCCAGCACAGAGGCGTCCGTCGCCTGATAAACCCCCGCCTCGTCGACCAGGAAGGTCGTCGGACAGAAGAGGTTGGACAGGATGACCAGGCATTCCAGCGCCAGCAGGATCGGGATCGCCTTTTCCGCCAGGCGCGCCAGCTTTCCTTCAAAGCCGAGGGTATTTCTCACGTACTGGTAGAAGAAATAGATCATCGCCAGGTCGAACAGCTTGCTGAGCAGGACGAATAAAAAGGTATAGACCTCTTCTCCCGGCGCGCCCATCGTGAAATAGAGCAGGAAATTGACCACAAAGCTGGCGCTGACGAACACGTTCAGGGTCTTGAACGCCCTGGTTCCGTCCCCCACCTGCCGCATACAGCCGTAATACAAGCCCGCGGAGATCAGCGCGCCGATCGTATCCACGCCGCAGTCGAACAGGAACGATTGCATCCTCGTATAGGCCTGTTCATCGAGATAGGCCACCCAGGTCATGCCGACTGTGGCCAGCGCGGCCGCGATCGCAAAGATCAGTCCAAACAGCGCGCTGCGCTCTTTCAGCTTCTCCATCATGCTCCTTCACCTCTGTCGGTTTTTTTGAGCTTCCATCGGTACTGTGCAGACTTTCCTACTCCATACCGTCTTATGATTTTAGCAATTTCAATTTGGATATTTCAAGAAGGGTTGCCAGAATGTCAACCTTTTCTTGTTTCGCTTCACTTGCTTTTGTGACAGCGCGGTATTATTATTAAACGGTATTATTAAAATGGAAATGGGCGATTCGAGACCATGAACACACTGTTTGCGGATACATTAAGAAAACTGAGAACGGAAAAAGGGCTTTCACAGATGCAGCTTGCGAACCGGATGATTGTGAACAAGGCCACGATCTCCCGCTGGGAAAACGGCAACCGTCTGCCGGACGCCGCCATGATGACCCGCCTTGCGAACGTGCTGGAGGTGGATGTTGGCATGCTGCTCTCCGCCGCGGTCCAGAGCGACGATTCCCTCAACGTCATCCTGGTGGACGACAGCAGGGTCTTCCTCTCCCAGGCCATGTCCGTTCTGGAGGAGGCCATGCCGAACGCGACGATCACGGGCTTTATCTGGCCCCAGGAGGCGATCGAATATGTGAAAACGAACCGGGTCGCCCTGGCCATTCTGGATATCGAGCTGGGCGCCGCCAGCGGACTTGACCTTTGCCGGAAGCTGCTGGAGATCAATCCCCGCACCAGCGTCGTGTTTCTGACCGCGTACCCCGATTACTCCCTGGACGCGTGGAGCACAGGGGCCAGCGGCTTTCTTCTGAAGCCCCTGACCCTGGATGCCGTAAGGGATCAGCTCAAAAAGCTGCGCTATTCGTTTTCGGCAGGGGGCGCTGAACAGTGAACGAATGTGTCTACTTCTCCATCCTCGGGGCCGCGCTGCTGTTAAGCTTGCTGGGGATGTGTTTCGTCGCCTTGATCCCCGGTCTTGACCGCTGGAGCAAACGATTCTTTCTGGCCTATTTTGTCGTGATCCTGCTGTCCTGTCTGTCCTGCTCCGCGGACCTGATGCTGTACAAGGACCCCATTCCGAAAACGGTCTATTTTTCCATCCTGTTTTTGGAATGTCTGTTCCTCGCGCTGCCGATGCCCATGCTGACCGTTTATCTGCTGCACTGCTGCGGAGAACCCATCCGCAAAAGCAAGCTCCTGTACGCCGCGCTGGGCCTTTGGGCCGCCTATCTCGTTCTGCTTGCCTGCCTCGTATTTACCGACAGTCTGTACGACGTCACGCCGGACAACCAATATATCCGCGCTCCGATGTATCCGATCCTGCTGCTGCCGGTGGTCGCGCTGTTGATGCTCAATCTCGCGGCGGTGATCCGGCGCCGCGCGCGGCTCTCCCGGAAAACCTTCCTCAGCTTCCACCTCGCGATCGTGCCCCTGCTGGTCTCTCTGATCGTCCTGATGTTCGTGGAAAGCTTCCTGTTCTTCGACATCAGCTTCATCCTCTCCGCCCTGTCCATGTACCTCCTCATCCTGCTCGATCAGATCGAGCAGGATCAAAACCGCCGGCAGGAGCTCGTCCGGCAGCAGCTGGAGATCGCGAACCAGCGGGTAAGCCTCACAGTGCTGCAAATGCGGCCGCACTTCATCTACAACATCCTGTCGAGCATCTATTGTCTCTGCGAACAGGACCCGAAGCTGGCAGGGCAGGTCGTCCTGGATTTTACCGCCTATCTGCGCAAAAACTTCAACGCCGTCGCAAGCTCCGCGCCCGTCCCCTTTTCATCGGAATTGGAGCACACCCGCGCTTACCTCGCCGTGGAGAAGGCCCTGTACGAGGAAGGCCTGCAGGTCGAATACGACACGCCGCATATCATGTTCCGCGTCCCGCCGCTGACCCTGCAGCCCATCGTGGAGAATGCCGTCAAGCACGGCAGGATCCCCTATGCCGGTCTGTTTCACATCTCGATCCAGACGAGAAAAACGCCGTCCTCCAGCGAGATCGTCGTCACCGACGACGGCCGGGGCTTTGACCCCGCCGGAGACAGTGAGGGGCATCTCGCCTTGAACAACATCCGGCAAAGGCTCGAGATCCTATGCGGCGGAAGCCTGACCATCACCCCCAACGAGGGCGGTGGAACCGTGGTGACGCTGACGATCCCCGATCCCCCCGCGGAGGAGGCGTGATGGTGACAGAAACAGGATGACGGGAGGCGCGGATCGAATGATTACTGTCTGGCCTGGATGCTCTGCACCAGGGAACGCTTGTCCGCGTAGGCCACCTCGCGGGCGGCCCGCTCCGGCAGGATGTAGGGCTCGTCAAAGGTGATGCCCCAATCGAGGAACAGGCGCAGCCGCGTCCGCATGGGATGCGAGCCGGTTTTCATGACGACAAACTCGCCCTTCGGGATGCTTTTTAATTCGTCCGCAGTCAT
>JAFSRS010000010.1 GCA_017445985.1 Oscillospiraceae bacterium | reverse complement strand
GGCTGGGTCTGCGCCGCCCTGGGGCTGAGCGCCACGCGGCCCGGACAGGGCCTCGGCGCGGAGGCGGACGCGGAGGCCGCGGTGCTGGAGCCGGTGATGAGCTACCGCCTGCGCCTCGACAAGGGGACGGACCCCATGCTTCTGCTGCCGAAGCTTATGCAGCTCGATCAGGAGGACCCGCAGCTGCACGTCGTCTGGAACGCCCAGGCCGGGGAGATCAGCGTCCAGCTCATGGGAAAGATCCAGGCGGAGATCTTCAAAAGCCTGGTCAAAGACCGCTTCGATACCGAAATCGAGCTTGACGCCGGACGTATTTTATACCGGGAGACGATCAAAAATACCGTGGAGGGCGTGGGACACTTCGAGCCCCTGCGACATTATGCCGAGGTGCACCTGCTGCTGGAGCCCCTGCCCGCCGGGAGCGGCCTGAGCTTTGACAGCATCGTGCCCGAGGACGCGCTGGATCGCAACTGGCAGCGCCTGATCCTCACGCACCTGGCCGAAAAGCAGCACCAGGGCGTGCTCACGGGCGCGCCGATCACCGATATGCGCATCACCCTCGCGGCCGGCAAGGCCCACCTCAAGCACACCGAGGGGGGCGACTTCCGCCAGGCCACCTACCGCGCCGTGCGGCAGGGCCTCATGCAGGCGGAGAGCGTGCTGCTGGAGCCGTGGTACAGCTTTGCCCTGGAGGTTCCGGCCGAGCAGATCGGCAGGGCCATCACGGACGTGCGCGCCATGAACGGCGCCTTTTCTTCCCCGGAAGAACACGGCGAATTTCTCAGGCTTGAAGGCGCCGCGCCCGCCGCGAAGCTTACGAACTATATGGAAGAGCTGGTGGCCTGGTCCCATGGCCGCGGGCGCCTGAGTCTCACCCCCTGCGGCTACCGCCCCTGCGCGGAGCAAAAGCGCATCGTGGAGGAGATCGGCTACGAGCCCGAGCGGGACGAGGATAACCCCGCCGACTCCGTCTTCTGTTCCCACGGCGCGGGCGTGAATATCCGCTGGAACGAGGTGCCGGACTACATGCACCTCGAGAGCGTCCTGAAGCCCAAACGGGAGGACAGCGCCCCGCAGCCCATACAGCGCTGGCGCAGCCTGAGCATCGACGAGCGGGAGCTGGAGGCCATCATGGAGCGGGAGTTCGGGCCCATCCGCCGCCCGG
Organism: Oscillospiraceae bacterium; assembly: GCA_017445985.1. Classification (GTDB taxonomy): domain Bacteria; phylum Bacillota; class Clostridia; order Oscillospirales; family Oscillospiraceae; genus RGIG7114. Next base: position 1,067 of record JAFSRS010000010.1, on the reverse strand, counting down.
AGTACCGGGCGCGGCAGCTCAACGCCGCCGTGAACGAGGTCTCGCAGCTGTCCAACCGGAAAGAATATTTAATAGTAGACGGCTATAACCTCATCTTCGCCTGGGACGAGCTGAAGGCGCTGGCGGCGGAACGCCTCGACCTTGCGCGGGAGAGGCTCATGGACATCCTCTCCGGCTACGCGGGCTTTACGGGCGCAAAGCTGGTGCTGGTGTTCGACGGCTTCCGCACGCCGGGCAATCCCGGCTCCCGCACGGAATACCACAACATCTCCGTCGCCTTCACCAGGGACGGGGAGACCGGCGACGCCTATATCGAGCGCCTGGTAAACGAGATCGGCAAAAACTATGCCGTCCGCGTCGTCACCAGCGACAACCTGATCCGCGTGGCGGCCCTGCGCTCCGGCGTGCTGCGCTGCTCGTCGGGGGAGTTCAGGGGCGAGGCGGAATGGGTGCTGACCCAGATCGAAGAGGTCTTGAAAAAAACGAACTTCAATGCCCACAAGACGAGGATGATCGATGGAACACGCAGAGATTCTTAAACGCGCCGAGGATCTGGCCCGGCGCTGCGAGCAGCGGGGCGTGCCCACGAACACCGGCTTTCTCACTCCGGCGGAGCGCTATGCTATCGCGCATGACCCGGCCCTGCGCGGCGCGCGGATGCTGTTTCACGGCGGAACCCCGGACGCGGAGCGCGCCATGGCCTTCTTCCTGCCAGACTGGACGGAGCCGGAGACGCTGGACGTAAGCGAACACATCCGCGCCATCCGCCTCACCGCCGCCTTCGGCGAACCGGGACACCGCGACTATATGGGCGCGATCCTCGGCATGGGCGTCGGACGCGAGTGGGTCGGCGATATCCTGGTAAACGGCCCGGAGGCGATCGTCTTCTGCCAGCCGAGCGTCCTGCGCCATCTGCTTTCCATAGACAAGGTGGGCCGCTATGGCGTGAAGGCGGAGGAAGTGCCGCTGGACGCGATCCCGGAGCGGGAGCGGAAGACGGAGGAGCGCCGCTTCACGGTCATGTCGCCGCGGCTGGACGCGGTGGCGGCGGGACTTTTTCATCTTTC
>JAFSRS010000093.1 GCA_017445985.1 Oscillospiraceae bacterium | reverse complement strand
GTGCTGTGCCCGGAGATTCATGTGGTCGGCGCGGCGGCGGTCGGGGACCTGACGCTGCCGAAATGCCACACGCTGTTTGTGGACGACGGCGGCAGCCTGAACATCATCGGCGGGATTTTGACTGGCAGCGCCCGTTATGACGACGCCGGAAAATTCTACTATCCCGCGTATATCGTGGTTCCGGTGGAGGAGGGCGTCGCCAACCGCCTGAGCGTCGGCGGTCAGGTGATCTACGACGGCGCGAACCCCGAAAACGGCGCCATCGCGGCGGAGCCCAACGAGCTCTTCCAGGACGGCCCGCACAGGGACCTCATTCGGATCGGCGGAGCCTGGACCGATATGCCGGAATTTGCGAGATCTCCCCTGATCCTGGACGGCGCGCTCGGGCATGGCTATACCTGCGATTCCAACTGCTACCGCATCCAGAAGGACCTTGACCTGCGCGACGCCTTCGTGGGCATCCAGGTCGGCTCCAACGACCACGTACGTATCGCGGCCCGCGTCTGGACCGACTCCGTCTGGTGCTGGGGCGAGGGCGGCGACTTCTATCTGGACGAGGAGGGCGCGGCGCTGATTTTGGACGATTATTCCGTGGGACGGACGGCCGAATGCAGCGTTGAGATTAAAAAGCCCGCGGGCGCGGCGGAAGAGCCGACCGTCAGCCTGTCCGATCCCGGCTATCTGCTGTTCCTCGGCGCCGACGTGGTGCTGCACGGTGACATTCCGGACCTGCCGGGCATGGACTTGTACGCTTGGAACGAAAATGATCAGACCGTGTTTACGCTCACGGTGGCGGAGGGCGCATGGGTCGGCGTCCATTCCAACAATTACTGGCTCAACGGCGCAAATGCCGTCGTGAACAACGGCACGCTGGAGCTGACGAACCAGCTCACGATCCAGTACTCTTCACTGGTCAACAACGGAACCATCCTCATCGGCGTGGCCCGCCGCTATGAGAACGAGCGCCCGGAGGAGGACTATAGCATCGGCTCTCTCCAGCTTTGGGGCGAGGGAGCGCGCCTGGGGAACAATGGCCTGATCCAGGTGAGCAGCGAGCAATTTACCAATTCCTATGGGGACGACGACGCGCGCTTCGGCGAGCTGCGGTTGGGGAACTGCGCCACGATGGACAATACCGCCGGTGCCACGCTGGAAAACGACGGCCTGTTCTTCATCTCCGGCAGTTCCATACTGAACAACGGCGGCACGGTGCACAACACCGAATCCATCAACGCTGAGCTCGGTGAAGAGGGCTGGGTGGTCTATGACGGCGGCGAGCCGACTCTGGACCAGAGCAATGGCCCCAGTACCCTGATCAACGCGGGTACGCTGATCAACGACGGCTGGCTCGGCTTCCAGGGCTCCACGCTGGAGAGTTCCGGGACGCTGATCAACAACAACAGGCTCAATCTGAGTTCCTGCGACGACGTCCGGCTCGTGGTTTACGTGGAAACGCGGGACGGCTCACCGGAAACCAACGAGGATTGGGAGCACTTCCGCGGCGGAGACGGGGAGCACTGGTTTTACCTGGTTGGAGAGGAGCGCGAGGTGCGTTGGGAGGCGCTTTCCAACTTCTACCTGACCGGCGGAAAATTCGTCAACGGCGGCGTCACCGGCGTCGGCGACGACTTCAACGGCTCCTGGGCCGAGTTCCGGCTCTCCGCCGGGGACGGCGGCGCCTGCAAAGCGCTGAACGCCGGCGAGATCGTGAATAACGGCTACATGTGCTTCGAGAACGTGATCTACACCCAGGACGCGGAGGCGAAGCTCACCACCTACAACAGCTCCGAGCTCCAGTTCTACGGCGGCGGCATCAACGTGCCCGGCGGGGCCTGGTTCAAAAACGAGGGCCACATGCGGATCATCGACCGCTACGGCGATCCCTTCCAGCCCTGCGATCTGGACGGCTTTGAGGACTTCTTTACCACCTGGAACGAGGACGGCAACGACAGCAACTGGTGCGAGTTCACGGCGGAGGTCTACGATTTTGACGGCTACCGGCAGGCGGTGGGCGTTCAGCGGGAACGCCGGGAGCAGAACCCGAACACCTGCTATGACCGCCTGGACTTCTGCGGCGACGTGACCTTCACCGAGGACGCGGTCTTTGAGGACTTCCGCGACTACTGGATCCAGACCAGCAGCGTGGAGCGCTGGCATTTCTGGGACGACGATCAGGGCAAATGGATCGACCTGAACGAATGGCAGGACGGCGCGGAGAGCTACTGGATCGAGGTCGGCAATACCCTGACCGTGACCGAGGGCGTCACCCTGACGATCGCCCGGAACAACGCGCTGCGCATCAACGGCGCGGAGGGCCAGATGGCTTATTTCAGCCCGAACCGCCTGGTGGTCGAGGGGACGCTCGTCACCGAGGCAGGACAGGAGGGCTGCGAGGAGAACGGCTGGGATTGGCGCGAGGAGGGCTTCGTCGAGGTCTGGGCCTTCGGCAGCCTGGACGCCTCCGCGGGTACGGTCGTGAACGACGGGCGCATCGAGGTCCGCTACTACGACATGGGCCACGGCGAAGAGGATGAGAACGGCGAGTTCCGCTACGTCCACGAGGGACGCTTCGAGCGGCCCGAGGAATGCTACGTCCGGGGCCTGACCGACGCGGTCTACGCCGCCGAGGTCCGCTCCACGGCGGGCTTTGTGAACGCCGCGGCCAGCGCCGACCCGGTATTCTACCGCACGTATATCCGGGACGACACCTGCGTCACGCTGACGGAGGACGTCACCTCCGACATGGGCATCAATCTGGAGCCCGGCAGCGGCCTGATCGTCGAGCACGGCGCGGCGCTCACGATGAACGAACACTTCTGGAACGACGGCGACCTCAGCGTCTACGGCGATCTGATCCTGAACGGCAGCTTCGACAACAACCAGAGCGTGGAGGTCGGAGCGCTGACCGGAAATCAGCAGGCGCATATCTATCTCAACGGGCATATGCAGCTTCGCGGTCACGCCATGTTCAAGCTGTATCCCACCGGCTCCGTGGTGCTGGGGGACGGCTCCGAGCTTTGGAACGAGCAGGAGGAGCCCATCCCCGTGACGGCGGCGGGCAATCCCTGGCAGGCCCGCAACGTGGTATTCTCCAAGCCACTGGAGCTGCACAGCGAGGCTCGGTTCGAGCGCTGCGTCTTTGAGGGCCCGATGACTCTCAGCGCGACGCCGAACTCCAACTTTGACTTCGCCGACGGCTGCGAATTCCGCGAGGACGTGACGCTGGACGCCGGAAACAGCGAATGGCGGCTTCGGGTCAACTTCGACGGCAACGCGGTCTTCGCCGAGGGCAAGCGCGTGCTGGTGCGCGCCAACGAAAACGCGGACCTCGACGCCCTGCTGTACAACTGCGTCGATCTCGGCGGCGCGAACGGACTGACCATCGAGTCCGGTGTTTCCATGTGGGTCAACCCCGGCTGGCTTGCGCTGGAAGCGGGCGAGAGCGCTCGCTACGTGCTCAACGGCGTCATGGTGGAGCACCGCTCCCTGTACGGCGGCGGGATCGGCGGCGGCGTTTCTCTCCGCTTCGAGCCGCGGGACGAAGGGGTCTATCGCGTTTTCCAGGCGGACAGCACGGGCGACACCGAGCTTGCCTTGCTCGGAACACTTTCGGACTATGACGAGCTGCGGCTGATGCAGGGCGTGATTGACATCTCCGGGCTGGATACGGGCGAGACCTGCATCAGCATTGGCGACTGCTGGCACTACACCGACGTGAACGTGGGCAGCCACGCCGTCGAGCTCTGGGAGACGGATGATCCCGGCGACGGCGAGGGCCGCTATGGTTTCGGGATCACCGCGGCCCCGGGCGCGGAGATCGTCGTGCATAACAGCGTCATGCTCTGGGACGACGAGTGGGACGGCTACGGCTACAGCACCGGCGTCAACGTGCAGCTTGGCGGGGAAGAATACAGCTTCAATCCTCACATTTACGGCACGCGGGAAGACCGCACGCCCGGGGTCTACAACGGCGGCAGGTACGAGAACGTCAGCTTCCGTCTGATTTACGACGGACAGGAGCTCCCGTTTGTGATGGAATATCTCACAGACAACTGGGACGGCGAGGACCACTGGAAGACCCATCTGAACCGCGACGGAGACGGCCCCTGGTTCGAGGCAAACCGGGACTATGATCCGAGGCTGGTCATGGTCGCGGAGCTGCCCGGCGGCGTCACGGTGACCTTCGATCCGGTTCCGGTCAAGCCGGAGTGGAGGGAGCCGTAACAACAGCATTTGCGGGGGCGGATCAAATCCGCCCCCGCAAATGAAAAATTTTTCTTGACATTTCTCCAAAACTGTGTATAATAACCTTTGCTTACCGGGATTGTGTAAAGGTAGCACGCCGGACTCTGACTCCGTCTGTGAGGGTTCGAATCCTTCTCCCGGTGCCAAACGGGTGACCGCAACAGCGGCCGCCCGTTTCTTTTATCAGACGGAAAATAAAAATGAAAAGGCGGGACGGAGCATGGAATCAAAGGTTTTTGACTTTATCGCGAGAGAACAGGCCAGACAGGACCGCAATATCGAGCTGATCGCCAGCGAGAATTTCGTCAGCGAAAACGTACTGCGCGCAGTGGGCTCCATTCTCACCAACAAATACAGCGAAGGCTATCCGGTGGAGCGGACCAGCGGCAGCCGCGGACGCTATTACGGCGGCTGCGAGGTCGTGAACGAGCTGGAGGAATACTGCTGCGACCAGTGGCGGCGGGTCTTCAAGACGGACTACCACGTGAACGTCCAGCCCCACAGCGGCTCCCAGGCGAACATGGCGGCCTATCTGAGCGTTCTGAAGCCCGGCGACCGCATCCTCTCCATGAGCCTGTCCAACGGCGGGCACCTGACCCACGGCTCCCCGGTGAACTTCAGCGGCAAGCTCTTCGAGCTACACTTCTACGGCGTGGACGCCAATGGCTTCATCGACATGGCCGACGTGCGGGCCAAGGCCCTGGAGGTCCGGCCCAACCTGATCCTGGCCGGGGCCAGCGCCTACAGCCGGATCATCGACTTCGCGGCCTTCGCGGAGATCGCGAAGGAGGTCGGCGCCTATTTCATGGTGGACATGGCGCACATCGCGGGCCTGATCGCCGCGGGGGACCACCCCTCGCCCTTCGGTCTGGCGGACCTCATCACTACCACGACCCATAAGACCCTCCGCGGGGCCCGGGGCGGGCTGATCTTCTGCCGCCCGGAGCTGGCGAAGAAGGTCGACTCCGCGGTTTTCCCCGGCACCCAGGGCGGGCCGCTGCAGCACGTGATCGCGGGCAAGGCCGTCGCCGCCGAGGAAGCGCTGACGGAGGAATATCAGGAATACATCCACCAGGTCGTGAAAAACTGCCGCGCCATGTGCGAGGAATTCCTCCGCATGGGCTACAAGGTCGTGACCGGCGGCACGGACAACCACCTGTTCCTGCTGGATATCACCGACACCGGGCTGACCGGGAAGGCGGTGCAGGACGAGCTGGACCTCCACGGCATCACGCTGAACAAGAACACAGTCCCCGGCGAGACCCGCTCGCCCCAGCTCACCAGCGGCGTCCGCATCGGCACCGCCGCCATGACGACCAAGGGCTACCGCGAGGCGGAGTTCATCGCCGTCGCGCGGAAGATCGACGCGGTGATCAAAGAGATGCAGGCTAAAAAATAAGTAACAATTAACAAGTAACAAGTAACAATGAAGGCTTCTGAAACGGTTCTGTTTTCTGATCTGGACGGGACCTTGTTTGATTCGCACAATGTTATCAGCGAGGACAATTTGAGGGCGATCAGCGACTACATCGACGCGGGCGGCCTGTTTGCCGTGGCGACGGGGCGGGCGCCGCAGAACGCGCGGACCTTCTTTACCGGGCTGCGGCAGAACTGCCCGGCCATCGTGATGAACGGCGCGGGCGCCTGGGATTTTACGAAGGACGGCTATCTGTTCTGCGCCCACATGGACCGCTCGAAGCTGGACCCGCTGCTGACACGGCTGCTGTCTGAATTGCCGGACTTGGAATTGCAGGTCTACACCGAGGGCATGATCCACTACTGTATGCCGGAGGAGCGCTGCCACCCGATCCTGCTGCGCCTGCACCGGCCCTGCCGGTTCGGGACCTACGCGGACACGCTGGGGCTGCCGTTGGTGAAGTGCCTGCTCTACGTGCCGCCGGAGCACGACGCGCGCTTGGGCGCGGCGCTGGCCGAGGCCGCGCCGGGCACGTACAGCCTGACGCCGGGCCAGATCCACGTGGAGGGACAGGATATCCACTTCTACGAGATCATGCCGGAGGGCGTCTGCAAGGCCGTCGCGCTGGAACGCCTCCGTGCCCTGCCGCTCTTTCAGGGCCGCACCATCATCGCCGCGGGGGACAACTGGAACGATCTGGAATTCCTCCGGGCCGCCGACGTTGCGGTGACGCCCGCCAACGCGGTCCCTGAAGCGAAAGCCCTCAGCCGCTTCACCGTCCCAAGCAACGAGGACAGCGCCATCGCGCATCTGATCCGGAATGTCATTCCGGCATTATAAGGCGGCAACGCCCGCCCCAGTCTTGGGGCGGGCGTTATTGCCTTATTTGATTACATGATCCGTAATGCAGTCATACCAATGGACGTAGGTCTCGCCGTTGACGAGAATCCGCTCATTGTCGGGGAAACGCTCCATCCAGCGCTGGCCGAAGCGGTCCAGCGCCCAGTCGTCGCGGTTGAAGCGCCGCCAGAGCACAGTTCGGCCTTCCTTGTCGATGTACTGCTCGCTCATGGCGCCCTCGACGTAGGTGTTCACGTCCACAACGCAGACGCAGTCGTAGTCTCTGCCGCCGAGCCGGACGCTGGCCCGGCCCACCACGTCCAGCAGGAAGGGCTTGTCCGCGGCCTCGATTTGATCCCCGTTGCGGCGGATATCTCCTTTGTGCCGCAGGCCGATCTCGTTTCCGCAGTTGTCCTCCCCGAAGCCCCAGTTGTTCAGGAAAGCGTCGCCGTCCAGGAAGGTGTAGCATTTCAGGACCCCGTCCTGCCGGTGCTGCTCCGCCAGCATCCGGCAATGTGTGTCGGTGAGCTGGGCCACCAGATAGCGCTCCACCGGGTTCTGGTCGTCCAGACGCTCCGACTCCACCGGCTCATATTCCAGCGCCCGGATCGCCAGGCCCCGCAGGCCGTGGACCTCCGCGGGTCCCGTAACCTCCAAGGCCACCTCCATCGTGCGGACGCGCTCCGGAAAGTCGTACATCGCGAAGCGCAGCCGCTCCCCCTCCTTCGGGACGATGAACCAGCCCATGAGCTCTTCCCAGCGAACGGGGAAGGGGGGCTCCTCCAAAAAGCGGATGGAATAATCCGGCATCCGCTCCGGCAGCTTCATATTCTGATTTTGTTTCATGGTATTGACTCCTTTCTTCTGCGGAGCGTCGGGGTACATGTCCCGGAACCGCTCCCGCGCAAGATGCAGGCGGCTTTTGACCGTCCCCGGGGGAACGCCCAGCCGCGCGGCGGTTTCGGCTTCGGACAGCCCCAGGACAAAGCGGAGGACCAGCACCTCCCAGTCCCGTTCGCCCAGCTGCGCGAGGGTGTCCCGCACCGCGATCCGCTCGATCCAGTCGTGGGGACGCGCGGGGAGCTCCGCGGCCTCCGGATCATCCAGCGAGAGCGGCGACTCTCCGGCGCGGCCCCGGTCCCGGAAGTAGTCCGCGCAGCGGCTCCGGGCGATGGCCAGCAGCCAGGGCTTGAAGGCTTCCCTGTCCCGCAGGGCGGGAAAGCGTTCCGTCGCGGTCAATAGGACCTCCTGCAGCACGTCCTCCGCGTCCGCGCGGTCCGGGATGCGGAAGCGTACGAAGCGTTCCAAGGCGGAAGCATCCCGCCGCAGCAGCTTTTCCAGCTCGTCCATCCCGTATCGCCTCGTTTCCGTTTCTTTTAAAAGCGCTTTCATGGATATAGACGCTGCGCGGGGAAGAAAGGTTCACAACAACACCGCACAATTCCGACGACGCGATTCGCGTACCGGTATTGTGCGGTGTTGCCTTGCTCAATTAGAATCAGCCGCCCGCCAGCTGCGCGAAGACCAGCTCCAAAAGCTGACCCTCCGCCGAATAGACGGCTACCGTGACCTTCAGCTCCTCCGCGGACTTTCCACTGGGCAGAGAGACCGGCACCGTGAGGTCATAGCCCGGCTCGCCGCTGGGGTCCTCCGTCACCACCGCGCCCTGGATCAGAATGGGCAGCTCGGCCCATTTCGCGTAGAGCGTCAGGTTTTCCGCGGGCAGGGCGGTCTCGTTGAAGGGCACCCAGAAGTTCTCGTCCCGGAACCAGCCCACGAAGCTGTGGCCTTCGTAGCTGGGAACGGGCAGCGTGATGGGCGTTCCGGCGGGGGCGGTGATGGGCTCGAGGCTCTCGTCGGTGTCCGTCACGAAGCTCAGAGTGTAGTCGGGGATATCCTCCTGCGTTCCGGTGACGGTGACGGTCTTGTTGTCTGCCGCGTAGTCGTCATAGCCTTGGATCGCCAGGTCCTCAGAGCAGCCGGTTTCCCGATCCGCGGCCAGCGTGTCGCTGTGCGCCGTCCCGGCGCTGTTGGTGTAATCCACGGTCCATTCCAGGATCGCGGCCCCGTCGGAGGGGTCGTCCAGGATGTGCAGGGTCGTGGGCTCAGCAAGCAGCAGTGCGGAAAAGCCGTTCCCGGTCTGCGGGTCTGAATACCGGGCGAAGCCCCCGTCCACCAGGACCGTCACCAGCTCTTCCGCATAGCTGTCCGCGTAGCGCACCACGGCCCAGCCGTACCCCCCGCCATCCATGTCCTTGGCGTGGTAGATAGGGCGGCGGCCCAGGGCGTCGGGCCGGTCGCTCCAGAGGAAGAGCACCAGACGGTTGCTGTCGTTTTGCTGAAAATGACTGCTGTAGAGCCAGGTGGAGCTGCCGTCCGCGCTCTGATACTGCCAGAACTGCTCGTACTTGTTGCCCCGCTGGTCGGCATACAGGGAGCTGGAATAGGATTTTTCATAGGTGACGCAGCTCTCATGCAGATAGCTCTCCCAACGTTTCAAATGGTCTTCAGCCGTTCCTCCAGGCCCTCGTCCGCCTCGGCGGTGACCGTGGTCTGCTCGGTGTAGATCACCATGCCGGGGAGGGCGCCGGGGGTCTTTTTCACGAACTTCACGCGGGTGTAGTCCACGGGGACCTTGCCGCCGCCGCTGGCCTGGGAGTGGGTCGCTGCCAGAGTCGCGGCCTCGCGGACGCTCTGCTCGTCCGGCGTCTCGCCCGCGCAGCGCAGGATCACGTGGCTGCCGTGGAGCTTCTGGACGTGGAACCAGAGATCGCCCTTCGCGGCGGTCTTGAAGGTGAGCTGGTCGTTCATCCGGTTGCCCCGGCCGACCAAAATTTCAAAGCCGCCGGAGGAACGGAAGCGCAGCGGCGCGGCCTCGCGCTCGCGCTGCTTTTTCGCGTTCTTCTGCTGCTTCAGATACCCGGTCTCCGTCAGCTCCCGGCGAATTTCGGAAATATCGCTCTCGCCGGAGGCGCGCTCCAGCTCGTCCAGGACGCTGGACAGATACTGCTCGTCCCGGCGGTTCGTCTCGATCAGCTTCGTGAGATAGGCCTCGGCGGTCTTGGCCTTGTTGTACTCCTTGTAGTAGGCCGCGGCGTTCTGCTGGGGGCTTTTCAGCGGGTCCAGCGGGACCGTGACCTCCGGGCAACCCTCGGCGTAGTAGTCCGTCGCGCTCATGCTCGTCGCGCCCTGCTTCGGGGCGCGGTAGAGGTTCGCGGTGATGAGATCGCCCCAGCGGCGCTTTTCGTCCCGCTTCGCGCAGTTCGCCAGCTCCGCGGTCTGGAGGGCCAGCTTGCGGGTGCAGCGGTCCCGGGCGTTCTTCACGGTCCGGCGCAGCTCCGCGGTGCGGCGGCGCATGTCCTCGCCCTGGCTGCGGCGGGTATAAAAGGCGTCCAGCAGCGCGGAGAAGTCCGGGAAAGCCTCGCCCTCCATCGCCTCGCCGTACTGCAGGATCGGCAGGCAGGAGAAGTCCCGCGGCTTGCCGTTCTCCACCAGCATCCAGGGGGTGAAGGAGCCGGCCAGCACCGTGTCGGCGAAGGCGTCCATCGCGTCGGGCAGGGTGCTCAGGTCGCCGTGGCAACGGCAGACGAGCTCCCGGCAGAGCAGGGGAGAGAGGCCGTTGAAGGTATCCAGCAGCCACTTGTCCGCCGGACGCTGTCCGTCGGATTGCTCCCACAGCGCCCGCCGCTCCGCGCCCGTGAGCGTGAAGAAGTCCGGCTTTTCCGGCCTGGGCGGGAGGCGGTAGAGCAGCCCCGGTAAGACCTGCCGCAGCGGGTTCATCTCCGCGTCCACCCGGCGCAGACAGTCGAGGATGCGCCCCTCGCCATCGATCAAAATCAGGTTCGTGCCCCGTCCGATCAGCTCCAGCGCCAGCGTCTTTTGCGTGGAAAAGCCCAGCTCGTCCTTCGCGTCGAAGCGGAAGAGCAGCAGCCGTTCCCGCTCCGGCTGCTCGATCGCGTCCAGCCGCGCGCCCACCAGGTGCTTGCGCAGCAGCATGCAGAACATCGGCGGCTGGGCGGGATTTTCGTAACGGGCGTCGGTGAAGTGCGCCCGCGCGGTGCCGACGCCGCCGCAGAGCACGAAGCGCCCGGAGGCGTTCGGCCCGTGGACGGAGAGCAGGACCGTATCGCGCTCCGGCTGCTGCACCTTGTCGATGCGGCAGCCGGTCAGTTTGTTTTGCAGCTCCCCGGCCAGAGCGGACAGGGTGACGGAATCGAGGGGCATGGGAGGACCTCCGAGATTTAGTTGAGAGTTGTTAGTTGTTAGTGGTTAGTGGTTAGTTTGGAATTATCCGGGCGACCACACAGGGTCGCCCCTACGAGGGTTCTACGACACGCGCGAACAGCTCGTTGATCCGCTCCTTCCGGCCCTTCAAATAGAGCCAGCCGAAGAGGCATTCCAGCCCGGTGGCGGCGTGGTACTGGCCGACGTCGGCGTTTTTGGGGATGGAATTCACGTGGGTGTTGCGCCCGCGGCGATAGACCGTCAGCTCTTCCTCCGTCAGATGCGGCAGCAGCCGTTCCATCGCGGCGGCCTGGGCCGGGGCGCGGGAGTATTCCACCGCCGCGGCGTGCAGGCTCCGGTTTGTATGCCGCCCGCTCAAAAGCAGGTGGGACCGCACCAGCAGCTCAAACACGCAGTCCCCGATATAGGCAAGGCCGAGGGAGGAGACCTCCCCCAGGGCAAGGTCAGATAGATTCAAGTCGAAATAGTCTTTCATAACAAAAGCAACTGATAGGTAGGAGGTAGGAGGGAGGAGGTGTTTGCGGGTTTCGGAACATATTACCTCCTACTTCCTACCTCATACCTCCTACCTCAGCTCACGCGTCCGTCCATTCCTCGGGCGGCTTGTCCTGATAGTCCGCGAAGCTGGTCTGCTCGGGGAGCTGTTCCACCGGCGCGGTGCCCTGGACCGTCTGCATTTCCAGCCACTGTTCCCGCGTCAGGAGGATGCGGCGGGGCTTGCTGCCCTCGAAGGGTCCGACGACGCCGATCTCCTCCATCTGGTCCACGATCCGCGCGGCGCGGGAGTAGCCCAGCTTCAGGCGGCGCTGGAGCATGGACACGCTGGCCTGCTTCGTCTCAAAGACCACGTCCACCGCCTGGGGCAGCAGCTCGTCGAAGTCGCCGCTCTCAGTCTCCTCCACGCTCTCGGCCTTGGAGCCCTTGTCCTTTTCCTTCTCCTTCTCCGCGGCGGCGGCGTCGATGCTGGACTGGATCTCCGGATCGTAGTTCGCCTCGCCGTTGGCCTTAATGAAGTTGACGATCTCCTCGCGCTCCTCGTCGCTGACGAAGGCGCCCTGGATGCGCGGGGGCTTGCCGGTGCCGATGGGCGCGTAGAGCATGTCGCCGTGACCCACCAGCTTTTCCGCGCCTGCCTGGTCGAGGATGATGCGGGATTCCATCGCGGAAGAGACCGCGAAGGCGATGCGGCTGGGGATGTTGGCCTTCATCAGGCCGGTGATCACGTCGGCGGAGGGGCGCTGGGTCGCGATGACCAGGTGCATGCCCGCGGCGCGGCCCATCTGGGCGACGCGGCAGATGCTCTCCTCGACCTCCTTGCTGGCGACCATCATCAGATCGGCCAGCTCGTCGATGATGATGACGACCTGGGGCAGCGTGTCGGCGTTGTTCCGGCGCTGAATCGCGTTGTAGCCAGCCAGATCGCGGACGCCCATCTCGGAGAACATCCGGTAGCGCTTCAGCATCTCCACGACGCTCCACTGCAGGCTGCCCGCGGCCTTTTTCGGGTCGGTGACGACGGGGACGTAGAGATGCGGCACGCCGTTGTAGATGCCGAGCTCCACCATCTTCGGGTCGATCATGATGAGGCGGACCTCCTCCGGGGTGCTCTTGTAGAGCAGGGAGAGGATCAGGCAGTTCATGCAGACAGACTTGCCGGAGCCGGTGGTACCGGCGATCAGCAGGTGGGGCAGCTTGGCGATGTTGCCGACGATGGCGTCGCCGCTGATATCCTTGCCCAGGGCGAAGCTCAGCTTGCTCGGGGCGCGGCGGAAGGTCTCCGTGTCGATGATGTCCCGCAGATAGACCGTGGAGACGATCTTGTTCGGCACCTCGATGCCGACCATGGAGCTGCGGCCCTCGATGGGCGCGATGCGGACGCCGCTGACGCCCAGGCTCAGGGCGATATCGCCCGCCAGATTCGTCAGCTTGTTCAGCCGGACGCCGGTGTCCAGCTCCAGGTCGTAGCGCGTGACCGTGGGCCCGCGGGTGATATCCGTGAGGTTCGCGCCGACCCCGAAGCTGTCCAGCGTCCGCTGCAGGCGCTCGGAGTTGATCTCCAGCTCCTCCGTCGCGTCCACGTCGCCGCCGGGGCCTCGCTCGAGCAGATCGACGGGTGGGAAGTGGTAGACCGGCTGGGTCTCGGCGTTCTTCTGCTCCACAGCCTTGGCGACCGCGTCGGTCTCCTGCTGCAGCGCGACGGGGTCAATGCCCTTGCGGGCGGCGGAGCGCTTGTCCCGGACCTCCGCGGTGGTGAATTCCTCCGTGTGGACCGGGGGCTCCGGCTGCTTCGGCGTCAGGTCCACGCCCGCGATGCTCGCCGCCTCCTCGATGCTCAGCGGCTCCACCTTCGGCATGGGCTTTCTGGAGGCGGACGCGCGGGGCGCGGCGGGGGCGGGCCTGACGGGCTTGGCCGCGGCGGGCGCGGGGACGACCGG
>JAFSRS010000092.1 GCA_017445985.1 Oscillospiraceae bacterium | reverse complement strand
TACCGTTTCCGCTCCTTCAGACAGTTGCTGACGATCTGCTCCACGGCGTCGCGCGGCATGTTCAGCTCCTCTTCCGCCACGTCCACGACGGTGCGGCGCTCCTTCTGGGCGATCTTGACGATGGCGGAGGCCCGCTCGTAGCCGATCTCCGGGCAGAGGGCCGTCGCGATGACCGTGGACTTCATCAGCAGCTCGCGGCAGTGCTCCTCGTCGGCGAGGATGCCCTCGACGCAGCGCTCCCGGAAGGTGTCCGCCGCGTGGGTCAGGACCTCCAGCGACTCGAACAGGCAGTAAAAGACCACCGGCTCAAAGGCGTTCAGCTCCAGCTGCCCCGCCTCGACTGCCATTGAGATGGTAACGTCGTTTCCCGCCACGAGGAAGGCGGCCTGGGTCACGACCTCCGGGATCACCGGGTTGATCTTGCCCGGCATGATGGACGAGCCGAGCTGCCGCGCGGGCAGGTGCAGCTCCTCGATGCCGCCGCAGGGGCCGCTGGACAGCAGACGCATGTCGTTGGCGATCTTGCTCATGACCAGGGCGCAGTTCTTCACCGCGGAGGAGATCGCGGCGAAGCTGTCCGCGTTCTGCGTCGCGTCCACCAGGTCGTCCGCGGCTTTCACCGGCTGGCCCACCAGGTCCGCGAGGATGTCCATCACGCAGCTCAGATACCCGTCGCTGGCGTTGATGCAGGTGCCGATGGCCGTCGCGCCCAGGTTCAGCTCGAAGAGCTCGTTCCGGCTGCGCAGGATGCGGTTCGCGCAGCGGCGCAGCGCGTGGGCGTGGGCGCGGAACTCCTGGCCCAGGTACATCGGGACCGCGTCCTGTAATTGGGTGCGGCCCAGCTTGAGCACCGTCGCGGTCTCCTCCGCCTTGCGCTCGAAGGCCGCGATCAGGCGGTCCAGAGCGCTCAGCAGGGCCTCGGTCATCCGCAGCGCCGCCAGCTTGCCCGCCGAGGGGAACACGTCGTTGGTGGACTGGGCCATGTTCACGTGGTCGTTGGGGTGGACGCGCCCGTCGCCCCGCTCCCCGCCCAATATCTCGCAGGCCCGGGCGGCCACGACCTCGTTGGCGTTCATGTTGGCGCTGGTGCCCGCGCCGCCCTGGATGGGATCGACGATGAACTGATCGCGGAGCTTGCCGCTCAAAATCTCGTCGCAGGCGCGGATGATGGCGGAGGCCACGTCGGGCTTTAAAGTGCCCGCCCGCTGGTTGGCGATGGCCGCGGCCTTTTTGATCAGGACCAGGCTTTCCACCATGTAGGGGTGCATCAGCCGCCCCGTCATCGGGAAATTCTCCTTCGCCCGGAGGGTCTGGGCCCCGTAATAGGCCCCGTCCGGCAGCGGTACCACGCCGATGGAATCACGTTCGGTTCTCATGTTTTCCTCCAAAGGGTTGTGTTCTTTTCTATATGGATCGGTTCGTTAATGCTCACATAACGAAAGAGCTGCCACGTTACCCCACGCTGTCATTGCGAACCAGTGCCGCAGCACTGGTGTGGCAATCCCACCTTTACGCTACTGCCTCGAAATGGGATTCCCACGCCAGTGTGCGCACTGGCTCGGAATGACAGACGGGGGAAGCTGGTCCGGTTCGTTTTTTCGTTCCAGCGCATTTCGCGTTCATTCAAAACGAGGCGTTCTCCGGCTGCTCCCATTCCTCTGACAGATCCTTCCAGTACGGGTTCTTCAGTGTGATCAGCTTGATTTTTCTGGCGCGGTTCCAGCCTTTGATTTGCTTTTCCCGCGCAATGGCAGCCTCTACATTTCGACGCCCTCATTGGTCAAAAACAGCGCCGCGCTCCGCTCTCGCGGGGGCGGCGCTGTTGGTGCTTACTTTGTGCCTTCCGGCTTTTTCGCAGGGGCGTGGTCGGGCTCTCGGACGGTCTGCAAAATGCCCTCGGCGAGACCGGCCAGGCCCTGGATCTCGCTGGGGATGATGATTTTCGTCGCGCGGCCGTTGGCGGCGGCGGCGAAGGCGTCCAGCGCCTTGATCTTGATGACGCCGTCGCTGGGAGTCGCCTCGTTGATGCGGCGGATACCTTCGGCGGTGGCGGTCTGGACCTTCAAAATGGCCTCGGCTTCGCCCTCGGCCTCCAGGATCGCGGCCTGCTTCTTCGCGTCGGCGCGGAGGATCGCGGCCTCCTTTTCGGCCTCGGCGTTCAGGATCGCGCTCTCCTTCATGCCCTCGGCGGTGAGGATCGCGCTCTTCTTTTCGCCCTCGGCGCGGAGGATCGCCTCGCGGCGCTCGCGCTCGGCCTTCATCTGCTTCTCCATCGCGTTCTGGATCTCACGCGGCGGCAGGATGTTCTTCAGCTCCACGCGGTTGACCTTGATGCCCCAGGGGTCGGTGGCCTCGTCCAGGATGGAGCGCATCTTGCTGTTGATGATGTCGCGGCTGGTCAGGCACTGGTCCAGCTCCAGATCGCCGATGATGTTACGCAGCGTGGTGGCGGAGAGGTTCTCGATGGCCAGCATCGGCTGCTCGATGCCGTAGGTGAACAGCTTCGGGTCCGTGATCTGGAAGAAGACCACGGTGTCGATCTGCATCGTGACGTTGTCCTTCGTGATGACGGGCTGGGGCGGGAAGTCCGCCACCTGCTCCTTCAGGCTGACCTGCTTCACGACCCGCTCGATGAAGGGGACCTTGAAATGCAGGCCCACGTTCCAGGTCGTGCTGTAGACGCCCAGGCGCTCGATGATGAAGGCGCGAGCCTGGGGGACGATGCGGATGTTCTTGACGAGGACGGCGATAATGATGGCCGCCACGATCACGATGGGGATGACTCTGAGTATCGAATCCATAAACGCTCCTCCTTAATATTGGTTCCTTTCGTGTCAGCGTTCCGGCTCCACGATGAGCCGGACGCCGCGGATCTCCTTCACGACGACCCGCGTTCCGGCGGGCAGCACGCTGTCGTCCGCGCTGCGGGCGGTCCAGATCTTGCCGTCCACGCGGACGGAGCCGGTCCCCGCCAGCTCGTTGATCTCCTCCGTTACCAGGGCCTTCGCGCCGATCACGCGGTCCGCGTTGGTGGCCTGGGTGCGGCTGTTGACGTACTTCTGCGCCAGGGGCCGCGTCAGCAGCAGCGTCGCGGCGCTGACCACGGCGAAAAGCACGATCTGCAGCCAGATCGGCCCGCCCAGCGCGGCGGCGACCAGCCCCACCAGGGAGCCCAGCGCGAACCAGATGCTCGCCAGCCCGTAGGTCGCGAGCTCCACGATCACGAACAGCACCGTCAGTCCGGCCCATACGATTACGTTCATACCGAATACGCCTCCTTTCTCATGATTTATTATAGCCGATGTTCCCAAAAAAGTCGAGAGGAATTTTGGGCAGAATCTTACAAAATAAATTGTAATATTCCAGCTTTACTTTTATAATGTAAAGTGTTACCATTGTGGGCGCGGCGGAGAATGCCGCGGAGCGAAGCGACAGGGAGTATATTTCATGAACAAACGCATCAAAAAAGAGCGCAGCGACCAGATGTATGAGGCGATCCTGTCTTTGCAGAGCCTCGACGAGTGCAAGAAGTTCTTCTCGGACCTCTGCACCCTGACGGAGCTGCAGGCGATGGAGCAGCGCTTTCAGGTGGCGATGCTGCTGGAGCAGGGCATGATCTACACCGACATCCTCGAAAAGACCGGAGCCTCCAGCGCGACGATCAGCCGCGTGAACCGCTCCCTGCAATTCGGGGCCAGCGGCTACAGCGCCGTCTTTGCGCGCATGGGGCTGAAGGCGCCGGAGGAAGAGCCGTGAACTACGGGCCTCTAGCGCCCTGGTACGACGCCTTCACCCGGGACGTGCCCTACGAGGCCCTGGCGGACTGGTACGACGCGCTGCTGGGGCGGCGGCATACGCTGCTGGACCTCTGCTGCGGCACCGGGACGCTGACGCTGCTGCTGGCAGGGCGCGGGCGGGAGCTGATCGGCGTGGACGCCGCGCCGGAGATGCTCGCGCAGGCCCAGCAGAAGGCCGCGGGGATGGAGCTGTCCGTGCCGCCGCTGTTCCTGTGCCAGGAGGCATCCGAGCTGGACCTCTTCGGCACGGTGGAGGGGGCCTACTGTTCCCTGGACGGGATGAACTACCTCCCGCCGGAGGAGCTGCCGGAGCTGCTGCGGCGGCTGCACCTGTTCATCGAGCCGGGCGGGGTCCTTTCCTTCGATTTCCACAGCCCGGAGCACCTGCGCTCGCTGGACGGCGGCGTGTTCGTGGACGAGGAGGAGGACGCGCTCTGTCTCTGGCGGGGCGAGTTCGACGAGGAGGAGCAGGCGCTCTTCTACGGCATGGACGTGTTCACCCGCGCCGGGGAGCTCTGGCGGCGGGAGCAGGAGGAGCACGTGGAGTACGCCCACGCGCCGGAAACGCTGACGGCGCTGCTCCGGGAGGCGGGCTTCACCGACGTGGAGCTGCTGGAAAACGGCCCGATGCACGAGCAGGGGCGGCTGTATATAAAAGCGGTGAATCTGGGGCATTGAGGCGTGAATTTCCGCCACGCCGTAGGGAGCGATCCCCTGATCGCTCCGCGTTCCGCTCACAGATTTCAACCTTCTCCCTCTCCTGCCCTTCGGGCACCCTCCCCCGCTGGGGGAGGGAGGCGAGTTGTCACCTCGGCGCGTTGGTTTCGAGGCTGGCGGTGACGTCTTCGGTTCCTTTCCCTCCCCCAGCGGGGGAGGGTGCCGCCGCAGCGGCAGGAGAGGGAGAACGTCACGATTATCGCGTTCTTACGATATCGCATCCCGCCCCGCGCTCTGCGCGGGGCGGCGGCGCCATCAGGGGATGGCGCCCTACGGGATCGGCGGTAATCTCGGCCCGGGCAACCACACAGGGCC
>JAFSRS010000091.1 GCA_017445985.1 Oscillospiraceae bacterium | reverse complement strand
GCTCCCCTCCCTCCCCCAGCGGGGGAGGGTGCCGCCGCAGCGGCAGGAGAGGGAGAACGCCAGGATTATCGCGTCGCGCCGACGTTACGACCATGTTTCCCGCCCCGCGCGTTGCGCGGGGCGTGATATGACGTCGAAACATGGCGCAACGCGGCGCGATCAGGGGATTGCTCCCTACGACGTGGCAATCGTCGTAACCTGCGGGCGACCACACAGGGTCGCCCCTACGAACATGATCTCGCCAACTCCCGATTTGTCCGAACGCCGCGCTCTATGCCCTGGAAGGCTGTTATCCTCTGAGCATCCTCCCGATCCCCAGGAGAAGATGCCCGTTGGCGATCTCCAGCAGGCCGGGGAACAGGCCGCTTTTCGAGCCGCTGAGGATCTGGATGCTCCGCAGGGGGCTGCCCGCGCTGGCGGCCATCAGCATCCGGAAATCCGGGTCCTCGTAATCGGCCTTTCCCCCGCAGCCCTTCGCGACGGTCCGCTCCATCACCCGGTACACGAGCCGCATGATCCGGGACTCCGCCTTCATTTCCAGCACCGTGTTGTCCATCGTGAAGGAGCCCTTCCTCGGCTCCGCGGGGGCGTAGGGCCTCCCCATCGCCGCCTCCAAAAGCGCCTGATCGGGCCTGCCCTGACAGCGCTCGTAAAAGCTGCCCCTCTGCCATTCCGGGACGGGCAGCGCCGCGCCGTCCCTGTGGACCGTTTCCCTCAGCGGCAGCTCCCGGCTGTTCGGGCCGACGCAGACCGTATAGTCCCCCGCCGGGACCGTCCAGCCGTTCTGCCAGACGGCGAGATCCCGGTCCGTCAGGGTGAACGAGACGGATTTGCGCTCCCCCGCGTTCAGCTCCGCCTTTTCAAAGCCCCGAAGCGTCCGCAGCGGGCGGTGGAGGCCGTTTTGCGGCGCTTCGATATAGAGCTGCACGACCTCCGCGCCGGGGCGGTCCCCGGCGTTCGTCACCGTGACCGTGACGGTGCCGCCGTCGATCTTCAAATCGGAATATTGAAAGCGCGTGTAGCTCAGCCCGTAGCCGAAGGGCCAGCGGACGGCCTTTTCCGCCTTGTCGTAATAGCGGTAGCCGGTGTAGAGGCCCTCGAGATACAGCGCGTCCTTCGTTTTCGCGTACCAGGGCGCGGAAACGCAGTCGGAGTAGCGCAGCGGCCAGGTCTCCGCCAGCCGTCCGTCCGGCTCCGCCCGCCCGCAGAGCAGGTCCGCGACGGCCTCGCCGCCCGCCTGGCCCGGCAGGCCCAGATAGAGGATCGCCCGGACCCGATCAGCCCAGGGGCACTCCACCGGCGCGCCGCAGAGGAGGACCACCGCCGTATTCGGGTTGGCCGCCGCCACGGCCTCGATCATGCGGGCGTGGCCCTCCGGCATGCGCATGTCCGTCCGGTCGAAGCCCTCGGACTCATAGCGGTCCGGCAGTCCGGCGAACACGACGGCGGTCTCCGCGGTCCGCGCGGCTTCGACGGCCTCCGCGAGCAGCGCGTCGTTGGTCTCGCCCCGGGCGTCGCAGCCCGCGGCGTACACAGCGCCGGGGAGGAAGTCCACGGGCTGGCTCAGCCGCGTCGGGTTGATGTGGCTGGAGCCCGCGCCCTGAAAGCGCAGCGCCTTCGCCATGTGGCCGATCACGGCAAGGCTCGTGCCCTCCCGCAGCGGCAGGACGCCGCCCTCGTTTTTCAGCAGCACCGCGCCCGCGCAGGCGGCGCGCTTCGCCAGGGCGTGATGGGCCTCAAAATCACAGGCAGCGGGCGCGCTCAGCGTCTCCGCCGCCCGGAACGCCAGCTTCAGGACCCGCGCCGCGCTCGCGTCCACGGCGGACTCCGGCAGCGCGCCGCTCCGGACCGCCTTTATGACCTCCCGTTCCATGTAGGCGCTGCCGCCGGGCATGTTCAGGTCGCAGCCCGCGCGAAAGCCCGCGATCCGGTCGTTCATCGCGCCCCAGTCGGTGACGACCAGCCCCTCGTAGCCCCATTCGTTCCGCAGAACGTCCGTCAGCAGCTCCTTGTGTTCGCTGCAATGGACGCCGTTCAGCTTGGGATAGGCGCACATGACCGTGGCGGGCTTGCCCTCCTTCACCGCGATCTCAAAGGCGGGGAGGTACAGCTCCCGCAGCGTCCGTTCGTCCATGACCCCGTCGGAGTTGAAGCGGCAATACTCCTGAGAGTTCGCGGCGAAGTGCTTCAGGCTGCTGCCGACGCCCTGGCCCTCGAGCCCGCGGATGAAGCCCGCGGCCAGCTTGCCCGCCAGCAGCGGGTCCTCGCTGAAATACTCGAAGTTGCGCCCGCAGAGGGGATTGCGCTTCATGTTCACGCCGGGCCCCAGGACCAGGCCGACGCCCTGCGCCTTCGCCTCCTCGCCGATGGCCGCGCCGATCTGAGCCAGCAGCTCCGGGTCCCAGCTCGCGGCGGTGCTCACGGCGGTGGGGAAGCAGGTCGCGGGCCGGGACTCGTTGACGCCCAGCATGTCCGCGTCCGACTCCTGCCGCCGCAGCCCGTGGGGTCCGTCGCACATGAACAGCGCGGGGACGCCGTATTTTTCAAACGCTTTCGTCTCCCAGAAGCTCGCGCCGGAGCAGAGAGCGACCTTGTCCTCCAGCGTCATCCGGTCCAGAATGGCCTTCACGTCTTTCATGCCGCGCCCTCCCAAAATGAATATTGGATCCATTATACCATGCTTTTCCGGCGGCCACAAGACGGGATCGCCCCGCCGCGTGAAAATCACTTTTCACTTTTACGCACCTGAAAAGTCCTCCGTAGGGACGGCTCTCAGCCGTCCGCTTTTCCAACGCGCCCCGCGCAACGCGCGGGGCAGAACCCCTCAGTCGGCCTTGTGGGCCGACAGCTCCCCTTTCAGGGGAGCGAAGGCGCGGCAAAACTCGCGGCCCCGGTAAGCCGCGGAGCGATCAGGGGATCGCGCCCTACCGGCCGGTGGGAATCGTACCGGCGGACGGCTGAGAGCCGTCCCTACGAAGGCCTAAAGCGGCCTTTCAAAATTGCTTTCCGCGGCCGTACCGCCCCCCGCGCGACAAATATTCTTGCAATATCGGAAGAAACTGATATAATCAAGGCATCATTCATGAAACGGAGAGAACGCGATGCAGAAGAAAAACAGGATCGTCGTCAAGGTCGGGACCTCCACTCTGACGCACGAGAACGGGAACAGCAACCTCCGGGCCTTTGAGGACCTGGCCTTCGCGCTGTCGGACATGCAAAACCGGGGCAGCGAGGTGATCCTGGTCTCCTCCGGGGCCATCGCCATCGGAGCGCAGAAGATGCACCTGCCGGAAAAGCCGAAGGAGCTGCGGCTGAAGCAGGCCGCCGCCGCGGTGGGCCAGTGCGAGAACATGTTCCTCTACGACAAGTTTTTCGGCTATTACAACAAGACCGTGGCCCAGATCCTCCTGAACGCGGAGGATATCGAGATCGAGGAGAAGAAGGAGAACCTGGCGAACACCTTCGGCGCGCTGCTGGAGCACGGGATCATCCCCATCGTGAACGAAAACGACTCCGTCAGCTATAAGGAGATCGAGTCCGTGGAGAAGCTCTTCGGCGACAACGACATGCTCTCCGCGGTGGTGGCGGTGCTCTGCCGGGCCGACAGGCTCATCATCCTCTCGGATATCGACGGGCTCTACGACAAGGACCCTCGGCTGTATAAAAACGCAAAGCTTATCCAGAAGATCGAGCGGATCGACGAGGCCACCTACGCCCTGGCGGGCGGCGCGGGCTCCCGCCGCGGCACCGGCGGCATGCGGACCAAGCTGCAGGCCGCGGACATCGCCACCGCCCAGGGCATCGACGTGGTGATTGCCAACGGGCGCAACCCGCGCATCCTCTTTGACATTGCCGCGGGACAGGACGTGGGCACGCTGTTCGTCGGCAGGCGGACGGCTTATTGAGATCGGAGGACGAAAGCATGAAGATCGCGTTCATCGGCACAGGCAACATGGGCGGCGCCCTGGCGCGGGCCGCGTCCCAGGCGGCGGAAAACGAGCTGGTCCTCATGGACCGCAGCCAGGAGACGGCGGAGCGGCTGCAACGGGAGCTCGGCGGGACCGTGACGGACCTGGCCGGGGCCGTCCGGGCGGGGGAGCTGATCTTCCTCGGCGTCAAGCCCTGCGTGCTCCCGACCCTCTGCGCGGAGCTTCGCCCGCTGCTGGCGGAGAAAGCGGAGCCTTTCACCCTCGTCTCCATGGCGGCGGGGGTCTCCCTCGCGTCGCTCCGGGAGATGCTGGGCGATCACCCGATGATCCGGATCATGCCCAACACCCCGGTTTCGGTGGGCGAGGGAATGATCCTGTACACCTGCGGCGCGGGCGCGGAGCCGGAGGCCTTCCTCCGCGCGCTGCGCTTCGCGGGGAAATTTTTAAAGGTAGAGGAACGGCTGATGGACGCGGGCATGGCGGTCTCCGGCTGCGGCCCGGCCTACGTCGATCTCTTCGTGGAGGCCATGGCGGACGCGGGCGTGGCCATGGGCCTGCCCCGCCGGGACGCGCTGCTGCTGGCGGCGCAGACCGCGCTGGGCTCCGCGAAGCTGCTCCTGCAGAGCGGGCGGCACCCCGGAGAGCTGAAGGACGCGGTCTGTTCCCCCGGCGGGACCACGATCCAGGGCGTCCGCAAGCTGGAGGAAAAGGGTTTTCGCTCCGCGGTGATCGAGGCGGTCCTCGCGGCGGGAAACGCAGGGAAATAAGGGAGGAATTGGCATGAGAAGCACGCAGGAGATACTGATTGAGACCAAACGCGCCCTTCCGGCGCTGACCGCGTCCAGAGAGCGGAAGAACCAGGCCCTGCTGGCCATCGCGGACCGGCTGATCGCGGAGCAGGATATGATTTTGGAGGCCAATCGCGCGGACGTGGACGCGGCGCTGGAGCGCTACGGGGACGTGATGATCGACCGGCTGACCCTGACGCCGGAGCGCATCGCGGGCATGGCCCGGGGCGTGCGCGAGGTGGCGGCGCTCCCGGACCCGGAGGGGCGGGTCCTGAGCCGCGTGGAGCGGCCCAACGGCATGGTGATCGAAAAGACCTCCGTGCCCCTGGGCGTGGTGGCGATCATCTACGAGAGCCGCCCCAACGTGACCTCCGACGCCGCGGCGCTGGCGCTGAAATCCGGCAACGCGGTGGTGCTGCGCGGCGGGCGCGAGGCCTGCCGCTCCAACGCGGCCATCGTCGCCGCGATCCGCCGCGGACTGGAGGACGCCGGACTCCCGGCGGCGCTGGTGGGCTTCATCGAGGATACCTCCCACGCCAGCGCCGACGAGCTGATGCGGGCCGTGGGCCTGATCGACCTGCTGATCCCCCGGGGCGGCGCGGGCCTGATCCGCCGCTGCACCGAGAACGCGAAGGTCCCCTGCATCCAGACCGGCACCGGCATCTGCCACATCTTCGTGGACGAATCGGCGGACCAGGCGCAGGCTTTGGATATCATCGAGAACGCCAAGACCAGCCGCCCCTCCGTCTGCAACGCGGAGGAGGTCCTGCTGGTCCATCGGAGCATCGCGGCGGAGTTCCTTCCCAAGCTGCGCCGGCGGCTGGTCGGGGACCGCGAAGCGCGGGGCCTCGTCCCGGTGGAGCTGCGGCTGGACCCGGCAGCCGCGGCGATCATCCCCGGCACGCCCGCCGGAGCGCCGGATTTCGATACGGAATTTCTGGATTATATCCTCGCCGTCGCGGTGGTGGACAGTGCCGACGCCGCCATCGCCCACGTCGCCCGCCACTCCACCGGGCACAGCGAGGCGATCCTGACCCGCAGCGAGGAGAACGCGGCGAAGTTCACCGCGCTGGTGGACGCCGCCGCCGTGTACGTGAACGTCTCCACCCGCTTCACCGACGGCGGCGAGTTCGGCCTCGGCTGCGAGATGGGCATCTCCACCCAGAAGCTCCACGCCCGCGGCCCCATGGGGCTGGAGGAGCTGAACAGCTACAAATATATCATCCGCGGCAACGGGCAGATCAGGTGAGGCGGAGGTCGCGGCAAGCGGTCCGGCTTGCGGGCAAAACGGAGCATGCGTGATGCTGTGTCTGCTTTCCGATCTGCTCGTAGGGGCGACCCTCTGTGGTCGCCCGCGCCGAAATGATCGCCAAGCCCGTAGGGCGCCATCCCCAGATGGCGCCGCCGCGCCGCGCAAAGCGCGGTGCGGATCATCGCACGCACAGGGTGACAGCCGTCGTAACGTCAGAAAAACGCGGAGCGATCAGGGGATCGCTCCCTACGACGTCTGCGCTTATCGTTCCGTGCGGGCGACCACATAGGGTCGCCCCTACGAACGTACAGGTACGCCGGTGCGGAATCCTGCAAGATTTTAATTTGCGGCAGCATTTCTTTTTCTGACGGAAGAACTGAAACGTGAGGAAGTACGATGGACAGACCGGTCACGACCTTGTTCATGCTGTCGTCGGTGGACGGCAAGATCAGCACCGGGGCCACGGACGCGCTGGACGCGGACCGGGATCTCCCGAAGATCCCCGGCGTCCGGGAGGGCCTGCGTCAGTATTACGAGATCGAGCAGACCACCGACCTCTGGTCCTTCAACACGGGGCGGGTGTTCGCCAAGCTGGGCCTCAACGAGCAAGCCCCGCCCGCGAAAACGCCGGTGTCCTTCGTCCTGCTGGACAACCACCACCTGACGGCGCGGGGTGCGGAACCTCTGCGCGCGCGCGAGGGAGGCCGTGGTCGTCACCTCGAACCCCGCGCACCCCGCCTTTCAGACGGACGCGGACAACCTTCATATCATCTATCAGGAGCGTCAGGACCTCCCGGACGCGCTGCGCCCGCTGCCCACAAGACTGGCGATCAACGTGGCCCGGGCTTTCATGTACCGCGGAGGAAAAAATTAATAAAACGGAGGAGATATGAAAATGGCTTATGACGTGATTGTGATCGGCGGCGGCCCGGCGGGGCTGTCCGCGGCGGTAAACGTGCGCGCAAGAGGGCGCAGCGTACTGGTGATCTCCAACCCGATGGAGGAAAACCCGCTGTGGAAGGCGGAGCTGGTGGACAACTATCTGGGCCTGCCCGGCCTGAGCGGGGCGGAGCTGCTGGAGCGCTTCCGCGCCCACGCGGAGCAGGCCGGCGCGGAGTTCCGGACCGGGCGCGTGCTGAACGCGCTGGCCGTCGGCGACGACTGGTACGTCAGCATCGGGGCCGACGTGGAGAGCGCGAAGGCCGTCGTGCTGGCGGCGGGCGTGGCCCGGGCGCGGAAATTCCCCGGCGAGGCTGAGTTTTTGGGCAAGGGCGTGAGCTACTGCGCCACCTGCGACGGGATGCTCTACCGGAACCGGCCCGTGGCCGTGCTGGGCTACAGCGCCAACGCGCCCCAGGAGGCGGAGTTTCTGCGCTCCATCGGCTGTACCGTTTCGTATTTCGACAAGCCGAAGAAGTGCGAGATCCAGGGCGGCGACAAGGCCGAGCGCGTGATCTGCGACGGCGAGGCGGCGGAGGTCGACTGCGTGTTCCTGCTGCGCCCGACCCTGGCCCCTACGGACGTGTTCCCCGGGATCGCGCTGGAAAACGGCTACGTCGGCGTGGATCGGAGCATGGCGACGAACCTCCCCGGCGTTTTCGCCGCGGGGGACTGCACCGGCCTGCCCCTGCAGGTCTCCAAGGCCGTCGGCGACGGTCTCACCGCGGGCCAGAGCGCCGCGAAATACGTCGCCGGCCTGGCAAAGCGGCAATAATCAAGACAAGAGCTTTTGGGGCGGTCCTTCTCAGGACCGCCCCGGAGCGTTTCAACAAATTGGGATTTGGCGAGGCGTTACGCCGACGCCATTGGCTCCCCTGCAAGGGGAGCTGTCGCCGCCGCTTGCGGCGGTGACTGAGGGGTACTATCGCGGCCCACACGGCACCCCCCAGTCACGTTCGCTTCGCTCACGCGACAGCCCCCCTTGCAGGGGGGCCAAAT